>JBGUQG010000187.1:0-29161 GCA_045130815.1 Christensenellales bacterium
ACAACGCCCTGCCCCGTAAGTTGTCATTGCGAGGAGGCCCGTATTCTTGGGCCGACGTGGCAATCCGGTCCCCTGAAGGTGCAAGAAGATCCTTCGCACGGCGCGCAGCGAAGGATCTTCGCGTATACCGGGGCCTTGGGATTGGACGGGATGCAAGCGTCATCCGCGCGGCAGCCACTATTCCTGTTCCCTATTCCCCAATCCCCATCGCCCGGTTGCTGTTCTGCCACAGCTGTTCGGCCAGGGTCTCCGGGTCTTCGCCCCGAAGCCGGGCTACCTTCTCAAAGGTGAGCGCGATGAAGGCGGGCTCGTTGCGCCGACCCCGCAGGGGCACCGGGGCCATGTAGGGGCAGTCGGTCTCGATCAGCAGCCGGTCGGCGGGAGTGTTGACCGCCACCTCGGAAAGCTTCGGGGCGTTCTTGAAGGTCACCGCGCCGGAGAGGCTGATGTACAGCCCCAGGTCCAGGTAGATCTTCGCGCTCTCCCAGCTGCCGGTATAGCAGTGCATGATGCCCGCGGGCATGCGTCCCGATTTCGCCCGGGCGCGCAGCATTTCCAGGCAATCGCCGTGGGCCTCGCGGATGTGCAGCTGCACCGGCACGCCCAGCGCGCAGGCCATGTCCAGCTGGATGTCGAACACATCCCGCTGCACGTTGCGGGGCGACAGGTCGTAGTGGTAGTCCAGCCCGATCTCCCCCAGCAGGCGGCACTTCGGGTGTCCCAGATACCGGCGAACCGTCGCCTCGGCGTCGGCGTCCCAGCCGGAGGCGTTGTGGGGATGCACGCCGACGGCCCCGTACAGGAAGTCGCGGCCGTCCACGATCTCAAACACCTTATCCTCGTTGCCCACGGCCACCGGCTTGCCGCCCTCGTCCTCCGGGCCGTCGTAGACGGGCTCCCGAGGATCGGCCACCACCAGCGCCCGGGCCACGCCGATGTCCAGCATCCTCTGTATGACCGCATCCCGATCTCCGTCAAAGCGCGGATCCGCAATGTGGCAATGGGTATCGAATAAGCGCATGGCAAACACCTCATCCGACCCGGCTTCCCTGGTTCTGACAAGCTTGCCGGGGGTATCGGGGCGGCAGCGCCCCGATTTCCAATCCGTTCCCGGCGACATGTGCGCCGGGACGGAATGTAATTCTGCACCGCAGAATTCAACCCTTGCAGATTCGCCGCCCGGAAATCGCCTGCGATTTCAGGCGAATCTGTCAGGGGGAAGCATTGAGGGGGGACATGTCCCCCCTCAAAGTCGTCAGCCGATCTCGCTGCCCGGGGCGACGTCGCCGTCCACGGTCAGAAGACGCACGCTGCCGTCCGGGTCCTCGGCGCACAGCAGCATGCCCTCGGACACCTGGCCGGCCATCTTGCGGGGCGCGAAGTTGTTCACCAGCACCACGGTCTTGCCCACCATCTGCTCGGGCGTGTAGAATTTGGCGATGCCGGAGCACACGGTCTTGGTCTGGCCGCCGCCGATGTCCAGGGTCTCCTTCAGCAGCTTGTCGCTCTTCTCCACCCTTTCGCAGGCGATCACCTTCGCGGCGATCAGCTTGATCTTCATGAAGTCGTCAAAGGACGCGATACCGTCTTCCTTCTTCTCGGCCTTCTTTTCGGCCTTGGCTTCCTTCTTCTCGGCCTTCTCCGCCTTCTTGGCCTCCTTCTCCTTCTCGGCGGCCATGGCCTCCAGCTCCTTCTTGATGTCCACCCGCGGGAACAGGGCCTCGCCCTTCTTCACCACGGTACCGGGCTTCAGCTGGCCGAACTTCTTCACGGAATCCCAGGTCTTCAGCGCCTCGTCCGCAACGCCCAGCTGCGCGTAGATGCGCTCCGGAGTGGAGGGCATGGTGGGCTGGATGTACACGCCCACGGCGCGGATGCACTCCGCCAGCACGTACATCACCGTGGCCAGGCGGGGCAGGGTCTCCTCGCTCTTGCACAGCACCCAGGGCTGGGTCAGGTCGATGTACTTGTTGCACTCGCCGATCAGCTTCCATATCTCGGCAAGGGCCACGGAGAACTGCAGCTTGTTCATCTGCTCCTCCACGATGGCCGGCAGCGCCTCGAAGTGGGCGATCAGCTCGCAATCCGGGCCCTCATAGCCGTTTGGCGCGGGCACCACGCCGCCGAAGTACTTTTCGATCATCGCCACGGTGCGGCTGACCAGGTTGCCCAGGTCGTTCACCAGGTCGGCGTTCATGCGGGTCAGCAGCGCCTCGTTGGTGTAGTTGCCGTCCGCGCCGAAGGGCATCTCCCGCATCAGGTAGTAGCGCAGGGTGTCCACGCCGTAGCGCGCCACGATCGGGCCGGGATACACGATGTTGCCCTTGGACTTGCTCATCTTGTCCTCGCCGAACAGCAGCCAGCCGTGGCCGAACACCTGCTTGGGCAGGGGCAGCCCCAGCGCGTGCAGCATGATGGGCCAGTAGATGGTGTGGAAGCGCACGATCTCCTTGCCCACCAGGTGCACGTCGGCGGGCCAGAATTTCCTGAACTTCTCGTCGTGGTCGGTGCCGTAGCCCAGGGCGGTGATGTAGTTGGACAGCGCGTCGATCCACACGTACACCACGTGCTTGGGGTCGAAGTCCACCGGCACGCCCCACTTGAAGGAGGTGCGGGACACGCACAAATCCTGCAGGCCGGGCTTCAGGAAGTTGTTCAGCATCTCGTTGGCCCGCGACGGCGGCTGGATGAAATCCGGGTGCTCCTCGATGTAGTTGATCATCCAGTCCTGGTACTTGCTCATGCGGAAGAAGTAGCTCTCCTCCTTCATGGGCTCCACGGGCCGGCCGCAGTCGGGACAGCAGCCGTTCTTCACCTGGGTGGGTGTCCAGAAGGATTCGCAGGGCGTGCAGTACAGGCCCTCGTACTCGCTCTTGTAGATGTCGCCCTGGTCGTAGAACTGCCTGAAGATCTTCTGGACGATCTTCATATGCCGATCCTCGGTGGTGCGGATGAAATCGTCGTACTCGATGTTCATCAGCTTCCACAGCTCCTTGGTCTCGGCCACGATCTTGTCCACGAACTGCTGGGGCGTCACGCCGGCCTCGGCGGCCTTGCGCTCGATCTTCTGGCCATGCTCGTCGGTGCCGGTCAGGAAGTAGGTGTCGTACCCGGTCTGCTTCTTGAAGCGGATCATCGTGTCCGCGGCCACGGTGGTATAGGTGTGGCCGATGTGCATGTTGCCGCTGGGATAGTAGATGGGCGTGGTCAGGTAGAACGTAGGCTTCGGCATGAATAACTCCCCCTTCGATACTAAAAATCCGCGCCCCTGTGCAAAGGGGCGCGGTTTGCGCGATACCAACCCTGTTCACGCGAACGCTGTTCGCGCCTTGGATGCCTTAACGCGGCGGCATTGCTGCCCCTCGCCGGACGCTAAAGGCCCACGCCGTTCACGCCCGGAGCTCAGAAGCCATGTTCACGCGCCCCGTCGCCGCCGGCTTTCACCACGCCCGGCTCTCTTTGGGTGCGAAGTCGCGCTACTCTCTCCGTCATCGCCTGTGCCCCCTATTATAATGCCCCGGCATGTTAAAAGTCAAGCCTATAGCGGGGTATCGGGAAAAACGATAGGCTTTGTCAATCATCCTCCCGGCACAGCGTAACCAGCAGCGCGCCCTCGCGCACGCGGATCACGGCCTCGGGGGCGGCGAATTCGTTGCTGACACCCAGGGGAAAGTCGCCGGACAGCGTCCCGTCCTCCAGCGGATACTTCGTGCCCCGCAGGCTCACGCCTCGGCACACGTCGCCCAGGGCGAACACCGACAGCTTCACCGGCGCGCCCTCGCCCAGCGCGTCCGCGGCCACGCGCACCGCGCCGTTTTCCACCACCGCGGCCCAGCTGTGCCCGTCGCGCATCACGGCCCTGGCGCCTCGGCTCGCGGCGTAGCGCAGCGTTTGCAGGTTGGCCAGCGTGTGGTCCACCCGGCCGCCGAAGCCGCCCACGATCAAAAAGGCGTCATAGCCCATAGACAGCCCCTGCTTCAGGCACAGCATCGTGTCGGTGTCGTCCTTTTCCACCGGCACACGCCGGGTCGGAAGCGTCCCGGGCTCCTCGGAAGAATCGAAATCGCCGATCACCAGCCGCGGCGTGACGCCCGCGGCCCGGGCCAGCTTCCACCCGCCGTCGGCGCACAGCACGCAGTCGCCCGCCTCCGGCACATAGGCATCGGCGGCGTCTCCCTCGCACCGGGCGGTGAAGATCACGCAGCGCCCCGGCACATTCAGCTTCAGCTCCGTGAAATCGTCGATCACGCCGTCGGCGCGGGCGGCGATCTCCTCCGCGTGGTGGTCGCTGCCCCCGTCCCGCACCGCGTACGCCCGCATGCCCGCGCCCTTCGCGCCGGTGACGCCCTCCAGGGTGTCCTCGAAAACGGCGCAGTCCCCGGGCGCCACGCCCAGCCGCCGGGCCGCCAGCAGGAACACCGCGCCGTCCGCCTTGCCGCCGTCCCCGGCCTCGGCGCAAGTGACCACGGCGTCAAACAGCGAAAGCGCGCCGCAGCGCGCCAGCGTCGGGCCGAACAGCTCCCGCCGGTTGGCGGTGGCCACGGCCAGCTTTACCCCGGCCCGCTTCAGCGCCCGCAGGTATGAAAGCGCCCCCGGCTTCAGCTGCACGTCGCGGGCATAGGCCTCGGCGGTCATGCGCATCCACTCGTCCATCACCGCCTCCACCGATTCCGGAAGGTCGAAGCGATCCACGGTGTAGGCCGCCGCCTCGCGGAAGCTCATGCCCTGTATGGTCCGGGCGTAGTCGTCCGGTTTGACCCTGCCCCGGCGGGCAAAGAACGCGTCATCCACCCGCTGCCAGACCCACAGGCTGTCCAGCAGCGTGCCGTCCAGGTCGAAGATGGCGGCGGTAAAGGGGGGCTTGCTTTGCATGGTGTTTCTCCTTCCTTTACGCTCCACTCTCAATGACCGCCTCGGCACAGCGCATGCCGTCCACGGCGGCGGACATGATGCCCCCGGCATAGCCCGCGCCCTCGCCACAGGGATACAGGCCCCGCAGGTTGGACTGGCAGCCTTCGTCCCGCTGGATGCGCACCGGCGACGACGACCGGGTCTCCACGCCGGTGAGCACCGCGTCGGGGTGGGCAAAGCCCTTCAGCCGCCGGTCCAGCAGCGGCAGCGCCTCGCGCATCGACCCGGCGACGAATCCCGGCAGGCAGGCATCCAGCGCGGTCCAGGTCACGCCGGGCCGGTAGGTCGGCACGACCTCCCCCGCCCCGACGCTGGGCCGCTTCGCCAAAAAATCCCCCACCCTCTGGGCCGGGGCCCGGTAGTTCCCGCCCCCGGCCAGGAAGGCGGCCCGCTCCCATTCCCGCTGGAAGCGCACGCCCGCCAGCGGGTCGTCGCCGCCGAAATCTTCGGGCAGCACGTTCACCAGCAGCGCGCTGTTGGCGTTGAGGCCGTCCCGGGCGTAAAGGCTCATGCCGTTGACCACCACGCCGCCCTCCTCGCTGGCGGCGGCGACCACCTGGCCGCCGGGGCACATGCAAAAGGTATAGGCCGAGCGGCCCCCGGGCAGGTGCACGGCCAGCTTGTAGTCCGCCGCGCCCAGCGCCGGGTGCCCGGCGGCGGGCCCGTACTGGGCAGCATTGATCCGCCGCTGCAGATGCTCGATCCGCGCGCCGATGGCGAAGGGCTTGCGGGCCATGTCCGTTCCCGCAGCCAGCACCATCTCAAAGGTATCCCGGGCGCTGTGGCCCACGGCCAGGATCACCGCGGCGGTGCTGATCTCGCTTGCACCCTCCGGGCCCTCCAGCCGCACGCCGGTCACCCGCCCGCCTTCGACGTTCAGGCCGGTCAGCCGGGTCTCGAAGCGCACGTCGCCGCCCAGGTCGATGATCTGCCGGCGCAGGTTTTTGACCATGGTCCGCAGATGGTCGGTGCCCACGTGGGGCTTGGCCTGCCAGAGGATGCTCTCCGGCGCGCCGGCCCTGTGCATCTGCTCCAGCACGGCGCGGCAGCGGGGGTCCTTGATGCCGCTGTTCAGCTTGCCGTCGGAGAAGGTGCCCGCGCCGCCCTCGCCGAACTGCACGTTGCTGGCCGGGTCGAAGGCCCCGCCGTCCCAGAAGGCGGCCACGTCCCGGGCCCTCTGGTCCACGGGGCGGCCCCGCTCCACCACGATGGGCGCATATCCCGCCCGGGCCAGCGTCAGCGCCGCGAACAGCCCCGCGGGCCCCATGCCCACCACCAGACACCGGTGGCTCAGGGGACGGTTCCCGCAACCGCTTTTTGGGTTGGAGGGACCGTCCCCCGAACCGTTTTTGATCTCCTCCGCGTTCTTCGGAAGGCGCACGGGGCGGGCAATCTCCGCCTCCAGGGTCAGGGAGAAGTGCACGTCCCCCTTGTCCCGGGCGTCCACGGACTTGCGCAGCAGCCGCGCGGAGACGATCTCCTCCGGCTTCAGCCGCAGCGCCCGCGCCGCCAGGACCTCCACGGGCAGCCGCCAGTCGTCCAGGCTCTGCCGAAGCTGGGATATGCGTATCCTCATGCCAGATCCACCCCTCCGTAGGTCATCCGTTTTCCAGCGTTCCCTCGATCCCCTCCGCGGCCATCAGCGCGCTGCTCCAGGCCCATTGCAGGTTGAAGCCGCCGCAGTCGCCGTCCACGTCCAGCACTTCCCCGGCGGCGAACAGGCCGGGAGCCCTCAGCGAGGCCATCCGGCGGATGTCAAAGTCCTTCAGCACAGCACCGCCGGCGGTCACCTGGGCCTGGTCGAAGTCCTGGGTGCCGGTGACGGGCAGCGTCCAGCCGGTCAGCGCCTCCGCCAGCCGCGCCAGCTGCTTTTCCGTGAGCGCCCCCGCCGTCAGCCGCGGCGAAAGGCCCGCCGCCGCGGTCAGCGTCTGACCCAGCCGCCTGGGCACCACGCCCTTCAGGAAGTCCTCCATCGCCCGCGATGGCAAGCCCTTCGCCCGCCGGGCAAGCAGCGTTCCGGCGTCCCCGTCCGGCAGGAAGTCCAGCGCCACCACGCAGCGCTTGCCCGCGCGCAGCGCCTCGTTGGCCTGCCGGGCCAGCTGCATGGCGGCAATGCCGGACACGCCGGTCTCGGCAAATAGCACCTCGCCATATTCTTCGCGCGCGATTTCGCCCTCCACAAGCAGCGTCAGCAGGGCCTGCGCCCGTATGCCCTTCAGGCCGCGCACGTCTCCGGGCGGCGTCCGCAGGGCGGCGATGGCCGGAAACCGGGGCGATATGCCATGTCCGAAGCCCTGCAGCAGCGCGTAGCCCTCGCCGGACGCGCCCAGCTTCGGCGCGGCCAGCCCGCCGGTGCACACCAGCGCGCAGCGGGCCCGCGCGGTTTCGCCGGAATCCGACTGCGCCTCGAAGCCCTCTTCCCGCCGGATAAGGCCGGTGACGCGAAAGCCGGTGCGCGTGTCCACGCCCAGCTCGTCGCAGCGAAGGCGCAGCGCGTCCAGCACCGAGGCGGCCTGGCGGCTCATCGGGTAGACGCGGCCCTCCCCGTCCGGCACGCAGGGCAGGCCCAGCGCGTCCCCGAAGAAGGCGACCACCCGCTTCGGCGGCCAGGCCTTCAGCGCGGCCCGGGCCGCCTGGCGGCTGCCGTGATAGTGTTCGGGTACGGCCTTCAGGTTGGTCAGGTTGCAGCGCCCGTTGCCGGTGCTCAGCAGCTTACGGCCCACCCGGGGCTGCTTTTCCAACAGCACAACGCGCCGTCCCCGCAGGGCCAGCGCGCAGGCGGCGATCAGCCCGGAGGCCCCGCCGCCGATGATCATGGCGTCGTACATCATGGCGCGTCCTCCCTGCCTTTGCCGCTTTGCCGGTAGAATTCGCCCTTGTCCCGATACATGGCCTCGTCGGCGCGGCGGAAGATGTCCCTGAACTGCTTGTCCCGCCCCCGCTGGTAGGCCGCCGCGCCCCGGGAGACGGACAGCGCCGTCTCATAGCGCTTCGGGCCGCCGTTGAAGGCCGCCAGCTCGGCGTCCATTTCGGCGAACAGCCCTTCGAGGGCTTCGGGGGGCGTTCCCTCCAGCAGGGCCAGGAACTCATCGCCGCCGATGCGGTACACCCGCTGCTCGCCGAACACCTTTCGCAGCACGGTGGCGGCGTCCCGCAGCAGCTGGTCGCCCACCTCGTGGCCCAGGTTGTCGTTGACGTTCTTCAGGCCGTTCACGTCGAACACCACGATGCAGAAATCGGCCATGTTGGTGCTGATCTTGCCGGACAGGCGCTTCACCGCGTCCTTGTAGGCCATGTTGCTGCCCGCGCCGGTGGTTGGGTCGGTATAGGCCTGGGCGTGCACGTAGTTCACGTAATCCTGCAGCTCCCGGTGGGTCGTGCGCAGCTTTTCGCTGAGCTCGCCGATCTCGTCCAGGGTATAGCGCCCGCCGCCGGTGACCCGGGCCGGATAGCCGTGGCTCAGCGGGATGCTGATCTCCCGGGACAGGTCCTCCACGTCCTTGCCCAGCTCGCGCATGTCCGCGTTCAGGCGGCGGATCTCCCGGCTGATCCTGCCGACAATCACCAGCAGGGCCAGCACGCCCAACAGCATCACGCCGCTGACGACGCCGATGGTGCGCACGTGCCGGGCGATCTGCGCGTCATACCATTCGGCGCTGAAATCCACGCCCACGATGCCGGCCACCGCGCCGGCGGAATTGAACACCGGGGTATAGGCGCTGTAAAAGCGGCCCCAGGCGTCGGTATAGGGCTCCTTGTCCACGCAGGCCACGCCGGTGGAGGCCGTCTCCAGCGCCTGGGTCCAGGCCACCTCCTGGCCAAACCGGGCCGGATCCTCCACGGTGGGGTCCACGGTGAATACGAACCGGCGCTCCCCCACCTTGCGGATGCCGTAGATGTACTTCAGGTCGATGTTCTCCTGGAACACCCGCAGCGCGTCCAACGCCTGCCGGTAGGGCTCGGTATCGACGTCTTCGGCGGTCAGCTTTTCCAGCGCGTCCCCGTCCAGCATGGCCGCCGCGGTGTTGGAAATGTCCAGCATCCGGTTGCGGATCAGCGTCTTCAGCGCCGCCCTGGACTGGCCCATCAGCAGCACGCCCTGCAGCGCGCTCACCACCAGCAGCAGCGCCGCGATCAGCGCCAGCAGGCGTACCGTCAGGCCGATCCTCTTTTGCTTCATGGCATCTCATCTCCCAGCGCCTTCACCAGGCCCTCTCCGCCCAGCAGCGCCACCTCGTGCAGCGCCCGGGAGGCCGCCGTATACAGTCTGCGGCGCTCGCCCTCGTCCAGCGCCACCTCGGGCCAGACCACCACCACGGCGTCGAACTCCATGCCCTTGGTCAGGTGATAACAGGCCACCACGTTGTCGCCGGATTCATAGTTCAGGTCCGCCTCGCCGCCGTCCAGCCGGTACACCCTGTCCAGCTTAGTGGACAGGGAGTCCGCCTGGGCCTGGCTGCGGGTGATCACGGCGATCGATTTATGTCCCGCCGCGCGGAACGCCTTCAGCGTTTCATGCAGAAGCCGCTCGCTGTAGCGGGCCACCCGGGGCGCGCTGCCCTCCCGCCCGAAGGGGATCAGCCGCTCGCCGCCGGGCAGTATGCGGTTGCACAGCTCGGCGATGGGGCGCGTGCTGCGATAGCACCGGCTCAATGGGAACACCGGGGCGTCGGGCATGCCAAAGCAGGCTCCCCAGCGGGCGGGGTCGCAATCCTCCATGCCGGGGGTCGTGCGCTGCTTGGGGTCGCCCAGCAGCGTGACCCGGGCATTGGGATAGTAGTCGCCCAGCATGGCCAGCGCCGTGTCGGAATAATCCTGGGCCTCGTCCACCAGCAGGTGGTAGATCTGCTTGTCCGGCGCGGCGAAGCCCAGCCGCACCGACAGGTAGGCCTCGGCCACGGCGTCCTCCCACCAGGTCAGCCCCGCGGCCAGGTTGTCCTCATAGGCGTCCAGCAGGGGCTTCGGCGCGCCGCGCATCGCCCGCCTCAGCAGGTCGCTGCCCTTCAGCTCCAGCAGCTGGCGCAGCTGGGCGCGCACCGGCTGCAGCCGCTGGGCCACGGCGATGTTGCACATCTGCCGCAGCTCCCGCTGGCCGTAGTGGCCGGAGTAGCTCTTTTCATACTGCTTGTACAGCTTCTCCTCCCAGCCAGAAAGCCGGGTTTGCAGCGTGACGCCCATGCGCTGCAGCTTCTGCGCGGGCGTGAGCAGCAACAGCTCGCCCCGGTACATCCGGGCCAGCTCTTCCCGGCGGATCAGCACCTGGCGGTCCAGCCGCACGTCGCTGAAGCCCGGGCCGTAGGCGGCGAAGTCGTCGGCAAAGCGCTTCAGCCGGTCCAAAAAAGCCGCGCCGCCCTTGTACAGCACGGACTGGCGGCGCAGCGCGCCGCCCTCGTTCAGCAGGGCGTCCAGCTGGTGGTAGGGCTTTTCGACCTTCTTCCCCAGCACGTCCTCCACCACCTCGCGCAGCGTGCGGGCGCGGATGTTCTCCTCGCCCAGCTCCGGCAGCACGCCGGACACGTACTCCGAAAAGGCGGTGCTGGGCGACAGTATCATGATCTTGCTGGCGTCCAGCAGGTCGCGCCGACGGTACATCAGATAGGCCGCCCGGTGCATGGCCACGCTGGTCTTACCGGAGCCGGCGCTGCCCACCACGGACACCACCCGGGCGTCCTCCTGGCGGATGGCGGCGTTCTGCTCGGCCTGGATGGTGGCCACGATCTGTCGCATGTAGCGGCTGGTGGCCCCGGACAGTATGTCCAGCAGCATGGAATCGTCGATGGACAGCCGCGTGTCCACATAGTAGATCAGCCGCCCCTGCTCCATGCGGTACTGGCGCTTCAGGACCAGCTCGCCCCGGATCTCGCCGGAGGGACTCTGGTAGGCGGCCTCGCCGGGCATGGCGTCGTAGTACAGGCTGCACACCGGCGCGCGCCAGTCGTGCACCAGCAGCTCGCCCTTCTCGTCCTTCAGGCTGTACAGGCCGATCACGATGCGCTCCGCCGCGTCCGCGCCCTCCTCCGCAAAATCCACCCGGGCGAAGAAGGGCTTCAGCAGCATCCGCCGCGCGCGCTGGGCCATGCTGTCGGCGAACTGGCGGCGCACCACGAAGCGGTCCACCTCCGCAGACAGCTGCTCCAGATCCTCCTCGGACAGCGCGGTGGGCTTGACGCGAAGGTCCTCCCAGGCGTCGGCCACGATGGCGTGGATCGACTGCAAATGGTCGCTGGAGATGACCTGCGCCCGCTCGATCAGCGCCAGCAGCAGCTGCTGCACCCGGGCGGTGTAGGCCTGTTCCTCATGAAGCTGTGTCAATTGATTTCCCTGTTCCATGTCATTCCTCCGCCGAAGACGCCAACGCGCGCATGCGGCACCGATCGTCCCCCACGCCAGCTCAACACTGCGATGATACATTGTACCACATTGTAACAAAAAAGAAAAGCCCTTGCGAATTTATACTGCGTGCGATAAAATAGGGACACACTCAATCCGAAGGGAGGGCTGCCCATGCCAGCCAGGCAAAGGCCGCTGTGGCAGCGCGGGCTGCTGATCCTGGCGGGATCGGTGCTCTATGCGCTGGTCATCGTCAGCTTCGTGCGCTCGGCGGGGCTGTTTCCCGGCGGCTTCACCGGGCTTTCGCTGTTGACCCAGGAGATCTGCCAGCGCTATCTGGGCTTCACGCCGCCCTATTCCCTGTTCAGCCTGTCGCTGAACTTCATCGCCGCGGCGCTGTGCTTCCGCTATATCGGCAAGCGCTTCGCGCTGTTCTCGATCCTGGCGGTGACCATCACCAGCGTGCTGACCGACCTGCTGCCCACCTATACCCTGGCCGCGGACCCGCTGCTGAACAGCGTGTTCGGCGGTCTTGTGAACGGTCTGGCCTCCACACTGTGCCTGCAGGCCGACGCCAGCACCGGCGGCACCGACTTCATCAGCATCTACCTGGCCGAAAAGAGCGGCCGGGACGCCTTCAACATCATACTGGCGGGCAACGTGATCATGCTCAGCGCGGCGGGCGTGCTGTTCGGCTGGGAGCGGGCGCTGTACTCGATGATCTTCCAGTTCTGCACCACCCAGGCGCTGCACACGCTGTTCCAGCGCTACCAGCACCGCACGCTGTGGATCGTGACGGACAAGCCCAACGAGGTGTACGCCATCATCCGCGACGTGACCCACCATGCCGCCACGCTGTTCAACGGCATCGGGCTGTACATGAACCAGCCCCGCTCGATGATCTACACCGTGCTCTCCGGCGACGACATCCGCCGGGTGGTGCACGACGTGCGCGAGGTGGACCCCCACGCCTTCATCAACACCCAGCGCACCGATTCCCTGACGGGCCGCTTCTACCGCAGGCCCCAGGACTGAGGGGAACAGGCAACGGGGATTATGAATCCCTTGCTTTTTCCCTACTGTCATGATACACTAATACCATCTCCACGAAAGCGAGGCCTGTGCCATGAGCGAACTGAACATCGTATGCCTGGATCTGGAGGGCGTGCTGGTGCCGGAGATCTGGATCGCGTTTTCCGAGGCCAGCGGCATCCCGGAGCTGCGGCGCACCACCCGGGACGAGCCGGACTATGACAAGCTGATGCGCTGGCGGCTGGGCATACTGCGCCAGCACGGCCTGGGCCTGAAGGATATCCAGGACACGATCCGCACCATCGACCCGCTGCCGGGGGCCCGGGAATTCCTGGACGCGCTGCGCGCGCGCACCCAGGCGGTGATCCTCAGCGACACCTTCACCCAGTTCGCCCAGCCCCTGATGGAAAAGCTGGGCTGGCCCACGCTGATGTGCAACGCGCTGCAGGTGGGCGAGGACGGCATGATATCGGACTACAGGATCCGCATCGCCCAGTCGAAGCTTTCCACGGTGAGGGCGCTGCAATCGGTGGGCTTTGACACCATCGCCTGCGGCGACAGCTACAACGACCTGGCCATGATCCGCGCCAGCAAGGCGGGCTTCCTGTTCCGCTCCACCGAAAAGATCATCGCGGACAACCCGGAGCTTCAGCACTTTACCGAATTTGACGACCTGAAGGACGCCATATTCGCGGCGCTTTGACCATCGAACCTTTCGCGGAGCGGCGCTTCGCGTCGGTATTATATCAACAAGACAGGAGTGGATTGACCATGAAAAATTATTTTGACCTCAAGGGACGGGTTGCGATCGTGACCGGCTGCTCCACAGGCCTGGGCGTACAGATGGCCAAGGCGCTGGCCAACCAGGGCGCGAATATCGTCGCGGTGGCCCGCCGCCAGAACCTGATCGACGAAGTGGCGAAGCAGATCGCGGATGAGTTCGGCGTCGAGACGCTGGCCGTGCGCTGCGACATCACCGACACCGCCAACGTCGAGGCCATGGTGGACGCCGTCCTGGCGAAGTTCGGCCGCGTGGACATCCTGATCAACAACGCCGGCACCGGCGCCGTCGCCCCCGCTGAGGACATCACCGACGACCAGTTCCACAACGAGATGAACATCGACCTGTTCGGCTCCTTCCGCGTGGCGCGCGCCGTAGCCAAGAAGGCCATGATCCCCGCCAAGTACGGCCGCATCATCAACATCGCTTCCATGTACGGCCTGGTGGGCAACAAGATCGCCGGCTCCGCCCCCTATCATGCCGCCAAGGGCGGCGTGGTCAACCTGACCCGCGCTCTGGCCGCCGAGTGGGGCAAGTACGGCATCACCGTGAACGCCATCTGCCCCGGCTACTTCTACACTCCCCTGACCGTGGATACCCTGAATTCCGACTTCTTCCAGCAGAATGCCAAGACCATGATCCCCGAGGAGCGCTACGGCAACGAGGGCGAGCTGGACACCGCCGCCATCTTCCTTGCTTCCCCCGCCTCCAGCTACGTCACCGGCGTGAACCTGCCCGTGGACGGCGGCTATACCGCGATGTAACTGACCCGACAAAAAAGGGCTGCCTCATTCTTGAGGCGGCCCTTCTTGTTGGGGCGGGGCACGGGAACAGGCGGGCGGCGCATCGCCGCCCCTACAGGAACGCGGCAGCCACTATTCCTGTTCCCTGTTCCCTACTCCCTATAATCACATCACCGGCGCGAACACCTTCAGCAGCCATCCGGCCACCCGGGTGAGCCAACTGACCTTCTTCAGGTCTTCGACGCGGATCTCCCGGCAGCTTTTGAGCGTCTGCCGGAAATCCCGCTCCACATCGCGCACGGCGGGCACGTCCCGCAGGTAGGCGGCGCATTCGAAGTGCAGGTACAGGCTGCGGTAATCCAGGTTGATGGTGCCCACCACGGCCTTGCAGTCGTCGGACACGAAGGTCTTGGCGTGCACGAAGCCGGGGGTGTACTCGAAGATGCGCACGCCTGCCTGCAGCAGCTCCCTGTAGTGGGTCTTGGCCAGGGCGAAGGCATACTTCTTGTCCGGGATGTGGGGCAGCAGCACGCAGACCTCCACGCCCCGCTTGGCGGCGAAGGTCAGCGCGGTGATCATTTCGCCGTCCAGGATCAGGTAGGGCGTCATGATGTGCACATAGCGCTGGGCCCGGTTCAGTATGTCCATGTACACCAGCTCGCCCACGCGCTCGGCGTCCAGCGGGCTGTCGCCGTAGGGCAGCACCCAGCCCGGCGCATCCACCGGCCGGGCGGCGGGGGCGTCCAGGTAGCGCCGGAAGTCGTCGGCGGCCTCGTTCACGTTCCACATCTGCAGAAACATCAGCGTGAACGAGCGCACCGCCTCGCCCTCCAGGCGAATGGACACGTCCTTCCAGTGGCCGAAGCGGTTCAGCCTGTTCACGTACTCATCCGCCAGGTTCACGCCGCCGGTGTAGGCCACCCGCCCGTCCACCACCAGGATCTTCCGGTGATCGCGGTTGTTGTAGTGGGTGGAGATCATCGGGCGGATGGGCGAAAACATCTTGCACTGTATGCCCAGCTTTTTCAGCAGCTCCGGATACCGGTAGGGCAGCCGGAACAGCGCGCAGGTGCCGTCGTACATCACGCGCACCTGGACGCCCTGGCGGGCCTTCTCCTCCAGTACCTTCAGCACCCGGCCCCACATGTAGCCCTCGTCGATGATGAAGAACTCCAGGAAGATGAAGTCCTCCGCCCGGCGCAGGTCCTCCAGCATGGCCTCCAGGGAAGCCTCGCCGCTGGACAGGTATTTCACCGCGGTGTTGCCGTACACCGGATAGCGCCCCTGCTTCCAGGCATAGCGGGACAGGCCCACCAGCTCCGGCGCGGCCTGGGCCATGCCCTCGGGCTCGGGCCGGCGGTCGGGCAGCAGGGCGGCGGTCTCGTTCATCAGTTCGCCCAGGCGGCGGTTCAGCACGCGGTGGCCGATATCCAGCTCCACGAACAGGTACAGCGTCAGCCCCAGCGGCGGCGCCAGCACCACCAGCAGGATCCAGGTGATCTTGGTATAGGGCTCCGAGCTCTTGTTCACCACGTGCAGTATCATGCCGCCGTACAGCAGGATCAGCGTGGCATAGTAGTAGGGCATCGCCGATTGCAGCGAGTTGAACGCCCCCACCAGCAGCGCGATCTGCACTGCCAGCATCAGCACCACCAGCAGCGACCGCCCGAAGATGAAGTGCAGCAGCCCCCGCCTGCCCTTGCTGATCAGCCGGCGCTCCCCCGGGTCCTGGGGCCGGGATTGGGTTTTCGCCTCGTTTTTGTTCATTGCGTCCTCGATGTTGGCGTTTGCATGGATTAATCCGATACCTACTATATCAAATCCGCCCCAAAAAAGCAAGCGCGCCCCCGGCAAACGCCGGGGACGCGGTCTTTCAATCCTTGTTCAGCGCGTAATGCTGAAAGCGCTTGGCGCACTTCTTCTGCATGTACCTGACCAGCTCCTCCGCGCCGGCGCCGCCCACGCTGGCCTTGGGCAGGATGTAGTAGGCCTTGCCCTTGACCACAAAGTAGAAGCACAGGTCGGTGTCGATCAGGCTGTAGACCTCCCTGAACTTGCTGCGGGCATAGTTCTTCTGGCCCTCCAGCTTCATCTCCACGCCGTCATCGTCGATGCGGAAGGCGGCCTGCCTGCCCAGGTAGTATTTGCGGTACTTCGCCGGGGTATCGTCGGGCCGCTTGCCGCCGCCGGACAGCGCCACCACCAGCATGATCGAGCAGATCACCAGATAGCCCACCCGGACCAGCTGCAGGCCCTCGCGGTACAGCTGCAGGCCGAAGTACACCGCGCCCGCCGCGCCGACCAGGCCCAGCACGACGCGGGTGACGGGGCTGATCTCCTTCTTCTGCAGGTACAGCGCCTCGAAGTCGGAGAGCACCTCCTCGGTGTAGGTGAAGGCGGCGTCAAACAGGCCGCCGGTCCGATTTTCGCTCATGTCAGTGCTTGCCCTGGCCGTAATAGGCGTTCGGGCCGTGCTTGCGCATGTAGTGCTTGTCCTGGATGCGCTGGGGCGCGGGCGCGGCGTCGGCCTTCACCTGGCGGGTGAATATGGCCATCTTCGCCACCTCCTCCAGCACCACGGCGTGGTACACCGCGTCGGCGGCGTCCTTGCCCCAGGTGAAGGGGCCGTGGCTGTGACAGATGACGGCGGGCACGGCCACCGGATCGATATTGCGGTCCCGGAAGCACTCCACGATGGTGTGGCCGGTGTTCAGCTCATAGCCGGCGTCCAGCTCCTCCTGGGTCAGGTGGCGGGCACAGGGGATCGGGCCGTAGAAGTAGTCGGCATGGGTGGTGCCGTAGCAGGGGATGTCCTCGCCCGCCTGGGCCCAGCCCACCGCGTAGGGGCTGTGGGTGTGCACGATGCCGCCGATCTGCGGGAAGGCGTTGTACAGCACCATGTGGGTCAGCGTGTCGGAGGAGGGATTCATGTCGCCCTCCACCTTGTTGCCCTTCAGGTCCATGACCACCAGGTCCTCGGGCTTCAGCTGGTCATAGTCCACGCCGGAGGGCTTGATCACGAACAGGCCCTTCTCCCGGTCGATGCCGCTGACGTTGCCCCAGGTATAGGTGACCAGGTTGCGCTTCGGCAGCTCCATGTTGGCCTCGTAGACCTTTTGCTTCAATGCTTCAAGCATGATGAATACCTCCTGTTATTCCTGCGCCCTCGCAGGGCTGTTCCTATTGCCTACTCCGTTATGGTATACAACGCCACCTCGTCGATCTCCCGATTCGTGCCCACCAGCACGTCCTGGCCCTGGGCGTTGACGAAGTGCATCAGGTTGGCGCAGCCGGTGGCCTTGTCGATGAACTCGGTCCTGTACGCGCCGTCCTCATAGGTGATGGCGATGGTGCAGCGGGTGCCCTTGCGCCAGCCCACGCACCAGGCGGGCTTGCCCAGCAGCGTGCCGGCCCAGGTGGCGTGCAGCATCTCGGTTTCCTTCTCCGGCGCGGGATACTTCCAGCAGGGCACGTAGTTGCCGAACTCATCCAGGTGGTAGATGGTCAGGGAATTGCCGTGGAAGGGGCTGATGGTGCCCAGCTCCAGCTTGCCGTCGCCGTCGAAGTCGATCAGCACGGAATCGCTGGCCGGCACGGCGCACAGCAGCTCGATCTCCCAATCCTTGCCCGGGGCCACCGGGGGTTTGAACAGGTAGCTGCCCTGCTCGCAGCCCACCACGGCGGCGTCATAGCCGTCGATGTGTACCATGCTGTAGCCGTGGTTGCGCAGCATCTCGTCCATGATGGGCTCCAGCGTCAGCGGGTGGTCCTCGTCGAACACGGACAGATCGTCCGGCAGCACGGAGGCGAAGCATTCGCCGGGGAAGCGCCAGTCGTTCTTGTACTCGTGGTCGCTCTTCAGGCAGCACACCAGCAGGTAGTTCACGCCATTGCGGTTCAGTATGCCGAAGCGGTGCACGAAGGGGGCCTCGCACAGCGTGCGGATCTCCCACTCCCCTTCGCCCCTGGCGGTGGCGATCACGATCTTCGCGTCGGCGGAATCGTTGGGAGAGTAGAACTTGTGGGTGGCCAGGAACTGGCCGTCCTTGCCGGGCACGGCCTGCATGGTCATCACGCCGCCGGGCTCGGTCCACACCGTCTCCAGCTGCCGTCCGTCCTCGGCGAACAGATAGCAGGGATCGTGCTTTTCCGCGGCCACCAGGAAGCAATGCTCGCCCCTGTAGGTCAGCTCGGCCATGGCGTAGCACTTGTTCAGGTTGGATATGACCTTCTTTTCGATCTTCATGAAGTCGTCCTCTCCTTATGCTTGTTGATCCAGGATCTGCGACATGCTGCGGCAGGCGAAGCGGATGTCCTCGGCCCAGGTGTCGTCGTTGCCCACGTACCACATCTCGGTCACGTAGCGGCGGATGCCCATGCTCCAGGCCTTGGCGATCACGGACTTGAAGTCCACGTGGCCGGTCAGGAAGGGCACCTCCCGGAACACGCCGGGCACGGTCTCCTTCAGGTGCAGCGCCACGATGTGGCCCCGGCCGGAATACAGGTCGTCCAGCACGTTGCCCCCGGAGGACAGCGCCGCGTTGGTCAGGTTGCCCGAATCGGGATACACGCCCAGGTAGGGGCTGCCCACCTGGTCCACGTAGTACATGGACTTCCACACGGTGTTCATGAAGTCGGTCTCCATGGTCTCAAAGCCCATCACCACGCCCTTGACCGCCGCCATCCGGGCCGCCTTCTTCAGGTTCTCCAGGAACAGGGCCCTGGTCAGCGCGGAGCTTTCCTCATAGTACACGTCGTAGCCCGCCAGCTGGATGATGCGGATGCCCAGATCGTCGGCGAATTGAATCGCCTTCTCCATGATCTCCATGCCCCGGCCGCGCACCGCCGGGTCCGCCGAGCCCAGCGGGTACTTCCGGTGGCCGGACAGGCACATGCTGCGGATCGGCAGGCCGACCTCCTTCATGGTCTGCACCAGCTCCAGCCGCTGGTCGGCGGTCCAGTCCAGCCGGGCCAGCTTTTCGTCCTTCTCGTCGATGCTGATCTCCACGAAATCATAGCCGGCCTCCTTGGCGAAGGTCAGCTTTTCCCGCCACGACAGCGTGGGCGGCATGGCCTTTTCATACAGGCCGATGGCATACCCCTTCATACGCGGTTCACCCCACTTGTTTAATGTTCTTATTGGCAAAGGCAAGAAACATTGTCATGGATGTCCGTTACGATGATTATAAACGAAATGCCAGCCTTTTGCAATAGGAAACGGCATATCGCACCGGCAATAATATTTCATCTTTTTGACAATTTGCCGCATGCGATACGTGAAATATATCCCACAACGACATATATTCATGCCACAATTAACACTTATGGGCCATAAATCCGGCTTGTAGCGGCGAAAAAACGGAAAACAGCAAGACAAAATTCATATATTCGAACATAAACACATAAAGCGAACATAAAGTTTTGCTTGAAATTGCCGCCGTTATGGCCTATAATAGAAACTGCAAAGGTTGGAAACGAACACACAAAGAACATTAAACCCGACAGTAAAGGAGGTATTGGTATTGAGCAAGGTATCTGAAATGACCCGGGAGAAGTGGATCATGTCCACCTTCCCCGAGTGGGGCACCTGGCTGGTGGAGGACATCGAGAATGAGGTCGTCCAGCCCGGCAACGTGGCGATGTGGTGGCTTGGCTGCACCGGCATCTGGTTCAAGACCCCCGGCGGCGCGAACATCACCATCGACCTGTGGTGCGGCAACGGCAAGCGCACCCACGGCGACGGCAAGATGAAGGTGGGCCATCAGATGGCCAACATGTGCGGCGGCCGCGCGATGCAGCCGAACCTGCGCAACGTGCCCTTCGTGATCGATCCCTTCGCCTTCAAGCAGGTGGACGCGGTGCTGGCCACCCACTATCACCAGGATCACATGTCCGCCGAGTGGGCGGCCCACGTGATCAACAGCGGCATGACCACCACCGACGAAAACGGCAAGGAGATCCCGGTGCCCTTCATCGGCCCGCTGAAGAGCGTGGAGACCTGGATGAAGTGGGGCGTGCCGGAGGATCGCTGCCGCATCGTCAAGCCCGGCGACACCATCAGGATCAAGGACATCGAGATCGTGTGCCTGGACAGCTTTGACCGCACCTGCATCGTCACCACCGATTCCACCGGCCCCGACCGCGAGGAGCTGACCGGCAAGTGCCCCACCGACATGGACGAGAAGGCCGTCAACTACCTGGTGAAGACCCCGGGCGGCAACATCTACCATTCCGGCGACAGCCACTTCTCCATCTACTTCGCCAAGCACGGCAAGGACCACGACATCGACGTGGCCTTCGGTTCCTTCGGCGAGAACCCCATCGGCATGCAGGACAAGATGACCAGCGTGGACGTGCTGCGCATGGCCGAGAACCTGCAGTGCAAGGTGGTCATTCCCATCCATTGGGACGTATGGACCAACTTCCAGGCCGACTGCGAGGAGATCAAGCTGCTGTACGACTTCAAGAAGGACCGCAACGAATACAAGTTCCACCCCTTCTTCTGGCAGGTGGGCGGCAAGTACGTGTATCCCCAGGACAAGGACAAGATCTACTACCACCATCGCCGCGGCTTCGAGGATTGCTTCGAAGCGCCCCAGAACATCCCGTTCAGGTCCTGCCTGTAAGGAGGGTCAAGCATGGCTGAGAAGAGCATTCTTCAGAAGATCGTGGAGCGCGGCCACTACAAGTTCGTGGATCGCGTGGATTCCTGGCAGGAGGGCGTAAAGCTGAGCTGCGAAAGTCTGGCCGCCACCGGCTATGTCAGCCCCGACTACTACAAGCAGATCGTCGATTGCATCGAAAAGTACGGCCCCTACGTGGTGTTCGACCACTATGTGGCGATGCCCCACAGCCAGGAGGGCGCCGAAGGCGCCGAAAAGACCGCCGTGGGCTTCATGCGCGTGAAGGAGGACGTGGACTTCGGCAAGGACGAGGACGGCGAGCAGAAGATCGCCCGGCTGTTCTTCACCCTGGCCGCCAAGGACCCGAACGAGCACCTGGACAACATGCAGCAGCTGATGACCATTTTCACCAACGAGCCGCTGCTGGACGCCCTGATGGCCGCCAACACCCCGGAGGACATCCTGAAGGCCGAGGCCGACTTCCCTCCGGAGGAGGATTTCTGATTCGCGGTGGCGGGGTGGACGCCGCCGCCACACCCACCAACCATAAGAGAGGGGAATTTCCGTGTTTTTAGTCAAGATTTGGGAGTTCTTTACCACGTATATCCTGCGTAACGCTCCCTTCATGATCGGCTTCATCACGATGATCGGCTACATCCTGATGAAGAAAAAGTGGTACGACGTGCTGGGCGGCACCCTGAAGGCCATCATCGGCATGCTGATCCTGAACGTCGGCTCCGGCGGACTGACCAGCAACTTCCGGCCCATCCTGGCGGGCCTGAAGGACCGCTTCAACCTGACCGCCGCGGTCATCGACCCCTACTACGGCCAGAACGCCGTCACCGCGGGCGTCGAGGAGCAGTTCGGCGCGGCCTTCTCTTCGGCCCTGACGCTGCTTCTGATCGCGTTCATCGTGAACATCCTGCTGGTGCGCTTCAACAAGTTCACCAAGTGCCGCTCCCTGTTCACCACCGGCCACGTGCAGGTGCAGCAGGCGGCCACCGCCTACTGGCTGATCCTGTTCGCGCTGCCGGGTCTGTGGCAGGGCGGCGTGAAGACCGTTCCGATGCTGATCATCATGTCCATCGTGCTGGGCGCCTACTGGGCCGTGGGCTCCAACCTGACGGTCAAGCCCATGCAGGAGCTGACTGACGGCGCGGGCTTCGCCATCGCCCACCAGCAGATGTTCGGCATCCGCCTGGGCTACATCCTGGCCGACAAGCTGTTCGGCACCAACGGCGGCAAGCGCAAGAAGGAGATCAAGAAGGTCGGCGACATCCAGCTGCCCGGCTTCTTCTCCATCTTCAACGAGAACATGGTGTGTACCGCCATCCTGATGACCATCTTCTTCGGCATCATCATGACCGTCATCGGCAAGCCCTTCTTCGTGGCCCAGGGCAGCCTGGCCGAGAACGCCAGCTTCGTGATGTACGTGCTGACCACCTGCCTGAACTTCGCCGTGTACCTGGCGATCCTGCAGCTGGGCGTGCGCACCTTCGTCACCGAGCTGACCGCCTCCTTCCAGGGCATCGCCGACAAGCTGCTGCCCTCCTCCGTGCCGGGCGTTGACTGCGCGGTGTGCTACGGCTTCGGCGACGCCAACGCCGTGACCTTCGGCTTCCTGGCGGGCCTCGCCGGCCAGCTGGTCGCCATCGTGGCCCTGATCATCTTCAAAAGCCCCGTGCTGATCATCTGCGGCTTCGTGCCGGTGTTCTTCGACAATGCCACCATCGGCCTGGTCGCCAACGAAAAGGGCGGCCTGAAGGCCTGCCTGTGCATTCCCTTCCTGTCCGGCCTCATCCAGGTGTTCGGCTCCGCCTTCATCGCGGGCTGGGTCGGCATGGCGCAGTACGGCGGCTACCTGGGCATGTTCGACTGGGCGACCGTGTGGCCGGCCTTCACCGTGATCATGAAGTACCTGAGCTACGCCGGCGTGGCCGTTGTGGCCGTGATCCTGCTGGCCCTGCCCCAGATCGAGTACCGCAGGGATCCCAAGGCCTACTTCCTGATCACCGAGGATTACGAGGCCTACAAGGAGTACATGGCCTCCAAGAAGAGCAAGTAATTGATTGAAAGGAAGATAAAAGCTATGTCCAAGCTCGACAACAAGAAATTCATGGTTTGCTGCGCCAACGGCGCCGGCTCTTCCCTGATGATGAAGATGACCCTGCAGAAGGTGTTGACCAAGCTGAACGTGAAGCCCGGCAGTCTGCATCACTGCTCGCTGTCCGAGGGCAAGAGCGCCGCGCCCAACTACGATGTGGTGCTGTGCGCGCGCAACTTCGCCAACATGTTCGCCGACGCCCAGAAGAAGGGCACCACCGTGCTGGGCCTGAAGAACATCATGTCCGCTCCCGAGATGGAGCAGGCCATGAAGGACGCCGGACTGCTCGACTGAAGACAACTCATACAACGCACAGACGAACCGGTGGTGAAAGACATGCTGAAGGCCGTCATATTCGATTTGGACGATACGCTGTACGACTATGACGCGGCGCATGCCGTGGCCTGGCAGACCCTGCGGGCCTTCGCCGCCGGGGCGCTGCGCGTGACGCCGGAGCAATTCGACGCGCTGCACGCAGCCGCCGACCGGGCGCTCAGGGAGCGCACCGGCGGCGGCTGTGCCGCCATCCACAACCGGCTGCTGCGCTACCAGGCGCTGCTGGAGCTGTCGCACGGGCCCGTCGGCCTCGCGCCGGAGATGGCAAAGCTCTACTGGACGGCGCTGCTGGCCGCCATGCGCATCAGCCCCGGGGCCCGCGAGGCACTCATCGCCCTGAAGGGCATGGGGCTGGTCACCGGCGTGTGCACCAACATGACCGCCGACTACCAGTTTGAAAAGCTGAACCGGCTGGGCATCATGCCGCTGATCGACTTCATTGTCACCAGCGAGGAGGTCAGCGCGGAGAAGCCGGAGAAGCGGATCTTCGACGCCTGCGCCAAAAAGGCCGGCTGTGACAACGGGGAATGCGCCTTCGTGGGCGACCAGCTGAAGGGCGACATACTCGGCGCGCTGGGCGCGGGCATGAAGGCTATATGGTACTGCCCGAGGGGCGAGGCGGAAGCGCCGGAGGGAGCGACAGTCATCGCCTCCCTCGAGGCGCTGCCCGGACTGATCGCCTCGATCCGGCCGGAAGGGGGCGTCCGCCCATGAAACGGGATCGCCAGAGCGTCAACCTGCGCCACGCCGAGATGCTGGCCCTGATCCGCCAGCGCCAGGAGGTGCTGGTGGACGAGCTCAGCCAGACCTTCGGCATCTCCACGATGACCGTGCGCCGCGATTTGCAGGCGCTGGAGGACGAGGGCAAGATCAGCCGCTTCCACGGCGGCGCGACCGCCGGCAAGCGGGCGACGCCCACCGCCGAGCGGGGCGAGGTGACCCATTGCCGCCAAATGATCGCCCGGTGCGCCGCCGCCCTGGTGCAGGACGGCGACAGCCTTTTGATCAATGGCAGCAACACAGCGCTGGCCCTGCTGGACTATCTGGACGGCAAAAGCGTCAGCGTGTTCACCAACAACGGCCTCGCGGTAGGCCATCGCTATCCCCCGGGGGTAGAGCTGCAGCTGTCCGGCGGCACGTTTCGCGGCGCGCCTCACATACTGACCGGCGATTTGGCCATGCGCAACCTGATGGACGTGCGGGCCACGAAGGCTTTCCTCGGCTGCACCGGCATCTCTCCGGACGGCGAGATCCTGTGCGGTATCCCCTCGGAGCTGGGCATCAACGAAACCATGATCGAGCACGCCCAGGCCTACTACATCCTGGCCGACCACACCAAGGTGGGCAAGGCCGGCACCTACGCCAGCTTCCACCTGGAAAAGAAGGGCTGCGTGATCACCGACGAGCACGCGCCCCGGGAGGTGCTGGACCAGCTGCGCGCCGCGGGCATGGAGACGCTCGTGGCCCGCGCGGCGGACTGGCCGGACATGGCCGACGGGCAGTGACAAACGCGCCCGGACCACCCTATAATATAACCAACCTTATTACAGAAAAAAGGAGCGTAATACCATGAAGGAGTTTACCTATATCATCAAGGACGCCCTGGGCATCCATGCCCGTCCCGCCGGCCTGCTGGCCAAGAAGGCCAAGGGCTATGCCGACACCACCGTCACCATCAGCGCCAACGGCAAGACCGTGAACGCCGCCCAGCTGATGAAGCTGATGGCTCTGGGCGCGAAGCAGGGCACCGAGGTCACCATCGCCTGCGAGGGCGCCAACGAGGAAGAGGCAGCCGCCGGCCTGAAGGCCTTTATGGAGGAGAACCTGTAGGCAGCCGCGACGACAGGAGCCAGCCCGAAACGGCTGGCTCCTGCGCTGTTATATTATAATGCTATGAAATACGACGCCATATTCTTTGACCTGGACGGCACGGTGGCGGATTCGCTGCAGGACATCGCGGACGCGATCAACCACACCATGCGCCACTTCCGCCTGCCCGAGTACACCGCCCGGCAGCTTCGGCCCAAGCTGGGCTGGGGCGTTGGCCACGTGATGAAGGCCCTGCTGCCCCAGGCCACCGAGGCCTTCCGGCAGGAGCTGCTCGCCCATTACAAGCCCTACTACGCCCTGCACGCCGCGGACAGGACGGTGCCCTTTGAGGGCATTCCCGAAACGCTGCGGCGGCTGAGGGACATGGGGCTGACCCTGGCCATCATCTCCAACAAGCCCGACGCGGCGGTGCAGCCCATCGCCCGGCGGTTCTTTGACGGCCTGGTGGACCTGGCCGTGGGCGAGCTGGACGGCGTGCGCCGCAAGCCCTGGCCCGACATGCTGCAAAACGCCGCCGACCGCCTGGGCGTGGCGCTGCCGCGCTGCCTGTACGTGGGCGACACCCAGGTGGACATCGACACCGGCAAAAACGCCGGCATCGACTGCGTGTGCGTTACCTGGGGCTTCAGGACCCGGGAGGAGCTCATCGAAGCCGGCGCCCAATACATCATCGACCGCCCGGAGCAGCTGGTCGAATTCGTGGAAGGGACATGAGCCTCGTGGGCGCTCTTCGAGCGTCCATGACTTTTTCACAACGAAAGGGAAACCGGATTGCCACGTCACCCGCGCTATCGCGCGGGTTCCTCGCAATGACAGGGGACGGACAGAGCGCCCCAGCGAAGAACACAGCAGCCACTTTTCCTGTTCCCTGTTCCCTATTGCCTAAACTCCTACACCAGCCCGTTCAGCAGCTTATACAATATCTGATACAGCCTGGCGGCGTCGTCGGGGGTCAGGGGGATGCACGCGCCGACCCGGGCGGGGATGCCCTCGGCCCGCTCGCGCAGGGCGCGGCCGTCGGCGGTGAGCTCCACGATCAGGTTGCGCTCGTCCGCCTCGTCGCGGCCGCGGGTGACCAGGCCCTTCTCGGCCAGCTTCTTGATGACCGGCGTCAGGGTGCCCGAATCCAGGTGCAGCTTTTCGCCGATCTCCTTGGAGGTGACCTTCGGCTTTTCCCACAGCACCATCATGGTGACGTACTGGGTATAGGTCAGGTCGATGGCGTCCAGGAAGGGCTTGTAGCGCTTCACGACCTCCCGCGCGCAGGCGTACAGCGGAAAACACAGCTGGTTCTCCAGCTTCAGGGGGTCGAAGTTCACGCCGTCCATATCAGGTTACCCCAAGGATCTTGATCTGCTTCTTCGCAAAGTCCGCCGCGTCGGCGCAATCCTGGTCGTTGGGGCGGTTCTTGTTGAAGAACCAGAACTGGCCCTTGCACTGGAAGAACATCTCCGCCGTCTTCACGGCGCAGCCCGCCGCGGCGGACTTGATGGCCGGATAGGTGCTCTTGCCGGTACAGGCGCTGCCGAACACCACGATCTTGCCGATGTTCCTCGCGTTGTCGGAGATAAACTTCACCACCGCGGGGTCGGGCTTGCCGCCGTACACGCTGGCGCCCAGGAACACCACGTCGGCATACTTCTCCAGGGGCTTGTCCACCGTCAGCGCCTCGGCGCCCACGGCCTTGCCGACGGCCTCGGCCAGCTTCTTCGTGCCGCCGTTCCTGGTGAAATAGCGTACTTCCACTCTCATGATTTATGCTCCCTTCTTTTCCTGTTCATAGGCCTTGCGAACGGCCCTGGCCAGCTGGTCCGCGCAGGACGTGGGCCGCCGCCCGCACAGGTTGCCCTTCAGATAACCCTCGATCTGTTCCACCGTCATGCCCTCCACCAGCTTGGAAACGGCCTTCAGGTTGCCGTTGCAGCCGCCGACAAAGGACACGTTGTGGACCACGTTCCCGTCCAGATCAAAGCTGATCAGCTGGGAACAGACCATCTCGGTCGGCATGTCGTGATGCATTGCTTTCGCCTCCGTTCCGTCTTGATTAATCGTAGACAATCAATTGAATCAAATCAATTATACGCTCCGTCAAGCGATTTGTCAACTGCCAACTTCGCATGGCATGAGTCTCCTCCCACATCGTTGCCATTCAGCCAGTTACGACGCATACTCACGGGAAAGTATCGGAGGGGCAGAGCCCCTCTGATGTTCAATCGGCCCTGGCGACATGTGCGTCAGGGCCGCGGGCATTTTTGCGGCAGGGAGCCTGACGACCAGAGCAAAAATGGCTACCTTGCAGATTTGCCGCCCGGAAATCCCCAGGGATTTCAGGCAAATCTGTCAAAGGGGTGGCATTGGCGGGGGAAGCAGGTCCCCCGCCAACTTCAGTAGCTGCTGATGGGCAGACTGTCGTCGTCCACGCCCTTTTCGATGGCGATGATGCGGATGGCGTAGCTGATCTCGTCGTTCACCTTCACCACGACCCTGTCCCCCGCCCGGCGGCCCATCACGGCGCGGCCCAGCGGCGATTCCTTGCTGATGATGCCGTTCACGGCGTCCTCGCGCAGGGTGGTCATCAGGGTGATGGTCTCCCGCTCGCCGTCCTCCTCGTATTCGATGGTCACCCTGTCGAACAGCCCGGCCACGCCCTCGCGGGTGTCGGCCTTGATCACCTTCGCGGTGGCGATCATGCGCTTCAGGTAGCGCAGTCGGCTGTCGCAGCGGCGCAACTCCTGCTTGGCGGCCTTGTATTCATAGTTCTCGCTGAGGTCGCCGAAGCCGCGGGCGGTTTGCAGATCCTCGATGCACTTGGGCCGCACCACCCGCATCCTGTAGTCGATCTCCTCCTGCATCTTGCGGATGTCGACCTCTGTCAATTCGTTGTACATATGCTCGCCGCCTAACGGATGAAATGGGTCCAGACGTGTTCCTCCTGCTCCGGCAGGCCGAACTTCTCCTTGCCCAGGGCGATGCTTTTCATCAGGAAGGCCATGTTCCGGGCCAGCGTGCGCAGGGTGTACAGGCCCTCGCCGTCCTGTTCCGCCTCGCCCGGCGCGCGGCCGTGCAGGCTGTTCCAATAATAGCTGGAGGCCACGGGCATGCCGGCGATGGTGAAGTATTTATTCAGCCGGTCGAAGGTCGCGGACGCACCGCCCCGGCGACAGACCACCGCCGCCGCGCCGACCTTCATGGTCTTGTCGAAGCGGGTGGAGTAGAACAGCCGGTCCAAAAACGCCGTGACCGTGGCGTTCGGGCCCGCGTAATACACCGGGCTGCCCACCACGATGCCGTCCGCCGCCTCGAACCTGGGCGCGACCTCGTTCACCAGGTCGTCGAACACGCACTTGCCCAGCTCGCCGCACCGCCCGCAGGCGATGCAGCCGCGGATGGCCTTGTTGCCCACGTGGATCGTCTCCGCCTCGATGCCCTGCGCCTCGAAGATATTCGCCATCTCCGCAAGGCCCAGGGCCGTGTTGCCCTTCGCCTTCGGGCTGCCGTTGATCAGCAGTACCTTCATCAAAATCATCCTTTCCAGGGTTTTGTTCCATTATAGCATCTTCGCAAACCGCCGTCAAACCGCCGTTGAAGCCTATTCGGAAGTGTGGTAGAATAGACGCGTGAAGGGAGGCCTGTTCATGCAGCCTGAAGTGATCGTCATCGGCGCGGCCATCGCCGACATCCCCCTCGCCCCGGTGGGGCCGGGGGTGTTCACCGCCCACTCCACCGAGGTGGAGCGCATCGCCATGCAGGTGGGCGGCGACGCCGCCAACGAGGCGCTGGTGCTGGCGCGGCTGGGCCACGCCCCGGCGCTGGTCAGCGTGGTGGGAAACGACCCCGTCGGAGACTACGTGCTGCGCGCATTGAGCGAAGGCGGCGTGGACATTCGCGCCGTGTGCCGCTCGGCAGACATGGACACCGGCGTGAACGTGGTGCTGGTGCGGGGGGACGGCGAGCGCACCTTCGTCACCAGCCGCGCGGGCAGCCTGCGGCGGCTGGCCCTTCCCCACATACTGCCCGCGCTGGACAGCGCCGCCCTCGCGGGCGCGAGGATCGCCTGCCTGGCCAGCCTGTTCGTGTCCCCGGCGCTGTCGCTGGAGGACACCGCGGCCCTGTTCGACGCGCTGAAGGCGAAGGGCCTGACGCTGTGCGCGGACACCACCACGCGCAAGCGGGGCGAGACGCTGTGGGAGGCGGGCGAAGCCCTGTCCCGGCTGGACTGGTTCTTCCCCAACCGCGCCGAGGCCGCGCTGCTGACGGGCCGGGACGACCCGGACGCCATCGCCGACGCGCTGCTGGAGTGTGGCGTGGGGCACGTGGCCCTGAAGCTGGGCGGCGCGGGCTGCCTGGTGAAAACCCCAAGCGAGCGCTGGCTGATCCCCGCCTGCCCGGGCGCCAAATGCGTGGACACCACCGGCGCGGGCGACACCTTCGCCGGGGCCTTCATCGCCGCGCTGCTGGAGGGCAAGTCCTT
>JBGUQG010000188.1:0-7666 GCA_045130815.1 Christensenellales bacterium
ATGTACGCCAACAACGAGGTCGGCACCATTGAGCCCATCGCGGAGCTGGCGGCGGTGGCGAAGAGGCGCGGCGTGCTGTTCCACACCGACGCGGTGCAGGCCATCGGGCACGTCCAGATCGACGTGAAGGCGCAGGGCATCGACATGCTCAGCCTGTCCGGCCACAAGTTCCACGCCCCCAAGGGCATCGGCGCGCTGTATGTGCGCCATGGCGTGCGGCTGAACCGACTGATGGAGGGCGGCGCCCAGGAGCGGGGCCAGCGCCCCGGCACCGAAAACCTGGCGGGCATCGTGGGCCTGGGCAAGGCCATCGAGCTGGCCACGGCGGACATCCCGACCCGCGCGGCGAGGATGGCGGCCATACGGGATCACATGATCGAAAGGATCATGAAGGAGATCCCCCACGTCCAGCTGAACGGCCATCCCACCCGGCGCATGTGCGGCAACATCAACGTGTCGTTCTACTTTGTGGAGAGCGAGAGCATACTGCTGCACCTGGACTTCAAGGGCATCGCCGCGAGCTCCGGCTCGGCCTGTACCTCGGGCTCGCTGGACCCCAGCCACGTGCTGCTGGCCATCGGCGTGTCTCACGAGCACGCCAACGGCTCCGTGCGGCTGAGCCTTTCGGACGAGAACACGATGGAAGAGGCTGACTACGTGGTGGACAGCCTGGTGGAGATCGTCGCCCGCCTGCGCGCCATGTCGCCGCTGTACAGCGACTTTTTGAAGGGCGTGGAGACCGTGGGCACCGACGATTGATAAAGGAGGAACGATCATGGAATATACCGAGCAGGTTATGGACCACTTCATGAATCCCCGCAACATGGGCGAAATGGACGACGCCAGCGGCGTGGGCACCGTGGGCAACGCCAAGTGCGGCGACATCATGCGCATCTATATCAAGGTCGAAAACGACGTGATCACCGACGTGAAATTCAAGACCTTCGGCTGCGGCGCGGCCATCGCCACCAGCAGCAAGGCCACCGAGATCGTGAAGGGCATGACGCTGGAGGAGGCCGAGAAGGTGACCAACAAGATGGTCATGGAGGCCCTGGGCGGGCTGCCGCCGGTGAAGGTGCACTGTTCCGTGCTGGCCGAGGAGGCCCTGCACGCCGCCATCCAGGATTACCGTGAGCGCCTGGAAAAGGGCCTGAAGCCGAGGACCGAGGCGGACGACGAGGATATCAAGTACGTCTGAGCATTGACAATCCCTGAGTTTCATAGTATATTGTTTACGCGCCATCCTTCCTGTGGAGGGATGGCGCGCTTGGAAGAGCAATGGAGGCGAAGTCCATGAACCGGCAAATCCCCCGGATCGGTGCGGCGATCGTGTGTGTGACGGTGTTTCTGTTCGCGGTGTGCCTGATCGTGGATTTCAGCTTCGGGTCGTACCTGGTGTGCATGCTTTTGCCCCTGGGCTACATCATGACGGCGGCGGGCTTCCAGTGTGAGGCGGATAACGACCGGAAGGTCGCGGCGAACGTCGGCCTGGTTCTGTCGGCGGTCTACGCCACGCTGATCCTGCTGGTGTACTTCGCCCAGAATACCAGCGTACGGCTGGACGGGCTGGGCGACGCGGCCCTGCGCGTGCTGGACTTCAAGCGCGGCGGGCTGATCTTCAACTATGACCTGCTGGGCTACGGCGTGATGGCGCTGTCGACCTTCTTTATCGGCCTGTCCGTGCGGGTGGAAAACCGGGCGGACCGGTGGCTGAAGCGGCTGCTGACGCTGCACGGGCTGTTCTTCATCAGCTGCTTCATACTGCCGATGACGGGCATGTTCCAAAGCATGTCGGACGGCGGGAACAGCCGCGGCGGCACGATCGCCCTGGTCATTTGGTGCGCTTACTTCCTGCCCGTGGGCGTGTTGGCGTGGCGGCACTTTGGACCTGACAATCATCCCAAAGGAGATTAAGATATGATTCACGGCAACCTGACCGGCATACGCGAGAGCACGCTCAGCGAGCTGGAGAAGCTGTACGACGCCGAGTTTGGCAGGGCGGATTTCCTGCCGGACCGGCTGCTGAACATATTGGTGCGCTACACCGACCTTTTGAACCGGGAGATGCTGGTGTACCTGGGGCGGGACGGCACGGTGCTGGAGATCGCCATAGGCAGTATCGGCTCCATCGCCCTGCCGGAGCTGCATCTGCGCCGCAACATCGACCGTCTGTCGGGCTTCCGCTGCATCCACACCCATCCGGGCGGGGAAGCCCGGCTTTCGGACGTGGACCTGCAGGCGCTGCGTCTTTTGCGCTTTGACAGCATGTGCGCCGTGGGCGTGGGCGAGGGCCGGTGTACCGGCATCAGCGCCGCGTTTTTGGGCGAGGTGGAGTACGACAACCTGACCGTGATCGTCAAGGGCCCGGTGAAGCCGGGCCGCATCCCCCAGCAGCTGTGGCTGAAGGAGATCGAACTGGCCGAGGACCGGGTGAAGGCGGCCATCGAGAAGGGCGGCCTGGTGGAGGAGGCGGAGAAGGTCATGCTGATCTCCACCGATTCCGAGGAGTCGCTGGACGAGCTGGCCAGCCTGGCCGAGACCGCCGGGGCCATGGTGATCACCCGGGTGATCCAGAACCGCCAGCGGCCCGACACCGCCACCTACATCGGCAGCGGCAAGGCCGAGGAGCTGGCGCTGACCTGCCAGGCCATGGAGATCGACCTGGCGATACTGGACGACGAGCTGACCGGGGCCCAGCAAAGGAACCTGGAGAACATACTGGGCGTGCGTGTGATCGACCGCACCGCGCTGATACTGGACATATTCGCCCAGAGGGCCCAGTCCGCCGAGGGCAAGCTGCAGGTGGAGCTGGCCCAGATGAAGTACCGGCTGCCCCGGCTGCAGGGCCTGGGAACGTCGCTGTCCCGCCTGGGCGGCGGCATCGGCACCCGCGGCCCCGGCGAGACCCGGCTGGAGGTGGACCGCCGCCGCATCCGCAGGCGCATCGACGACCTGGAGGGCCAGCTGAGCCAGATCAAGAAGCAGCGAGACCTGCGCCGGGCCCGCCGGGAGAAGACCGGCCAGATCACCGTGGCGTTGGTGGGCTATACCAACGCCGGAAAGTCCACGCTGCTGAACGCGCTGTCGGGGGCGGACGTGCTGGTGGAGGACAAGCTGTTCGCCACGCTGGACCCGGTGCTGCGCCAGGTGACGCTGCCCGAGAACCGGGAGTGCCTGGTGGTGGACACCGTGGGCTTCATCCGCAAGCTGCCCCACCAGCTGGTGCAGGCCTTCCGCTCCACGCTGGAGGAGGCGCTGTACGCCGACCTGCTGGTGGTGGTGTCGGACCTTTCCAGCGCGAGCTACGCCCAGCAGCGCGCCACCGTGTTCGAGGTGCTGGGTGACCTGGGCGCGGGGGACAAGCCCATACTGGAGGCGCTGAACAAGGCCGACCAGGCCAGCATCGGCGGCATGATCGAGCCCGCCGACGCCATACTGATCTCCGCCAAGCGGGGCGACGGCCTGGACAGGCTGAAGGCGGAGATCTCCCGGCGGATCGCGGCGCTGCGCCACAGGGTGGAGATGGTGGTCCCCTACGACAAGGGCGGCGTGCTGTCGATGATCCACGACAAGGGCCAGGTGCTGTCGGAGGAATACACCGAGACCGGCACAAAGGTGACCTGCATGCTGGACGCCGCGCTGTACCAGCGGGTGGCGGGGATGCTGAAATGAGAGGGAGGCTATACGATGACGCATGAAGACTTTACCGCCCTGTGTGAAAAGGGCGTCGTGCTGCTGGACGGGGCGATGGGCTCACAGCTGCGGCTGCGGGGCATGCCGGTGGGCGTGTGCACGGAGCTGTGGGCCGCGGAGCATGCGGATGTGGTGCTGGAGCTGCAGCGCGCCTACGTGGACGCGGGCAGCGACATCATCTATGCGCCGACCTTCTCGGCGAACCGACTGGGGCTGGGCATGCACGGCCTGGAGGGCCGGCTTTCCGAGCTGAACGCGCGCCTGGTGGTGATCTCGAAGCAGGCCGCCGGGGGGCGGGCGTTGGTGGCGGGGGACTTCACCACCTGTGGCCAGCCGCTGGAGCCCCTGGGCAGCATGAGCTATGAGATGCTGATGGACGTGTACCGCCAGCAGATCGAGGTCGTGGCAGGGGCCGGGGCGGACCTGCTGGTGGCGGAGACGATGCTGTCCATCGATGAGTGCGCCTGCTTCGTGGAGGCCGCCATGAGCGTGTGCGACCTGCCGGTGCTGTGCACGCTGACCGTGGAGGCCGACGGCCACCTGATGTTCGGCGGCGACGCCGCGGAGGCGGTGGAGACGCTGCAGGCCGTGGGCGCGGCGGCGGTGGGGCTGAACTGCTCGGTGGGGCCGGACCAGCTGGAATCGGTGGTGGCCGCGATGAAGGCCGTGGCCGAGGTCCCGGTGATCGCCAAGCCCAACGCCGGCGTGCCGGTGATGGACGAGATGGGCGTGGCCCACTACAGCATGTCGCCGGAGCAGTTCGCCGGGGCGATGCGGCGGCTGGTCCAAACCGGCGCGGGCATCGTGGGCGGCTGCTGCGGTACCGGACCGGCGTACATCGCCGCGCTGAAGTCGGTTATTCGCTGAATCAATATAACAGTAAACTGCTGGACAAAAGGCCGCGCCGGGGGTATAATACTGCCATCCAAAAAGGACGGGAGGTCCCCGCATGACCCTGCAGCAGCTGAATTACATCATCACGATCTCCGAGATCGGCTCCATCAACCGGGCCGCGGAGAAGCTGTACGTGTCCCAGCCCTCGCTGACCAGCGCCATCAAGGAGCTGGAGAAGGAGCTGGGCATCGTGCTTTTCAACCGCACGGGCCGGGGCGTGACCCTGACCGCCGACGGCGCGGAGTTCTTGCCCTATGCCCGCCAGGTGTACGGCCAGTATTTGAACCTGATGGAGAAGTACGGCCGGGGCGGCGAGCGCAAGCAGAAGTTTGGCGTGTCCTGCCAGCACTATTCCTTTGCGGTGAAGGCCTTTGTGGAGATGGTGAAGGCCTATGACGTGGCCAAATACGAATTCGCCATCCGCGAGACCAAGACGCTGAACGTGATCGGCGACGTGGCTCAGATGCGCAGCGAGATCGGCATACTTTATCTGAGCGACTTCAACCGCAAGGCCCTTTTGAAGCTGCTGCACTCAAGCGGCCTGGCCTTCCACCACCTGATCAACTGCAACGCCTATGTGTACCTGTGGAGGGGGCATCCGCTGGCGGAGCGCGAGTCCATATCCTTTGAGGACCTGGCCCCCTATCCCTGCCTGTCCTTTGAGCAGGGGGACGACAGCTCGTTCTACTTCGCCGAGGAGATACTGAGCACCAACGACTATCCCCGAAGCATCAAGACCACGGACCGGGCCACCAGCCTGAACCTGATGACGGGCCTGAACGGCTACACGCTGTGCTCCGGCATCATCTGCGAGGAGCTGAACGGCTCGGATTACATCGCCGTGCCCTACGAGGCGGACAGCAACAACCCCAACAGCGTGATGGAGGTGGGCTACGTGGTGAAGAACAACGCCATACTCAGCGCCATGGGAGAGCGGTACATCGCCGAGATCAAGCGATATCTGGGAATCATCAAATGAAAGCAGCCCCGAAAGGGCTGCTTTCATTTGCGCTACGCGCGTTCCTTCCGCCGCTTTTTGTTCTCGTACATCAGGCTGTCGGCGGCCAGCACGCACTCGTCCAGCGTTCGGGCGTCGCCGGGCATCACGCGGATGACGCCGACGCTCAGCCGCAGCCGGCAGGGCAGCTGGTCGTCGGGCTGACGCTGTTCGGTGGCCTGCTGCAGCGCGGTCTCCAGATCCGCCTCCCGCAGCGGTGCGACGATCAGGAACTCGTCGCCGCCATAGCGCATCAAGAAGTCGTCCGGGCGACAGACCCCGCGCAGTATGTCCGCGGCGGTCCGGATGGCGCAGTCGCCGATCTCGTGGCCGAATCGGTCGTTGATGTGCTTCATGTCGTCCATGTCCACGAACACCACCTGCGCGCCGCCGGATCGCACGCAGGCGTCGAAGCGCTCGTGGGCAAAGCGCACGTAGCCGAAGCGGTTGTACAGGTCGGTGAGCCCGTCGCGCACGTACAGGTTGTCCAGTACGTCGTTCAGCTGTCGCAGCAGGCACTTCTTGCGCACGTTTTCGATGCCGATCTCCAGGAAGCTGAGTATGCTCTCATGCAGGTTCAGCTTGGCGGCCTCGCTGATGCCGTCCATCACCAGATAGCCGATGGAATAGGTGTTGTAGTGCAGCGGGTAGAACATCAAAAACCGCTCCGAGCGCATCAGCGCGTCCGGCAGCAGGTTGGCGGTGGGGAAGCGGGCGTACAGGTGCTTCGCGTCCGCCAACATGTCGTTCCTGCCACAGGCGGCCAGTATCATCTCCCGCCCAAAGCTTTCGGAATCCTGCTGCCACTGCTTCTTGTCATAGTTGTCATAGTAATAGTCGTTGATGCACAGGTATACGTTGTCGCAGCCGAAGATCCGGTGGTTCTTTTCGACGATGTCCATCAGGTCCTCCAGGCCGTTGGCGTCGAACAGCTGCTCGGCCATCTGGTCCTGCAGGGTATAGAAGTTCTTCAGAAAGCGGGTCTGCTGGAAGTACTTCAGCCGGATGGCGTCCGGCCGCGCGGTTTCCCGGCAGCCGCAGGATTCGGAACAGACCAGCCGGTGCTCCATGGGTATGCGCGCGCGCTGCTCCCGGCCCTCGATCCGGGCCAGCAGCACCTCCAAGGCCCTGTAGTTCATCTGCCAGTAGTCCCGGTTGATCGTGGACAGCCGCGGGCTGCACAGCTCGGCGCTGGTCAGATCGTCAAAGCCGGTGACGATCACATCCCGGGGGATGCGCACGCCGTTTTGCTCCAGGGTCTCGATCATGCCCAGGGCCATCTCATCGTTGGCGCAGACGAAGGCATCCGGCAGCGGCTTGCCCTCCTTCAGCCAGCGCTCGGCCACGGCGTTGCCGTCGCTGGTGCGCCAGGTGCAGTGGATGACCTGTGCGTCGCCCTCGTCCACGCCGCCGGCGCGGCAGGCGTCCAGAAAGCCGTCCAGCCGGTCCTGGCCCTCGGGACAGCCGTTTTCCGTGTTGCCGGTCAGATACACCAGCCTGCGCGCGCCGTGCGCCTCGATCACGTGGGCCGCGATGTCCCGCTGGGCGGCGCGGTTGTCCACCGTCACCAGGGTACAGCCCTCGATGGGACAGTCGATGGTCACCGCCGGGATCCCGGCCTCGGCGATGCGACCGGCCAGCTCCCTGCGCACGCGATCCAGCACGATCTGGTTGCCCTGCACCAGCAGGCCGTCAAAACGGCTCAGGTCCGCCAGCTCGAATATGGCGTATTCGCTGCGGTCCTTGGCGTTGTCCAGGTCCTTGCCGAAGCAGTCGAAGATGCACAGCTGTACGTTCTTGTGGTCCTCGACAAAGCGCTTCAGGCCGTGCAGCGTGCTCTCCACCAGCTCGTAATTCCAGTCCACCGTAAAAAAGGCGATCCGATAATTGCTCATGGCGCGCCTCCCATCACCCCATTGTTACTCAGTATTATAATATACGATTAACACGAAATAATCAAGTGCCAATTTCAAGCGGCATCAAAAAAGCGCCGATGCGGGTGTTTGACAGCGAGTGAGCAAACAAGACGAAGAGAACACCGATGGGAGCGTTATTTTTTTGTCAACATTTGAATATATAGTT
>JBGUQG010000189.1:0-8905 GCA_045130815.1 Christensenellales bacterium
GATAGTACTTGGCTGGAAACGGCCCGGTAGGGTAGGTCGTCGCCGGATTTCATCGAGAGTCATTCATGTGAATGGCTCTCTTTTTTGTTCGCGTATTGGCAATAGAGTCGGATGAGGCGGAGTATTTGATATATTGATAAGTTATACTCATGCATAGAATAGATTATTGATCTGTCAGGATGGAAACGCATGAGACGCACAAGCGCATTGTGTAAGGCATTGTTTTTGGCGCTCATGGCGATCGCCACATGTGCTGAGGCGAACCTGCAGGCCGCGCCCGCTGAAGACGCGGTCACAGAGGTGGAGATCGACCTTGCGTCGGCGGAGGAGGCGACAGAAGAGGTCCTGCCTTATTGCGCCGGGGCGGAAGCGCCGGAGGAGCCCGCCGTGACGGTGAAGCTGAGCGGCAAGGCGCTGAAGAAGGGGAGCGACCACCTATTATGTGCGCATCCGCGGCTACAGGACAGTGAAGGGCGTGAACTATTACTCCGCCTGGTCCGCGCCGAAATCAAAGAAGACGAAGTAGAGCGCAGATGCAAGCGGCTCAGGGGACAGTTTTCGAAACCAGGTCAAAATGGTTTCAGAAACCGTCCCCTGAACCATTTTGGCACACAGCGATCCCCCCTCACAGCCTTTAAATTCATACGCCCTTCCAACAATCCATGATGTAATGTCATATTCATTTGATAAAATACAATAGAATTGTTATAGGTATATCCAAGGGAGAATCCGATATGGCTTTGAGATACGATTGCTATCTTTTTGACTTCGACGGCACCATCGCCGACACCGGCGAGGGCATCACCAAAAGCGTGGCCTACAGCCTGGAGAAAATGGGGCGGCCCGTGCCGGAGCAGGCGGTGCTGGACCGGTTCGTCGGTCCGCCGCTGCAGGACAGCTATATGCGATACTGCGGCATGAACGATGACGAGGCCGAGCGGGCCGTGGCGCTGTACCGGGAGCGGTATACCGACATCGGGCTGTACGAATCCCGGCTGTACCCCGGCATCGCCATGCTGTTGCGAGAGCTGCACCGGGCAGGGGCCTGGGTGGCCATCGCCTCGGCCAAGCCTCAGGTCATGCTGGAGCGGCTGTCGAAGCACTTCGGCATCGATGTTTGGCTGGACACCATCGTGGGTATCGGCCTGGACCGCCATTCCGGCGACAAGCGGGATTTGATCCTGCGGGCGCTGCCCGAGGGCGCGGACCCGTCCCGGGCCTGCATGGCGGGGGACCGGCGCTTTGACATCGAGGCGGCGAAGGCCCTTGGGCTTTTCGCCGCGGGCGCGGACTACGGCTATGCCGAGCCGGGCGAGCTTGCGGCCGCCGGGTCGGACGCGGTGTTCGGCAGCGTTGACGCCATGGCCGAGGGCTTGCTGGGCCGGTTGCCCCGGGGGCTGTTTATCAGCCTGGAGGGCAGCGACGGCTGCGGCAAGTCCACCCAGATCGCGCTGCTGAAGGAGCATTTGCAGCGCCGGGGCTTTGAGGTGGTGCTGACCCGGGAGCCGGGCGGCTGCCCCATCTCCGAGCGCATCCGCGAGGTGATCCTCAGCCTGGATTCCAAGGGCATGTCCGACGAGTGCGAGGCGCTGCTGTACGCTGCCAGCCGGGTGGAGCATGTGCGCGAGGTGGTCGAGCCTGCCCTGAAAAGCGGCAAAATTGTGATCTGCGATCGATTTTTGGATTCCAGCATCGCCTACCAGGCCTATGGACGTGAACTTGGGGAAGCCTTCGTGCGTCAAATCAATGAACCGGCGACCCGGCGGGCCCTGCCGGAGTTGACGCTGCTGCTGGAGGTCAACCGGGACCAGGCACGCAGGCGCATGGCCCAGGGCGCGCCGCTGGACCGGCTGGAGATCGAAAAAGAGGACTTCTTCGCCCGGGTGCAGCAGGGCTACGACGCCCTGGCGAAGGCGGAGCCCGACAGGATCGTGCGCATCGACGCCTCCAAGGGCATCGAAGACGTATTCTCAGACGTGCGCGCGGCCATCGACGGGCTGCTGGAACCATAAATAATACGGAAGACCATTCTCCACGGGATCAAAGGAGTGGAACCCATGACATATGAAAACCTGTGCATGTATTGCTTCGAGGATATGCGGGGGCAGACCACCTGCCCGCACTGCGGCCGGGATTCCCGCGCCGCCGTGCCGCAGATCCAGATGCTGCCCGGCTCGCGGGTATATCACGACCGGTTTTTGATCGGCCGCGCTCTGGGCCAGGACGCCACGGGCATCGTCTACGCCGCGCTGGACACCAAGCGGGACAATAAGCTGCGCATCCGCGAATACCTGCCCCGGGACTGCGCCGAGCGCCTGAACGACGGCGCGGTGGTGCCCGTCGCGGGCATGGAGGATCAGTTCGAGGCGGGCATCAAAAAGCTGCGCGCCAGCGTGGAGAGCGTGGAGGATCCCCGCAAGCGGCACTTCTTCTTTGAGGAAAACGGCACGGCCTACATCGCCCAGCGCAAGACGGCTCAGTCCGCGGCGGCGGAGGCCCCGGCCCAGGAGGAGGAGGGCGGCGGCGGACGCAGGGTGCTGCTGTTCGCCGGCATCGCCGTGGCGGTGCTGGTGGTGGCGGCGGTGCTGCTGATCACCGTGTTCAACGGCGCGCTGCCCACCAGCCGCGATATCACCCAGAGCCCCACGCTGGACCCCAGCGAGGTCTGGATTCCCGCCACCACGCCCACGCCCACCCCCTATGTGGCGCCGACCTTTGCCGCGCTGGTGGACCCGGAGCTCTCCTGGATGGACTATACCTATGAGGGCGACGTGGAGCAGGAGTACCAGCAGGCCCAGCGGGCCGCGGCCACGGCCACGCCCGCCCCGACGGCCACCCGCAGGGCGGACAACTCCGGCTATACGCTGGTCAACGGCAATTCCCAGGCCAGGACGATCCGCACGCTCCAGCGCCGCCTGAGCGCGCTGGGCTGGTTGGACGAGAACGACATCACCGGCGAGTACGATTCCGCGACCCGCCAGGCGGTGCGCGACTTCCAGCGCTACATCAACGAGCGCTACGATCCGGAGCAGAAGCTGAGCGTGGACGGCGCGGCCGGACCCAAGACCCAGCAGTGGCTGTATGAGACGGACGCCGCCAGGCCCACCCCCACGCCCACGCCGAAGGTGACGCCCAAGCCGGACGATTCCGCCGTGGACGAGAACTCCCCGGCCTCGCTGGTGCGCCCGGTGCAGCGCAAGCTGATCACCCTGGGCCTGCTGCCCGAGGACGCCGCGGACGGCAGCTACGGCGCGACCACCGCCGCGGCGGTGCGTCGGTTCCAGAAGCGGGTGAACCAGCTGGCGGGCTACGACGTGCTGGAGGTCACCGGGCGGATGGACGCCCAGAGCCTGGCCTTCCTGGACTACTATGCCGAGGAGTGGGCGCGCCTGCGGGAGGCGACGGCTGAGCCCACACAGACGCCCGAGCCCACCCGCAGGCCCACTGCCACGCCCACCACGCGCCCGGTGGAGCGCCTGGACGGCGTGATCGACAACAGGGCCTCCAAGGAGGACATCCGCAAGGTACAGCAGCTGTTGGCGGACATTGGCCTGCTGCCCAAGGGCGGCGTGGACGGCGTGTACGGCAGCGAGACCGTGTTCGCGGTGACGGACTTCCAGCAATGGGTGAACGACCAGCGCGACGAGCAGACCCTGGCCGTGAACGGCACGGTGGACCAGATGACCCTGGCCTACCTGGAATACTGCAAGGATCACGGGCTGATGCCCTATGGCACGCCCACGCCCGCGCCCACCCGGGTGCCCACCGAGGCGCCGACCCAGGCCCCCACCGAGGCGCCTGCGGACGAGCCCGCGGATGAGCCTGAGGAGAGCCAGGAGATCACCGTGGACGCCAACTCCGATCCGGAATCCATACGCTATGTCCAGAGCATGCTCAGCGCCGTCGGCGCGATGGACGAGAGCGGCGTGGACGGCATCTTTGGCAGGGGCACCACCCGGGCTGTGGAGCGCTTCCAGAAGTGGGTCAACAGCGTGCAGGGCGAGGGCACCCTGGAGGAGAACGGCAGGGTCGACAATGCCACCCGGCTGGCGCTGGAATACGCCTATGATCGCGGGCTGACGATGGCACAGCCCACCGGGGAGCCCACGGCGACGCCCACCGCCCAGCCCACCGAGGCTCCCACGGCAGAGCCCACCGAGCCGCCCGTGGAGGACGAGCCGGAGCAGCCGGAGGGCAGCCAGGAGATCACCGTGGGCGAGAACTCCGATCCGGAATCCATACGCTTCGTACAGCAGATGCTCTCTGCCGTGGGCGTGCTGGACGAGGACGACGTCACCGGTCGCTACGATTCCGCCACCGAGCGCGCGGTGCGCGCCTTCCAGACCTGGGTGAACCAGGTGCAGGACAACGCGGTGCTGCCGGTGACCGGCCAGGTGGACGACAACACCCGGCGGGCCCTGGAATACGCCTATGACCGGGATTGGCGCGTCGAAGGCCGCGCGACCGAGGCGTCCGAGCCCACCGGGGTCCCCACGTCCGAACCCACCGAAGCGCCCAGCCTGGGCCGCGTGGGGGACATCGGCATCGCCTTTGACGGCGAGGCCGCCGGGAGCGACGTGGTGGTCGTGTCCGAGGGCAAGCTGACCGTGCGCTGGCGGGCCGAGGGCGAGGTGGACAGCTACTTCGTATACGTGCAGGACAGCAACGGCCGATCCATCGCCGCCGAGGAGGGCACCGAGCACACCGGCTTCACTGTGAACACCGACCAGATGACCCCCGGCGAGGTCTACACCTTGCGCCTGGGCGTGATGCCGGCGCGGGGCGACGAGGACGACATCGTGTGGCGGACCGCGCAGTTCATGCTGCCGGAGCGCGCCACTCCGGAGCCGGAGCCCGAGCCCACCGTGGCCGAGATCTCCGCGCCCAGGATCAGCATCGCCGGCACCGCCGCGGGCAGCAGCACCATCACCCTGGCGGAGGATACCGTGCAGGTGGGCTGGTCGTCCTCCGGCGACGTGGAAAGCTATTACCTGCGGGTGACCGACGCCGACGGCGACGACATCTTCGAGCCCCGTTATACCACCCAGACCGGCTTCAACCTGCGCACCGACGACATGCAGCCCGGCATGCTGTACACGCTGACCGTGGGCGCGCTGCCCGCGGGCGGCACCAACGCGGACATGCAGTACAGCCACGCCCAGTTCATGCGCCCGGCCACGCCCCCGCCCACCGAGATCCCCACGCCGCCGCCCACGGAGGTGCCCACCCCCGCGCCGCAGGTGGCCACCATCGGCATGCCCGTGGTGAACATCGGCGGCAGCGCCTACCAGGTGGACGGCGTGTCCATCATGACCGACAGCAACATCATCATCAGCTGGAACGCCGACGGCGATGTGGAAAGCTATACCATCTACGTGGAGAATCAGGCCGGCGAGCGCCAGGAGCTGGGCACCACCACCGACACAAGCCGCACCGTGAACGCCCGGAGTCTGCCCGCGGGGCTGTATACGATCTACGTGGGCGCGCTGCCCGCGGGCGGCGACCGGGACGATATGCAGTGGGGCAGCGCCCGCTTCGGCATCCCCGCGCCCACCGACGCGCCCACCGAGGAACCGGCGGACGAGCCCGAGGGCGACGATGGGGATGACGCCCCGGCGTCGGTCGTGGGCTCGATCAGCGGCAGCTCCGACGCCGATACCGTGCAGCAGCTGCAGATGAAGCTGTACAGCCTGGGCCTGCTGTCCACCGACGGGCTGGAGCCCGGCGTGCTGGACGAGGCGACCCTTCAGGCCGTGGCCGAGTTTCAGACGCGCATGAACGAGCAGTACGACGCGGGTCTGGACATCGTGGATCCCGGCGACCTGACCAGCGTGGTGGACGCCGCCACGGTAAGGGCGATATTCGCGAGTTGAGGGAACAGGGACACAAAACGCCCGGAAAACAGTCCACCGGACAGTTTTCCGGGCGTTTTGTGTCCCTACTTCCTTGCGAACTTGTATATCTGCTCCAGCACGTTGTCGATGCCGTTGGCGGTGGGTTCGGTGGCCATGGCCTCGTACAGCGCGCCGCGGTCGTGGTACAGCTGCTCCACGGCCCCGACCAGGGTATCGGGGGTCATGTTCTCCTGCAGCAGCACGTGGCTGAAGCCCCGGGCGCGGAAGGATTCGGCGTTCAACAGCTGGTCGCCCCGGCTGGCCCCCTTGGGATAGGGGATCAGCAGCGCGGGCTTGCGGGCCGCCAGGATCTCGCACAGGGCGTTGCTGCCCGCCCGGGAGATCAGTATGTCGGCGCAGGCGTAGGCGTCGGCCATCTCCTCGTTCAGGTATTCCCGCTGCACATAGTTGGCGGTGCCCTCGTACACGTCGTTCAGATTGCCCTTGCCGCACAGGTGCAGCACCTGGAAGTTGCCGGTGAGCCGGGGCAGCGACTGCCACACCGCCTGGTTGATGGCCTGTGCGCCGCTGGAGCCGCCCACCACCATCAGCACCGGGCGATGGTCGTTGAAGCCGAAGCGCTGCCGGCCCTGCTGGCGGTCGCCCATCAGTATCTCGGGCCGGATGGGGGTGCCGGTGTGCACGCCCTTGCCCTTGGCGTATTTCACGGCCTCGGGGAAGGTGCAGCACTGGACCTTCGAGAAGGGCAGGCACAGCTTGTTGGCCAGCCCCGGGGTCATGTCCGATTCGTGGGTGACCACCGGCACGCCGTTCAGCTTCGCGCCGTAAACCACCGGCACCGACACGAACCCGCCCTTGGCGAACACCACGTCGGGCTTCAGCCTGCGAATGATGCCCGTGGCCTGGCCCACGCCCTTGATTACGCGGAAGGGGTCGGAAAAGTTCTTCCAGTCGAAATAGCGGCGCAGCTTGCCCACCGACACCGTGTGAAAGGTGACGCCGGGCACATCGCGCAACAACGATTCCTCCGCGCTGTTCGCCGCGCCGATATAATGGATTTCCCATCCGTCGGCCTGCAGCCGGGGGATCAGTGCCAGGTTCGGCGTGACGTGGCCCGCGGTGCCGCCGCCCGTGAGAACGATCTTCTTCAATGCACATTCCCTCCATGAGGATGTATAATTATGCACAGAAAATGGAACTATACGCATTATAAGCCACGTAGATGTATTCGCCTTTACCTCGTTGTTAAAAAACGGGGTAAAATCAGTGTCAGGGGGCGGCCTGCCCGCAGGTATCAAAAAATCGTCAAAATGCATCAAAAACCCCCTTTTGTTTTCGACCAAAATCGGTTACAATGATAGTGTGGAGAAATACGCACGTCCCGGAGGTAAAGCACATGAGCTATCAGGCACTGTACCGCGCGTGGCGGCCGGACACCTTTTCGGAGATCTGCGGCCAGGACGCCGTCACCCGAACGCTGAAGCGCCAGGTGATGACCGGACACATCGCCCATGCCTACCTGTTCTGCGGCACCCGCGGCACCGGCAAGACCACCGCGGCCAAGGTGCTGTCCCGGGCCATCAACTGCCTGAATCCCCGGGACGGCGATCCCTGCGGCGAGTGCGAGGTCTGCCGCGCGCTGAAGCAGGAGACCAGCATGGACGTAATGGAGATCGACGCGGCCAGCAACAACGGCGTGGACGAGATCCGCGACCTGCGGGAGAAGATCAAGTATCCCCCGACGCTGACCCGGTACAAGGTGTATATCATCGACGAGGTGCACATGCTGTCCACCGGCGCGTTCAACGCCCTGCTGAAGACGCTGGAGGAGCCGCCGAAGCACGCCGTGTTCATACTGGCCACCACCGAGCCCCAGCGACTGCCGGCCACGATCCTCTCCCGCTGCCAGCGGTTCGATTTCCACCGCATTTCCACCGACGTGATCATCGACCGGCTGATGGTGGTGCTGGGCGGCATCGGGCGCTCAGCCTCCGACGAGGCGCTTTCGGAGATCGCCCGGGCGGCGGAGGGCGCGATGCGCGACGCGCTGAGCCTGCTGGACGTGTGCCTGTCCTACACCGACGGCGAGGTCTCCGGCCAGCTGGCCCGGGACGTGCTGGGCACGGCGGGCCGCGGCGCGATGTTCGACTTCGTGGACGCGCTGATCGACGGCGATGCCGGCGCGGCGCTCACGCAGATCGACCAGGTGATGCGGCGGGGCAGCGATCCCCAGGTGTTCATCCGCGACGCGGCGGCCCACCTGCGGGGTGTGATGCTGGCCGGCGCGGTGAAGGAGGGCCTGGCCGAGCTGCTGGAGGTCACCCCGGAGGACGCCGCCCGCTTTGCGGACCAGGCCCAAAGGGCGAGCGCCGACGGCCTGAACCGCATGCTGGAGCTGTTCCTGCGGGCCGAGCCGGACACCAAGTGGGCCTCCCGCCCCCGCACGATCCTGGAGCTGGCCGCCGTGCGCGCATGCCACCCGGAAAAGGAGGAGGACGCCGCCGTGGCCGAGCGGCTGCAGCGGGTGGAGAAGCTGGTGGAGAGCGGCGTGCCTGTCCGCTCCGCCCAGCCCCGGGAAAAGCCCGTCGGGGCCAGGACGGATGCGCCGAAGCCCAAGGCCGCCCCGAAGGCGGCCGTCACCCCCGCCGAGGCGCCGCCCAAGGAATGGCTGGACGCGCTGGCGGGATTGCAGCAGGAGAATCCCTCCATCCGCGCGCCGCTGGAATCGATGCGCTTCATACGCTTCGACGGCCGTCAGGTGACGGTGGAGTTCAGCCGCAAGAACATGATGCACATGAAGCTGCTGGAGCGCAAGAAGCCGGTGATCGAGGCGGCGCTGTCGGAGGCCTTCGGCCAGCCGGTGGGGATCGCCATGAACCTGGAGGGCAGCGGCGCGGCGGCGAAGTCAGTTTCCGACACGGCCAGGGAGGTCATCAATCAAGCCTATGATGTTTTCGGACGGGAAAAAATCAGCCTTGACGAATGAAAAGGGCCGGCCGCTGTGGGAGGGCCATCACAAGCGCCTGCGCCAGCGGATGGAGCAGGAGGGC
>JBGUQG010000190.1:0-15957 GCA_045130815.1 Christensenellales bacterium
GGGATGACGAACACCTCATCCCCCCCTTCGGGGCACCTTCCCCTCGAGGGGAAGGCTTAGCACAGAAAGGCTTCCCCTTGGGGGGAAGCTGTCACCGCAGGTGACTGATGAGGGGGAGTTAGCCACAGCTTTCCGTGATGAGCCAGAAATTACGCTGAGTTTACAGATTATTCTATTGTTCGGATAATATTCCGAACATTCCTATTCGATATATTGGATAATTGTTCGGTAATTTGAACAAAGATTCGGTCCAGAAACACGAATCATGACACGAAATATGGAACCATAGATTATTATGTTGCTTTTTTGCACTTTTTAAACATTTAACATACATATCTTCTAAAATGGGGAAAATAATATGCTAGAACTGTCTCCATGTCACTCATTTCATCTCAACTGCACACAAATGGACACTCACTCTCTTCCCGTTACGATTCAGAACTACTTTCGCATGACGCGAATCAGTATATACAACGCTTATTTCCCTTATTTCTTCCTCAACCGTATAAGGAAAGCAATAACCCTTCATATGATTCATAATCTTATCCCAAAGAGTCCCGAACCCTTTTACTGTTGCATATATGAGGATGTAAACAAGCGGGCAGCCATTTGGATCATAATTCACCAACGCTTTGTTGATATGAACGTTCAAATATTCTTTTTTAAAGCTATCCATTTTCAGCCCTTCCATAATCACAACAGGATTACCGTTTTCACAGATTACAATATCAACCTCTCCTGCGTCTTTCCCGCTTTCAGATTCACCTTGCCTAGTTTGATCCTTTATCTCATAAACCATACCAAGCTGATTTCTTATACCATCATTGATATTATCTTCTTTTACATTCTCATACAGTTTATCTCTTTGTATCGCTAATAATGCCTTCATTACATGCGAAGAGACACTTTCTTCATCAATATATGTAGCTTCTATGCCATCAAATTGCTTTAATAATTCCTCCTCAATACTGATGACCTGCCAGAAAACCTGCTTCTGGATTTTTGTTATATTCCGCTTCTTAGTCTCAGTTGTTCCCCGGTTTGACCTCAAATCCGCAAAGCAGCTATGGTTTCCAACCAACTGTATAATTGGCTCCCTGATAAACATCTCGCAAAGAGTATCCAGCAATTGATTCAGTGCTTCTGGATCCCGACAAAAGGACCCAGAAAGTACCATTGCCCAATTCAACAAGTTGGTTTCTGGAAATAGAATCTCTTTACGCCGTGCTTTACAAAAGTCATTAATGGCTTTTGCCTTATGAATGATGAGCTTACCAAGATCTGTAATCTGTGCAAACTGTGATTCATTAAAAGCTTCTTCTGTATCCTTATTGTCTCGCTTTGCATAGCTAAGAAAAACCGGTAGCTCCGAAAGGTTAGGTAATGACATTTCTGTCTCTGGAGCTTCCTCATCACTATCAACCGCGAGCGTCGATCCCCATTTTACTAAGCTATCTACAAATCTTGATGCTGCATTAATCAAACCCAAACGCCATGCAATAGTCTGATCGTCTGATGCTTTTTGAATATGTTCGTACTGTTTTAAAGCAAAGTCATTCAGACCTATCACCAGTTCTGGTGGCGTTATCGCATTCTTCCACGCTTCTGTCAGGCTAACCCGTTGTAATGACGCAATCTGTGCAGAAACACTAATCATCTGATTGCAATGTGCTATTACACTTGGCAGACCTGCCACAGTCTTCTCTAAGTTGATCAATCGGCCAAAAGAAGAATCATCGATAACAGTATTAAATGCAGAGATCACACTTAGATCCGTCAGCCATGGCTCAACTGTTTTTTTAGTCTGTATCGTTATTAACTTCGCCCCTGTTGCCATCTTGGCTTCTTGCCCGACTTGCGAAGTGGAAGAGGCAAGCAAAGTTAGTCCAGAAGAAATTCCTGGAATAAATATCTGAGGACGAACAAGTTCTGCAAATCTTGTTCCCATCATGGTTTCAATTGCTGACATATTATCGAGAATCGACTGATAAGGGTCTATAAGCATACGAAGCCGATTTGCTAAGCTCAGATCAAATGCTGTTATGCCAGGTAGAACATCATCTCTCATCTTGGCTACGCGAAGAACTGGCGATTCAATTTCATGCCAACGATCATTAATTTTTAATTGATCAGTTAGTGGACTTACAAGCCTATTGAATTCATCTGCCATTCGGGAAAGAGAGCTGTAAAAATCATCATTTTTCATTTGTTTTTCTGCCTACCTTCCTGATACCGTATATTCTGCGCCCATTTCCCCATAGGCTTAAAAACAACTGCTGTGCTAAACACCAAGCTACTTCATTATAAACACTATATCACAAAAGAGAATATTAGACAACCAGAAATGATACGAAAAAAACCTGAAACATCCTGAAATATAGACAATAATTCACCATCGGATATCCTTGGCATTTAGCTTGACATGACTCTCTTCTAAGGTTATTATAATAGTGTTTTCAGGTGTGCTTTGTGTGTGGGAGAAGTCGTCCAAACTCCCGTCCAAAATGATCCCTGCCCGAAATTTACTTTCCTATTATATACTTAGCAGGATTTAGGTGGATTCAGGTTCTAGTGATCATTACGATTCGTGCAGGTTCAAGTCCTGTTTCCCGCACCAAAGCCCTGAAAACGCTGAGTTTTCAGGGCTTTTCATTGTTTTGGTCCCTCCCCTGAAAGTGCCTGGTGACTAGATTTTGACGACTAGATTTTTCGGCACATTTTGAAGGAGGAAATCTAGATGGCAAGGATCAAAACGAAGCAAGTGCAAGGCGTTGGAAGGATCACCCTGGAGTACGCGATTGATCAATTCACGCGGCACAACCGACTGAAGAACCTAAGTCCAAGGACCATTGAATATTACACGGAAGACCTTCGCTACTTCCAGAAGATCACCGAAGTCACCTACCTGGACGAGATCACGGACAAGCTGTACGAGGATTTCATCCTCCACGAGATGGACAAGGGCAACAAGATGACCGCCGTGAATTGCCGGACCCGCGGACTTCGCGTTTTCCTTCGGTTCTGTGCTAAACGGGAGTACATGGAGCTCATTCACATCCCCATGATGAAGGTGGACGAATCCTTCAAGGACCCCTACACCGACGCCGAGCTTGAAAAGCTCCTGAAGCGTCCCACCGGCGACAGCTTTGTCGAATGGCGCTGCTGGGCGGCAATCAACACCTTCCTGGCGACGGGCATTCGCGCAAACACGCTGGTGAACATCAAGATCAGCGACATTGATTTTAGAACGACACCATCCACCTGTCCAAGCTGAAGAACCGGAGGCAGCAGTTTGTCCCGATGTCGCAATCCCTGAAGGCGGCGCTGAACATCTACCTGAAGCTGTGGGATTGGGACAGCGACGACTACCTCTTCCCCGCCAACGACGGCAAACAAATGCCAGTCTCGGGCATTGGGGGCAGCATTCGACGCTACAACCTGTCAAGAGGCGTCAGCAAGACCTCCATGCACCTGTTCAGGCACACCTTCGCCAAGAACTACATCATGGCTGGCGGCGGCATGGTCCAGCTTCAGGCGATCCTTGGACATTCCACATTGGACATGACAAGGAAGTATGTCAACCTCTATGGTCAGGACATCCAGCGTGACGTCAATCGCTTGAACCCGCTGAACAATGTCATTGCGAGGAATCAGCCTACAACTTTGAACAACTGACAGCAACTCTCAGCATGTCTCCTACAACTACATACATCATACAGCGCGACAGTCGCAACTTCAAGCAACTGTCGTCTCTTTTTCTATATACAGTTCGTTTTCATATTGACAAGTTATCTGTTTTATGTTATTATCAGCATCAGTAATTATGTGATAATAGAGCTATCACATAGTTTCAACAAGGCGATTTCATGAACCAAATCTGCAAAAGGAGAATAATCGACATTGCAGTACAGGCGTGGAAAGAGCTCGGCTGCCGATATGGAGATTCGGAGGCAGCGGTTATTGGAAGCGGGATTTCAGGTTTTTTCACAATACGGCATTGAAGGCATCTCCATGAAAGAGATAGCCAGGGAAGCAGGCGTCGGGATTGCCACGCTGTTTCGGTATTTTTCCTCAAAGCCGGATTATGTACTGGCGATAGGAATATGGAAGTGGGAGCAGGTGCTTCAAAGCATCGATCAACAGCTGCATGAGGCGGAAGTAATGTCGTATACATCGGCGCAACGGTACGAGTTCTTCCTCGATTCATTTATCATGATGTACCGAAGCAATCGTGGCATGCTGCGCTTCAATCAGTTTTTCAACATCTATCTCCAGTGCGCGGGGAACGATCCGGCCTTCTTCCAGCCCTATGTGGCGATGATCGATTCGCTCTCCGACAGATTCGCGACCAATATGGCCAACCTGAAGTCTGACGGCACCATGCGCCAGGACATACCGGCGAGGAAAATCTTCGTCACGTCGCTGCACCTGATGCTCGCGGTGGCGACCCGCTTCGCCGTTGGTCTGGTCTACCAGCCGGTCAGCGCCATGAAGCCTGAAGAGGAGCTGCTGCTGCTCAAGCAGATGTTGCTGACCACCTTCACGACGCAGGAACCGGCGTAATAGATAAAAGAGGAACGCGGCGTTTTTACGGGACGATGCGCGCGGCATGGGCAAAAGGATCGAATAACCGACGGTACCGCCGGCGAACAGAGGGAATTATCATGAGTACACTGTATCAGCGCATGCTTGAGGGCGAAGCGAAGCTGGCCGTCGTGGGCATGGGGTATGTGGGGATGCCGCTGGCCATCGCGATGGCGCGGCACTTCGGCGTCATCGGCTTTGACCTGAACGCGGACAAAATCGCGAAGTATCGCGCGGGCATCGACCCCACGATGGAGGTCGGCGACGATGCCATTTGCGCCTCCAGCGTGGAGTTTACCAGCGACGAGAAGCGGCTCACGGACGCGCATTTTTTCATTGTCGCCGTGCCGACGCCCGTGTTTGAGGACAAGCGGCCCGACCTGCGCCCGGTGGAATCAGCCTGCGTAATGGTGGGCCGGCACATGCAGCCGGGCTCCGTCGTCGTGTTCGAATCGACGGTCTATCCCGGCGTCACGGAAGGCGTTTGCGTGCCGATCCTGGAGCGCGAATCGGGGCTGCGCTGCGGCCCGGACTTTAAGGTCGGCTATTCTCCCGAGCGCATCAACCCCGGCGATAAAGTGCACCGGCTGGACAACATCTGCAAGATCGTGTCCGGCATGGACGACGACGCGCTGCAGACGATCAGCGACGTATACGCCACGATCATCGATGCGGGCGTCTATCCGGTGTCCAACATCCGCACCGCGGAGGCCATCAAGCTGGTGGAGAACAGCCAGCGCGACATCAATATCGCGTTTGTCAACGAGATGGCGATGCTGTTCGACCTGATCGATATCGATACCAACGAGGTCATCGACGGCATGAACACGAAGTGGAACGCGCTCGGCTTCCGCCCGGGACTGGTCGGCGGGCACTGCATCGGCGTGGATCCCTACTACCTCGTGTATGAAGCCGAGAAGCACCGTTTTACCGACCAGATCGTCGTGGCCGCCCGAAGGGTAAACAACGTGATGGGAAAGTACGTGGCGCGCGCCGCCGTCAAGCAGATGACGCGCGTGGGCTTGGCGCCGTTGAAGGCCCGGGTGGTCATAATGGGGCTGACGTTCAAGGAAAACTGTCCCGACACCCGCAACACGCGGGCTCTGGACATATTCAACGAGCTCAAGGAGTACAACATTTCCCCGGTGATCTGCGACCCGCTGGCCGACCCGAACGAGGTGCGCCGTGATTACGGCGTGGAACTGACGCCACTGGAGGACGTCCATGCGGTCGACTGCCTGATCATCGCGGTGGGACACGATGCGTACCGCGACATGCCCTTTGATTCGCTGCTGGCGCTGTTCGAGGGCAATGCCGGCAACGACCGGGTCATCATCGACGTCAAAGGCATCATTGACAAGCGTATGGCGGAGGAATACGACCACGTCGCGCTGTGGCGGCTGTAAGGGATGGGAATATGACTGAAAACATAGGTCTTTTTAACCCGGCCAATTACGACGCCTTCTGCGGCGCCTGGCGCTCCGTCGCCATGGACGAGGCAGAGAAGTGGTGCGCCGACCCCGCCGTCCAGGCGATGCTGGCCGACGCGGTGCTGGTGGATTTTCGCTGCCAATACCGGGACCGGAAGCCGCCGGAGCGCATGGAATTTTTCATACGGGCGCAGATTTGCCTGGTGTTCAGCGAGACCGGCCAGAACCCCGTCAGGCTGAGCAATTACACCGCGCTGCGGATGGCCGAATTCCCGCCGTTGGAACCGATCACGAAAGGCGGCGATCCGGTGGACGCGCCCAAAGCGCCCGCGGACGCAACGCCCATGCCCGATGCGCCCGCGGCGGCCGTGCCGATCGAAACGCCGGCGGAGACTGCCCCGAAGGAAGCGCCGGCAGGCGCCGGACAGATGCCCGCGTCGGGCAAATGGATCGCCCAGCGCCGCCGCGCGCGGCGTAAAAAGACGCAGGACGGCAAGACTGCGGCCGCGCCGAAGCCAAAGTCGCCCGCGCCGACCAAGCCGGACACCTTTATCGACCCGGATCGCACCGTCATGTGGATGCCGGGCGATGTGGCCCAGACGGAGCACATCGTCCAGGAGGTCGTCCTTCCCGACGAGGAGGAGGACGACGAGGAGCGCTCCAACAAGCTGTCACTCCTGAACACGCTGCTGTTCATCACCATGATCGTCGCGTTTGCGTTTATGATCTACGAATCGCGGCTTATCCAGCACTACTTCCTGTGAGGTGTCGCTATGAGTTACGGACGTACGACCCTGAAGAAGCGCTTTGGCCGGTACAGAGCCATCGAGGTGGACGACTGTCTGGCCGAGCTGGAACGCCTGCTCGCGGAGCGCGACGCACGCATCGAATCGCTGGACGAGCAGATCAGGACGGCGAGCGCGCAGCGCGATGAAGCCTTCCAGGCACGCGACAGCATGGCCGCGACTTGTGAAAACGGCTTGCGCGAGGCGGACCAGGCCCGGCAGGCGCTGAGCGAGGAGCAGGAAGCCGCGCGCGCCCTCCGCGAGGAGAAGGAGGCGCTGGAAAACCGGTGCCGCACCCTTTCGGAAGATACCCGCAGCCAGGCGCGGCAGCTGCTGCAGCTTCGAACGGAGCTGGACAGCGTGTCGCGACAACTGGATTCCGTGCAGGACGAACTGACGCTGTCCCGCATCCAGGCCGAGCACCTCGGCCAGCGCGTCGCGGACCAGCGGCGCGAGATCGATCGCACCGAGCAGCTGCTGACGGCCGACCCCGTCGGGGAGGCCAACCGCAGGGCGGAAAAGATCATACGCGACGCGATGGCGGCCAGCCAGAAGATGATGGACGACGCCGAAAACATGCGCTCGCAGGCGCTGGCCGCGGTGCGCGCCGCGTACTTCAACGCCATGGGCTTCCGGCAGACCATCGAGGAGCGCTTCACGAACCTGGAGCACGAGCTCGACCGGTCGATGGGTTCGTTGCGCACGCTGCAGATTCCCGGGCAGAGCGAGCCCGCGGACTACGTGGAGGAATAACGTGACCACGCGCAAGAAATGGATCGCAGCGCTCGGCGCGTTGCTGGCGGCGGTCCTGCTGCTCTCGGGCTGCGAGATGCCGCATATTTTCGGCATACAGAGCAAGGCCACGCCCGAGCCGACGACGCCCGTCCACCTGAGCACGCCGACGCCGATGCCTCGGATCAACGCCGAGCCCGCCGAGCTGCTGGCCGGGGTGGAGACGGATCAAAAGGTGATCAGTCTGATCTTCGAGGGTTATACGGACGAAAGCACCGTGACAGCCATCGCCGACGTGCTCGTCGAGCATTCGGTGCCCTCGGTGTTCTTCTTCTCCGGCGTTACCGCCAACGAGCATCCCGAAATGATGCAGGAGATCGCCGCCAAGGGCTTTGACATCGGCAACTACGGCATGAGCGGTGCGAAGGCGCTCGAGCGCTATCCCGCCTACCAGAACGCCGAGTGGTTCAGCCACACCCAGCAGCTGATCAGCGCCTCGTGCGGCGTGGAACCCAAATACGTGCGCTGCAACGGCACCGAATATACCGAGGACGTGCTGCGCGCCGTCACCGCCGGCGGGCTGAAGGCCGCCGTGAAGCCTACGGCCTACGTCAATCACCGTAGCTTCAGCACCAGCGAGGACGCGCAGTATTACGCCGCGTCCATGCTGCGCGGCAGCATACTGACGGTCAAGCTGGGGCAGGAGCTCGACGACGACGAATACGGCAACGCCGGCGACAAGCTGGATGAGCGCCCAGCCATCGATCCCCCGCCGGGCATCCGGCGCGACTGGGAGGCCACGGATGAACGCTTCGTCGGCCTTCCGGAGAAGGTCGGTTGGCTGATCGACGCGCTGAAGGCGCAGGGCTATTCCATTGTCCCGCTGGCAACGCTGAAATCCTATCAGAAGCAGCTGCTGGCGAAGGTGCGCGAGATGACCACGCAGGAGGAGGACGAGCTGTCCTTCGCCGCGTATTCCGTTCCCGTTACCGACGAGCCGCTGACCGCCGGGATGGTCGCGGCCTCCGACCTCACCGGCGCGGTGTTCGTGGGCGATTCGGTGATCGGCGGCCTGCGCGACTACGTGGAATGGCGGCGCAAGAGCAAGGCGGAATACCTGGCCGGCGTGGATTTCGTGATCCGGGATCGGGCGACGGTGGAAACCCTGCTGGACGATTCCTCGGCGCAGCCGCGCATCGAGGACGAGCTGGCGGAACTGAAGCCCCGGAGCGTGTGGCTGTGCCTTGCCTTCACCAGCGCCGACGGCTACCGGCGAGAGGAGTACCTGACCAATTATCGGCTGTTGATCTACCGCATCATGCAGGCGTGTCCCGGCGTGCGCATCGTCGTGATGAGCGTGCCCCCGAAGCTGGACGGCTACGCCGGCACCGGCAATAGCCAGCGCTTCTGCCTGAACCTGATGCTGTGCGGCATGTGCCGCGAATACGGCATTGGCTTCGCGGACGCCGCGTTTGTCGTCCGCGATGAGACCGGCGCGCTGCGCAAGGATTACTGCCTGGACATGGTGACCTATGGCTGTCATCTCAACGACGTGGGGTGCGAAGCGCTTCTGGAGTTCATCCAGCAGCACGTGCCCGTATAGACGAGGAAGATCCGATGAGCAAGAAAAAGGCAATCGAGGATATTATCCTTGAGGCGGAGGCCGACCGACGGCTGATACCCAATGTCCCCGATCCTTCCTGTCGCCGCAGCAATCACGACCGTCGCGACAACCACGACGAGGACGCTTCGCGGCCGCAGTACGCGACCTATGCCGGGCAGCGCTTTGCGCTGAAAATTGACGTGCGCGTCGAGCAGGACAGCGGCGTGAAGCTGAAAGCGGAAACGAAAGATATCTCCCAGACCGGCATGATGCTGCAGTTGCCCGGCGACAGGCGTTCGGTGCCGTTTCACATCGGCCAGCGCCTGCGCCTGACGTTTCGGCTGCACGAGGGCGATTTGCAGGAGGGCACCGAAAAACGCTACAAGCGCGTTCGGGCCGAAGTCGTGCGCGTTTCCGACGACGGCCAAACGCTGGCGGTGCACTTTTCACGCCCGCTGTACGACGAGCGCAAGGCCACCGACCGCCTGCTGTTCATGCTGGCCACGCTGTTTTTGTTCATCTGCACACTCGTGATTCTGCTGATGCGCGTCGAGAGCATCGCCTCGTTCGGCAGTAACCCGGTGCTGTACGGCTACAGTATCCTCACGGCACTGTTCCTGCTCACGCGATACCTGTTCAGCCTGTTCTATCGTCCGGTGCCTGTTGATCCCGACTATACGCCCAGCGTCACCGTGGTGATCCCTTGCTTCAACGAGGAAGAGTGGATCCGCACCACGATCATCAAGTGCGTGGACCAGGACTACCCGGTCGACAAGCTCGAATTCATCATCGTAGACGATGGCTCCTCCGACAATTCGGTCAACGTCATCAAAAAGACGGTCGAGGATCTCTGCGCCGAAGGCGAGCAATACGACATTCGAAACCGCGTGCGCGTGTTCTTCCAGAAGTACAATCAGGGCAAGCGCGAGGCCATGGGCATCGGCATCCGCAACTGCCGCACGGAAATGATCGTGTTCGTCGATTCGGACAGCTTTTTGCAGCCCAACGCTATACGCCACCTGGTGCAGCCCATGCGCGACCCGAAGATGGCCGGCGTAGCGGGCCGTACCGACGTGGCCAACGTGTATACGAACCGCCTGACCAGGATGCAGGCCGTCCGCTATTACATCTCATTCCGCGTCATGAAGGCGGCGGAAGCGTACTTCGATTCGGTGATGTGCCTGTCGGGTCCGCTGTCCTGCTACCGGATCTCCGTCGTCCGCGAGATATTCGACGAGTGGCTGAACCAGAAGTTCATGGGGCGCAAGGCCACCTTCGGCGACGACCGCGCCCTGACGAATTTCGTCGTGGAGCACCACCGCACCTATTACCAGGACACCGCCATCTGCTCCACCATCGTGCCCAGGCGCCACAAGCAGTTCCTGCGCCAGCAGATGCGCTGGAAGCGCTCGTGGCTGCGCGAATCGCTGCGCGCCGGCAAGTTCATCTGGCGCAAGCAGCCCTTCATGTCGTTCTTCTTCTACCTGGGCCTGCTGGTGCCGCTGATCGCGCCGATCATCGTCGTCTACAATTTGGTGTACATCCCCATCGTGCGCGACGTATTCCCGCTTACGTTTGTGCTGGGCCTGTTCATGATGTCGATGATGATGTGCTTCGCCCAGCTGATCCTGAAGAAGAGCACGCTGTGGAGTTACGGCCTGCTGTTCTGCCTGTATTATGAGTTCTTCCTGCTGTGGCAGATGCCGTGGGCGTGGGTCACGTTCTGGGTCAACGACTGGGGAACCCGCGGCAAGGGCATGAAACGCTCCCAAAGCGAGGAGGCGCCCGGGAATGTCTGAAAAATGGGTCAAGAGGAAAAACCGGCTCAAGGTCGTGCGGACGATCTTTGAAATCGCGGTCTGCGTCGCGGCCCTGGCCTGGGTGGTGCTGTCCATCCGGGGATACCGGCTGGAGCAGGATCGCGGCACCGCCATGCCGCCCGAATCCGAAAGCACGATGATCTCCAGCGACGAGATTGTCAGCGGTTATAGCAGCGTAGGCCACGCCAGCGGTACGCACTTCGTGGCGATTTCCTACAACGGCATCGTCAAGCGGCCGACCGAGGGCGGAAAGATCGTCAACCTCGCGGCGTTCATGGATCAGATGCAGGCGCTCAAGGCGTCCGGCTACCAGACCATCACACAGCAGGATATCGTAAACGCCTACGAGAGGGGCGGCCTGCTGCCCGAAAAGGCGCTGCTGCTGATCTTCGAGGACGGCATCTTCGACAGCGCGCTGCTGGCCCAGCCCACGCTGGAGGCTTGCAACTACCACGCCACGATGTGCACCTATGCCGGGAACCTGTCGGACGAGCAGCAGCTGTACATCACCGCCGAAAACGCCAAGCAGCTGGTGGACTCCTCCTATTGGGAGATGGGCTCGAACGGCTATCGCCTCAGCTACATCAACGTGTTCGACCGCTACGAAAACTACTTCGGCGACCTGACCACAGCGGAGTATTTGGACATCCACAACTACCTGTGCCGCGATTACAACCACTACCTGATGGATTTCCTGCGCGACGAAAACCGGCTGCGCCGGGAATCCGAGGCGCAGATGGAATCGCGCATCTCCTGGGATTACGAAAAGGCACGCGAGCTCTACCTGCAGGATCTGGGCTATGTGCCCGGCCTGTACATCCTCATGCATTCGAACACCGGCGCGTACGGCAACGACCCGCTGGTCAGCCGGAAGAACGAAGAGATGATACGCAAGGTTTTCAGCATGAACTTCAACCGCCAGGGCAGCTGCCTGAACATGCTGGACGCCTCGCTGTACGACCTGTCGCGGCTCCAGTCGCGCCAATACTTTTCGACCAACCACCTGATGATGCGCATCTGGGATGACACGGGCCACGAAGTCAAGTTCCGGCTGGGCGACGCCAGCGTGGCTGCCCACTGGAAAAGGCTGTGCGGCGTGGCGGAGTATTCGGACCACCGCGTGATCGTCACCTCCATGCCCTACGGCAAGGGCGCCGTGATGTGCAACGAGGGGCTGCCGGAGGAATTCACGCTGACCGTGCGCCTGCAGGGCAATGTGGTGGGCCAGCAGTCCATCGCGATGCGCGCGGACGAGCACGGCGAGGGCGGCATCGTCGTCCGCCTGCACAACAACATGCTCTACGTCGAAGATCCCGCGAGCGTCGAGCCGGTGTTCGCGCTGAACCTATTGGTGTTTGACGGCGGGCCGTTTGCGTCGAGGGCCGAGGACGAGCTCGCGGGCAAGCAGGCGCTGTGCCGCACGATCATCGAAAACGACGAAGACGGCGACCGCGTCATCCAGGCGCAGGAGGAACTGGCCTACCTGGAGACGTTGCGCGCGCCGTCCATTGCCGAGGGCGCGGAGCCGTACATCCCCGAACTGGACATCGACGAACAGGACGACCGCGCGCTGCGCGTGGAGGTGTCCGGCAGCTACATCAGCGTGTGGCTGGACGACACGCTGGTCGTCGACCATATGAAGGTTTCAGACGGCGCGGGGAACCGCCTCGTGCTGGGCTCGGAGATCACCACAGACAACGAGCGCTTTAGCCAAACCAACCTCTCCGACGACGTGTACGACGCCGTGTTCCGCGATCTGCGCATCACCAACCGCCTCGGCTTCGAGGTCTACGCCTACGCCGAACCGTTGCCCGACGTCGTCACCAACGTCGGCTTCGTGGACCGCATCATTAACGTCTTCCGGGACTGGATGGACTGACACAGGAGGAGCTATGAAGAAGATGGTTTCCGTGCTGCTGGCGCTGCTTGCGGTTGTCGGCGCTGCCCACGCCGAAAACGCCGCGTGGCTGACCTACTGGGATGCCGAGGACGCGGTCAGCGAGGCCTGGGCACACGCCGGCGGCTTGGATGCGATCATTGTGTTCGAGGTGTTCTACGACGAGGTCGGCGAGTGGGTCATCCCCGAGGAGACCGTCATGCTGCTGGACACGATGCGCGGCTGCGGCGCGCCGGTGTATCTGTCTGTGGTAAACGACGTGCAGAAAAATGACGGGAGCGTGGCTCAGAAATCCCGGGATTTCCTGGCGGAGTGCTTGCGCGAAGAGGCGTCCCGCGAGGCGCAAGTCGAAAGGATCACAGCGCTCGCAGAGGCGTACGACATCGACGGCATCGAGATCGACTATGAGAACTTCAAAGGGGACGTCGATCTGTGGGACCAGTACGTGCTGTTCATTGCGCGGCTGTACGAGGAATTGAGCGAAACGGGAAGGGGCATGCGCGTGGTCATGGAATGCCAGGCGCCACAGTACGCCACGTTCCCGGAGGGCCCGGTCTACAGCTGCATGTGCTACAACCTGTACGGCTATCACAGCGGGCCCGGCCCCAAGGCGAACCGTGATTTTCTGGAGCAGGTCGGGCAGCGCTGGCAGGACATGCCCGGCGACGTCCACATGGCGTTCGCCACCGGCGGCTTCCTGTGGCGCGACGGCAAGGTGGTGAAGGCGCTGCGCGAGCAGGACGCGAACGCGCTGCTGGTTAATGCCGGCGTGCAGGCGGAGCGCGACGAGGCGAGCATGCAGCTGACGGCAGAGATCCCGGGCGACGAGGGTGGAACGCTGTGGTACAGCGACGGCGAGACCCTGCGCTTCTGGCGTGAAACGCTGGCGGCGATGGGCTATCGCAGCTTCGACCTGTTCCGTCTCGCCGGGAACGAGAGCGCCAGTCTCGATCTGTTCCTGAACGGCGAATGATCGCGCATACGATACCACCCGGGAGGCATCATCGATGGGCAAGAGGAGCAGACAGATCGTATTGTCGATCTTACTGATCATCGCCACGCTTGGCTTTGCCGGCGGCGGTTATTACCTGATGAGAAATCCGATTGAGTTCCCCGTCCAGACGCCCGATACGCTGATCCCCGACGCGGTCTACGAGCCCTACAAGGGCGTCGAACCTGGTGCGGACGAGGCACCGACCGGGAACACCGACGAACAGCCGGCCGCGCAGGCGGCGGAAGTCGCCGTCGAGCAGCAGCGCTTTTATACCACGAAGCGCGCCACCGTTTTCACTTTCTCGGGGTTCGGCAATATCGCCGAGCTGAACGGCGTGCTGGAGGCGCTGCGGCGGACCGACAGTACCGCCACGTTCTTTGTGACCGACGAGGAGATGGATACGTGCGCGGATCAGATCCGCACTGTCCGCAACGCCGGGCACAGTCTGGGCATTTCCATGCCGCCCAATGCCTATTCCAACGCCTCGGAGATGCAGAGCGCGCTGATTGCGCAGCGCACGCGGCTGATGCAGGAATACGGCGTGACGGAGCAGGTGTTCGTCCGGCCTACCTACGGCTCGTCTCCCCAGGCGCTGCTGCAGGCGGCGGGCGCGTGCGGCATGCAGGTGCTCACGCAGATTTTGGAGGCCGTGCCCTCTGAGGTCAGCCGTATGACGGACGTGGACGAGGTGGTCTCCGCGATCATCTCCGAGGACGACGGCGCGTTCCAGCGCGGCGAGATCGTCCACTTCCAGATGGGCCTGATCCAGCACAGCGACCGCCTGCTGGGCGAGTTGGTGGAGAAGCTGGTGACGGAGAACTGCGTGTACCCGGTCATGTCCGCGGCGGACATTGCGTCGGACATCGCCTCGCTGTACACCTACCCGCTGCCCGAGAGCGAGATCCTGCCCGAGGTGCTCGACAAAATCCAACCCGGCCATCTCGCCGGCAAGAGCGACGAGGAGCTGTTTGAGGCCATTCGAACGGGCTATCTCGGCATCGACTGGGTTAACACGACGGGCTTTCTGCCGGGTTTCACGAGCGCGGAGATCGGCAAGCTGGACCGCAAGGGACTGATCCGCAACGACAACAAATACGTGTTTTTGACGTTTGACGACTGGGGCACGGACGGCACGGTGGAAAAGCTGCTGACCGTGCTGAAGAAGCACGGTGCGAAGGCGACCTTCTTCGTGCGGACGCAGTACGTGCAGTACAACCCGAACCTGCTGCGCGGCATCGCCGCCGAGGGGCACACCATCGCCGATCACACACACCAGCACCTGCCGCTGGCCAATGAGATCACTGGCACAAAATTCGAGGAGCTGTCGGACGCCCAGGCAGCCGAGCTCGCGGGAGACCTGGTGACCAGTTACCAGACGCTGCAGAGCATCGTCGGCGACCTGCGAGACGCCTACGGCATACCGTCGCTGAGCCTGCTGTTCCGCCCGCCGACGCTCGCGGTCGGTAGAAATGGCCTGCAGACGGTGTTCGACTGCGGGTTTATCCGCAGCATTTCTGGCTATTACACTTCCTCTGACTACAAGGCCGAGAGCGCGGAGAAGCTGGCCGCGGAGCTCAAGAAGAAGATGATCAGCGGCGCGGTCATCGTCATGCACTTTTCCGACACCGCCATCTACACCGCCGACGCGCTGGACATCTGCCTGACCCAGCTCGAGCAGGAGAACAAGGGCCTGCAGTTCGTCGGATTGAACGCCGTGTACGGCGCATCCGGCAGCACCCTGCCGCAGTCCTACAGCGCGCTGACCGTCGGGTCGAAGGGCGAATCCGTCCGCCGCCTCCAGCAGGCGCTGATCGACCGGGGCTATCTGGCCGGTAAGGCCGACGGCATCTTCGGCAACAAGACTGCGAACGCTGTAAAGCAGGCACAGGCCGACTTCGACATGCCCCAGAACAGCATCGCAGATGAGGCATTTCAGAAAAAGCTGTACGGGGACGACGAGTGACGTCCCTGTCAGACCGCTGACAAAGCCTGCAAACGCAAAGATCTCTCTGCTGATAAAGAATCGGCAGAGATTTTTGCTTGTTGTGTTGGCAAGGTTGGAATCCCGTCGGGATTCCAAGTCGCCTTTGGCGAGGCGTGCAGTTTCGACCT
>JBGUQG010000191.1:0-3916 GCA_045130815.1 Christensenellales bacterium
TCCAGCAGCTCCAGCAGGCTGGTGTCCGGCTCGATCCACTCCGGCCTGGGCCAGACCTTGACCTTCGTCGTGGCCTTCTTGCCGTTGTGGGTGGTGGCCGTCAGCGTGGTCTCGCCGGGGGCCAGGCCGGTCAGCTTTCCGGTTTCGGCGTCAAACGACGCGACGGAGGTGTCCCCGAGGGTAAAGGTCACGGTGGCGGCGGTGTTCTTGGGCAGGGCCCAGATCATGTCCTCGGTCCCGTCCACGGCCAGATCCACCTTCGCGGGCTTCAGGCTGATGGAGCCCGGGGCCTTCTTCACCGTAAGCTTCAGCTTGAACTTCCTGCCGTTGTAGGTCTTCACCGTAATGGTGCAGCTGCCCTTCTTCAGGCCGGTGATCACGCCGTCCGCGCTGACGGTAGCCACCTTGCTGTTGCTGGTGGCATAGGTGTAGGTGCTGACGCTGCTTCCCACGTCGGGCTCCAGCTGCACGGTCTGCTTGACGCCGATGGTCAGCTTGTCATAGGGAAGCTTGACCGACTTCGGCGCGGCCACGACCCTGACCCTGCACTTCGCGGTCAGGCCGTTGTAGGTCCTCGCGGTCAGCAGGGTGGCGCCCTTCTTGACGCCCTTGAGGACGCCCTTTTCATAGGCTGCGCGGGTGATGTGCTTCACGGTATAGGTGATGTTCCCGGCGGCGCCCTCGTTTACCGAGGCGGCAAGGTTCAGCTTCATGCCCACGCCCAGGGTCACGGCCTCCTGTTCAAAGGACAGGGTCTCCGGCGCGGGCAGCACCCGGATCTTCACAGACTTGGTCAGATTGTTGTAGGTGCGCACGCGCACGCGGGTGACGCCGGGGGCGACGCCGGTGACCGCGCCGGTTTCCGGGTCCACCGTCAGCACGGCGGAGGAATTGCTGTGATAGGAGACCCGCCCGGCCGAGCCGTCGGTCAGCACGCAACCGATTTGAGCCGTCTCGCCCACGCCGATCGTCTTCTTGTCCACGGAGACGGTCAGCTTCCTGGGGGCGTCCTTCACTGTGACCTTGCAGGTGGCCTTCAGGCCGTTGTAGGTCTTGGCCGTGATGGTGGCGCTGCCCTTGGCCAGGGCCTGGAGCGCGCCGTCCTCGCCCACGCTGACGATCTTCGGCCGGTTGCTCTTCAGCGTATAGCCTCCGGCAAACTCGCCCTCAGCGCTGCCCACGGTCGCCGTCAAAGCGTCGTATTGCTCGCCCAGGCCCAGATCCAGCGCTTCGGCGCTGAGGGTGATCGCGTCCGGGGCCTTCTTCACGTGCACGAAGCACTGGGCATAGCTGCCGTTCTCGCAGGCAACGGTGACGATGGCGTCGCCCACGGCCACGGCCTTGATCCTGCCGGCGGCGGTCACGCTCGCCACGGCGGCATCGTCCGACGCGCAGCTGATCGCGCCGGTCACGCCTTCGGGCATAACGGGATTCAGCGCGAAGGCTTCGCCCACGCCCAGGGTCACCTCGTTCGCGGCCAGTTGGGGGCCGTTGGGGTCGGTGTGGGGCGCGGCAGGATCCTCAGGCGCTTCGGTCGCCGCGGGCTCCGCGGTCGCTTCGGGCTGGGCGGTTTCCCCGGGCTGCTGGGCCTCGACGGCTTCCGGCTGGCTTTCCCCGGGGCCGACGGAGGTCTCCTCCTCCGGCAGGGCGGACACCGCCCACTCCTCGGGCTGGGAGATCACATCCTCCTCAGACCACGCGCCGTCGGGGTCATAGCCGATCCAGGCATCGTCATCCGGCACGGCGATCAGGCCGGGCGCGCCGGTCTCGCCCGAAGCCTCGCTCACCCTGGCCTGGGCGTCGCCGGTCGCCACATCCTCGGCAAGCGCCATCGGCAAAGACATCGCCGCCAGGCACAGCGCCAGCAGCATTGCCAGCTTCTTCATGGATATCCCACCTTACTCAATGATCGTCGATTGGAGGGCGGGTCACGCGATCTCCTCGCCCACCAGCATGCACAGGTAGGCCGCCGCGGCGTCGTAGCGCGCGTCGTGGGGGTGATCCCCGCCACCGTACCACTTTTGGCACTTGTTCGCAATGAACTGTTCGGACAGGCCGAAGTGCTCCGTCAGCTCCGTCAGCTTCGGGGGCTTCAGTACGTTCGGGTTCTGCTTCAGCGGTATGTTGGCTTCCTTCGTGTAGTGCTTCAGCGTGCAGAATATGGGATAGTTGGGCAGCTTCACGCCGATGCGGTCAAACTCCCGCCGCAGGTAGCGCACGTCCCCGGCCACGTCGTGGCCGATGATCAGCTTGCAGTCGGCGAAATCCCGGTATATCTCATCGGCATAATCGATAAAGACCTTGCCGCCGGACAGCTTGCGCAGCTGGTACACGCTGAGGCCGTGCACCTGGCGGGCATAGCGGTTGATCGCCTTGGCGGCGAAGTAGAAGTTCTTGCCCCGGATCCGCCGGCCCTCGATGATCAGGTAGGACAGCTGTATGATCCGGCTGGGATGCATGCCGTCCAGCTCCACATCCATGGCAATCTGCTTTTCCGGCTTCTTGAACAGATTCCTGAAGAAATTCATCACAGATTAATTGCTCCGTATCGCTTGGTAAATGTTTTCCACCGTGGCCTCCACGTTGGCGCGCCGGGTGGCCAGGTTCAGCCTGAACCAGCCCCGGCCCTGCTCGCCGAAGAACAGGCCGTCGTTCATGGCCACGCGGGCCCTGTTCACAAGCATATCCTTCACCGCCTCGTGGCTCATGCCCAGACCGGAGAAGTCCAGCCACATCAGGTAGGTGCCCTCCTGGGGTTGGCAGCCGAGCTCCGGCAGCCTTTGGCCCAGCCGGCTGACCACATAGTCCCGGTTTTCCTGAACGTATTCCACCACCGCGTCCATCCACTCGTCGCCATGGTTGTAGGCGGCGGTCTGGGCGATGGAGCCGAACAGGTTCGGCTCGGCGTGGGCCAGCTTCAGCGCCCGGGCCAGCCTCTCCCGGATCGCGCCGTCCGGCGCGATGATCGTGGAATGCCGCAGCCCCGCCAGGTTGAAGGACTTCGTGGCGGAGGTCAGCATCACGCAGTGCTCCGCGCCATCAAGCGACAGTATGCGCGTCTGCCTGCGTCCGTCCAGCGCGAAATCGGCGTGGATCTCATCGGACAGCAGGATCACGCCGTGGCGGCGCGTCATGTCCGCCACGCGCTGCAGCTCCTCCCGGGTCCACACGCGGCCCACCGGGTTGTGGGGCTGCACAGGATCATCACCTTAACGCCCTGGGACAGCTTTTTTTCCAGGTCGTCAAAATCCATGTGCCAGCCGCTTTCATCGTGGATCAGAGGGTTTTCCACCAGGCGACGCTCATACTGTCCGGCGGCGAAGCGGAAGGGGCCGTACACCGGCGGCTGGATCAGTATGCCGTCCTCGGGTCCGGTAAGCGCGCCGACACAGAAAAACAGGCTGTCCACTACGCCGGGGCTGTACAGCATCCAATCCCGCCGTACTGCCAGGCCGTGGCGGCGCCGCAGCCAGCCGATCTCCGCCGCGCGTTCCTCGTCCGTGTTGTCGGTATAGCCGTAGATGGCGTGTCCGGCGCGCCGCGCGATGGCTTCGGCGACCTCCGGCACGGTCCTGAAATCCATGTCCGCCACCCACATGGCGATCAGGTCGGGCCGGCCGTAGTGGCGCTTGAGCCCGTCCCACTTTTCACAGTTGGTGCCAAAGCGGTCGACCGGGGCGTCCAGGTATTCGCGCATCTGCTGCCTCATGACACACCCTCCATTTTATGGCATATATACTGATTATACGCCCCTTTATATGAATATTCAAGGGCGCGCGGTAAAAAATTCACGCCGCGCGGCTTGCCTGGCCGGGGCGACGCATGTATAATGGTTCCGACGGCCTGCCAAGTTCATATTCAGTTGATGTTGATGGGCTAATATTCTCATCAAGGCAGACCGCGCCTACGACCATGT
>JBGUQG010000192.1:0-9327 GCA_045130815.1 Christensenellales bacterium
GATCATGTATGTCACCCTTTCGGTTTAATGGCAGTATTATAACACGCGCCGCTTGCCTGCGCAAGCGGCGCGCGTCTGTCCTTTCACAGCCTCCTGACCAGCGTCACGCATCTTCCCAGCACCTTGACCTCGGCGGCGGGGGCGACGTCGGCGGTGAATTCGTGATCGAAGGCCTGCATCTGTACGCGGCTGCCGTCCAGCTTCATGAGCTTGCGGACCCTGCGCTCGCCCCGGTACTCCACCAGCATCAGCGCGCCGTCCTCCACCTTCGCGGCGGGCACGGTCAACAGCAGGTCGCCGGCGTGCACGCGGAAGCCCCGCAGCATGTCGTCCGGGCAGCGGTAGTACAGCACCTTGTCCGGCGCGCCGCCCTCGATCCTGCCGCTGACGATGGGCGTGAGCACGTGGTCGATCACCAGGCCGTCCGGAGACATCACCGGCACCCGCTTCACAACGCCGCCCAGGGCGTCCAGCCAGGCGTCGGAGGACTCCTCGGCGGCCTTGCGGGCGTTCTCGGCCTGCTCCTCCACCGGCAGCACGTAGGCCCGGGGCTTGGGGCGCGGCTTTACCGGCGGCTCGGCAGCCACCTCCAGCTCGGTGGACACCGGGTTGGCCACGCCCAGCACCTTCAGGATGCGCTGGGCCTGGTCGTCCGAGACGATCCTGCGCCCGGATTCCACGTCCCTGATAAAGCCCTCCGCCAGGCCGCACTTCTTGCCCAGCGCCTTTTCCGTCAGCTTCGCCTTGAGGCGCGCGGTTCTGATCGTATCGCCCAAACGGCTCATAATAACACTCCCCTTTAATCCTCCGGCTCCAGCGCCACCTCGTCGCTCTCCTCGGGCACCGCTTCCTCTTCGACCTCCAGGCCCATGTCGACGGGCTCGGCGGTGGGCTCGGCCTCGTCGCCGTACTCCACGGCGGGCTCGGCGTCGGCCAGGCGGGCGTCCTCCAGGCGCAGGCAGGCCGCGCCCTCGCGGTACAGCACGGTGACCCAGCCCTCCTCGATGCGCAGCACCGGGAACGCCTGTCCCGCGTCCAGCGTCGCCAGCACGGTGCTCTGCCCGTCGGGCAGCGCGTACAGCGCGGCGCCGTCATGGGCGGCCAGGGCATAGGCGGGCGCGTGGGTGTTGTCGCCGGTCAGGCTCATGGCCACCTCGCCCACGCCGCTCTCGTCCTGGCGGGCGATGGCCTCCGGCGCGTCCGCGGGCACACGCTCGCCGTCCGGGCCCAGTATGAAGGTCCAGTCCCATTCGGGGGTGGCGGTGGGCTCGGGAGACTCGCTGGGCTGCGGCGTGGCCGTGGGCACGAAGATCTCCGGCGTCGGGGTGGGGATGAAGACCTCCGGCGTGGCTGTGGGCTGTGGCGTGGCCGTGGGCTCGACCTCGTCCGTGGGATCGGGCGTAGGCGTGGGAATGAATATCTCCGGCGTGGCCGTGGGCGCGTTGGCCGGTTCGTAGCTCACCGCGGCGAGGTCCTCTTCATAGAAGCTCAGGTACCGGTTCTTCACATAGCCGGTCAAGTCCTCATACTGCACCCTGGTCCACTTGGAGCCCTTTTCCAGCACGGTGACCACGGTCTTCCTCTTCAACCTGATGACGGCCGTGGAGCTGGTCCTGGCCTCGGACCACAGGGTGACCTTGGAGGCGCCCGTGATCTTCGCTCTCTGCAGATGGAGGTTATTGATCACCAGGCGATAGTCCTCGTCGCCGAACCGCCCGGAGATCTCGTCGGCAAAGCCCAGTATGTCCTTCTGCAGCGCACTGCTGGCCTTGCCGGTCTCCGCGCCCCGGGTAAACAGGGCCTGGTATTGCTTCACGGCGCTGACGGTATCGGCGTCATAGACGCCGGTGGGTGGCTTTGACAGCAGCTTCAGCCGCAGCAGAGCGCTCTGCAGCACGGCCACGGCTGGGCCCTGCATGCCCTTGGACAGGGGCACGTAGGTGCCGGTGGGCACATCCTCGTCAAATATAACGCCCCACAGCGCCTTGGTCACGACGCCGGTCTGCTTCAGGTTGCAGGCGGCCTGGAAGCGCTTCACGCCGGTCTCGGTCTTCGCGCCGAAGATGCCGTCCGCGACGTCGTCCAGGAAGCCCAGCGCCGTCAGGCGCTGCTGCAGCTTTTTCACGGAGTCGCCCCGCTGTCCCCTGGACAGGGTATCCGGGTTCGCACGGCCCATAAACTGGTTGTAACTCGTGTCCGAGCGGGAGAAGCTCTTCTTCAGCAGGCGTTTGCGCAGATCGGAATTGGTCTTGCCGCTCTTGTAGATGCGACACCTGGTGCCCGCCGGGCAGTTCTGGGCGATCCACTTGGCGTCCGCCACCCGCAGCCGGATGCAGCCGTGGCTGGCCGGCTTGCCCAATGCGTTCACCGAGGACGAGGTCGGCCCCCGCTTCGAGGCGGAGTACAGCACCGAATGGAACAGTATGCCGCCGACGATGCGCGTGGCCCACTTGGCATAGCACTTGTACTTGGAAAAGTAGTACCACTCCGTGCGCTCGCTGGAATAGGCCTTGGTCGGCAGCGTGTAGGTGCCCGTAGGCGTGGCCGTGCCGGACTTGCCCGACGAGCAGATCATCTGCCGCGCGATGCCGGATTCGCTGGTATTGCCGTTGTCGTACACGGTGACGATCTGGTTGGTCAGATCCACCGTGATATAGTACTTCGCCGCCGCCCGGGCCGCAGTCCCCGTCAACGGCAACGCCGTGAAGACCAGGGCCAGCAGCAGGGCGACGCAGAATATCCGTTTGATGCGCATGATATGTAACCTCCGATTTTCGAGGAATGGCAGATTTCTCATTGCGCTTATTCTACCACATCCATATGGAGCAATTCAAGGCAAATTGTAATAATTTGGTAATACTGTTGAAGTATTTTTTTCCGGACAGGCCATCATAAAGCGGTTGGAGGAATCCCCCCAACCGCTTTCACTGTTCACCGTCCACCGTCCGCCGTTCACCTATCCCCCCGTTGATCTGCGCGAACCTTTCCACATCCACCTTCGGCGTCCGGTCCGGGGTCATCAGGCCGTTGATCTCCTGCATCACGTCGGTCAGCTGGGTGTAGCAGTAGCCCCGGCAGTAGGGCAGCGCGCGGATGGCGTCGGTGACGGACCGATAGCGGTCAAAGAAGGCCTGCTCGTCGGGCACCTTGTCGTGGTAGCCCCAGGTGGCCATGCCTCCCACCTCGCCCTGCGCGCCGATGGCGGAGAAGGCGATGCCGCCGTACTCGGTGATCAGGAAGGCCTCGTCGCCGCCGGGGCGCGCGCCGGGCACGTAGCACAGCTTTTCGTCGCAGCCCCGCGCCTCCACCTTTTCCCGGGTGATGAAGTGCTCGGTTATGGTCGCGCCGTCGTCGGCATAGTCGTGCAGGGCGCAGATGTCGGTCTCCACCTGCTCCCAGCCGTCGTTGCCGGAGCACAGCCGGGTGCCGTCCGCGGCCTTGGTCAGATGGTACAGCATGCGGGCCGCGGCCTGCTGGCGGGGATCGCGGACGATGTCGCCCACGCCCCAGCTCTCGTTCAGGGGCACCCAGCAGAGTATGCTGGGATGGTTGAAATCCCGATCGATGAAGTCAAACAGCGTCTCCGACAGCCCCCGCAGGGCGTCGCCGGTAAAGTCATAGGCGCTGGGCACCTCGCCCCACACGATCAGGCCCAGCCTGTCCGCCCAGTAATAGTAGCGGGGGTCCTCCACCTTCTGGTGCTTGCGCGCGCCGTTGAAGCCGAAGGCCAGCGTGCGCTCCACGTCCAGGCGGATGGCGTCGTCCGAGGGCGGGGTCAGCAGCGAGTCCGGCCAGTAGCCCTGGTCCAGCACCAGGCGCTGGTAGACGGGCGCGCCGTTCAAAAGCACCTCGCCCTTCTCCACCCTCACGCTGCGCAGGCCGAAGTAGGTGCGCACCCGGTCCACGATCCCGCCGCCCCGGATCAGACTGACCTCCAGGTCGTACAGGTCCGGCGTCTGGGGCGACCACAGGCGCGCGGGGCCCTCCAGCGACAGGGCGACCCCGGCCAGGCGGCCCTTCACCGGCACGGTGACCTCGCCGCAGGGCTTCCCCGCGAAGCTGGCCGCCAGGCGCAGGGACAGCGCCCCCGCCGGCGCGCGGTCCAGGTCCACCCGGGCGGTGATCGCGCCCTTTTCGACATCCGGGACCACCCGGATGCCCGTCACGGCGCAGCTGCCCACGGCTTCCAGATACACGGTCTGCCAGATGCCGGAAACCGGCGTGTACCAGCAGCCCATCACGCCCCGATCCCAATACTGCTTGCCCCGGGGGCGGCTGCGGTCCGGCGCGTCCTCCACCCGCAGGCACAGGTCGTTCTCACCCTCCGCCAGGGCGTCGGTGATGTCAAAGCCAAACGGCGCGTAGCCGCCCCGGTGCGTGCCCACCAGTTCGCCGTTCACATAGACCCGGCAGGCGTCGTCCACCGCGCCGAAGCGCAGCAGCGTCCGCCGTCCCAGGAACTCCGGCGGCAGGGAAAAGCGACGCCGGTACCAGATCACCGGATGGATCTCGTCCGTGGGCCCGATGCCGCTGAGCTTCGTCTGATAGGCAAAGGGCACGGTGATGTACATGCCCAGATCGTGCCCGGGCTTCTGCCAGCGGGCCTTCAGGCCGACGTCCTCGTCGTCAAAGGCGAACTGCCAGGTGCCGTTCAGGTTTACAAATGTGTCCCGCATGAAATCCGGGCGGGGATGCTCCGGGCGGGGCATGGAAACGACGCGATCATTCGGCATAGCGCAACCTCCTTGGATCGAGAGTGGCGAACGAAACCACCCTCCACTCTTTTCCTATACAGGCGTCAGCTTGTCCAGCCAGTACGTGAACCGCTGCTCCGGCGGGGCCTCGAACAGCATCTCCTCGCCGGTGCGGGGATGGGTGAAGCCCAGGCGGAAGGCATGCAGCAGCTGGCCGCCCGCCACGGGATAAGGGGATCTCTTCGGGCCGTACACCGGGTCGCCCAGCACCGGGTGGCCCAGCGAGGCCATATGTACGCGGATCTGATGGGTGCGGCCCGTGGTCAGGCGGGCCTCGATCAGCGTGGCCCCCCGCAGCGGCCGCAGCACCGTCCAGTGGGTGACGGCCTCCCGCCCGCCGGGCACGATGGCCATCTTCTTCCGATCGGTGGGATGGCGGCCGATGGGGGCGTCCACGGTGCCCTCGTCCTGCCTGAAGCCGCCGATCACGATGGCCCGATAGGCGCGCTTGACGGTGTGGGCGCGAATCTGCTCCGAAAGGGCCACGTGGCTGAAGTCGTTCTTCGCCACCAGCAGCAGGCCCGAGGTGTCCTTGTCGATGCGGTGCACGATGCCGGGCCGGATCTCGCCGCCGATGCCGGACAGGTTGTCCAGGTGCCTGAGGAGCGCGTTCACCAGCGTGCCGCTCTCGTTGCCCGCCGCCGGGTGCACCACCATGCCGGAGGGCTTGAACACCACGGCCAGGTCGTCGTCCTGGTACACCACGTCCAGGTCGATGTCCTCCGCCTGCACCGTGGCCGGCGCCGCCTCGGGCACCGTCACGCGCACGATGGCGCCCGGCTTCAGCGCGAAGCCCGCCTTGACCTGCGCCTCGCCGTCCACCGTCACCCTGCCCTGCTTCACCAGCGCCCCGGCCCGGGAGCGCGTGACCCCCGCCAGCGCCGCGGCGAACACGTCCAGCCGGTCGGCGGCCTCCGCGCGGCCCTCGAACACTTGACTCTCTGCCATGGATACACCACCTTCGGGAAATGAGAAATGGGAAATTGGGAATTGAGAATTTATGTCACCGCATCCGCGCGGCACAGCCACTATTCCTGTTCCCCGCTCCCTGTTCCCTGTTCCCTGCTCCTCTCCTTCCCCCACGCCCCGACGACCACCAGCGCCGCGCCGACGCAGATGCAGATATCGGCCACGTTGAACACGGCGAAGCGCACGAAGGCCAGATCGATGAAGTCGGATACCGCGCCGTAGGCCACGCGGTCATACAGGTTGCCCAGGCCGCCGCCCACGATCATCCACAGGCCCGCGCGGGTGAGCCGCGCCGCGCCCGGCCTTGCCACCAGCCAGGCCACCAGCGCCGCCACCACCAATGCGGTGAGCAGGATCAGCGCCAACCCCTGGCCGGAGAACATCGAAAAGGCGATGCCCCGGTTCTCCACCCGGCGCAGGTTGACGATCCCGGGTATGAACCGGACGACCCCGTTGGGCAGCTTTGCCGCGGCCAGCTTGCTCAGCCGGTCGCAAAGCACCGCCGCGAGGGCGATCCACATGCCCCGGCAGCCTTCCTTCAATCGCATAACAGCCTCCAAAGTGTAATCAGCATTACATCCTCGCCTCGATGGCGCGGATGACCTCGGCGAGAAAGCCGCCCAGCAGCGGTATGTTCTGGGCCATCAGCGTGCGCAGCAGCCGCGCCAGCAGCACGCTGACCACCGACACCCCGATGGTAAAGCCCACGCCCCGGCAGATGCCGGAGATCAGGCTGCGCAGCGCCAGCCGCCGCGCGTCACCCTCCCGGGCCAGCGCCGACTCCAGCGCCTCCGTCAGCCGCTCGACGCGCGCCTTGTCCCGCCCCGTCATGAAACCACCCCCGATACCGAGGGTTGACCGGATCGCCGGATTCATTCAAAAGGGCGCCTGACGGCGCCCTTTTGAACGGATTTCTTCTCAGAACAGCCCGTTGCTGTCGCGCAGCGCGGCGGCCTGCTGGTCCAGGATGCGGGTGAATTCGGCCTTGTAGGTCGCGGCGGAGGCCTTCAGCGCCTCATACCGGGCCTCGAGGGTCTCCACGCGGCTCTTGGCGTCGGCAGCCAGCTCATCGGCGTCCTGCTGGGCCTTGCCCACCAGCTGGTCGGCCTTCTCCCGGGCGGACAGGGTGATCTGGTCGGCCTGGGCCTGGGCGTCGCTGACGGTCTTCTGGGCCTTGCGGTTGGCCTCCTCCAGCGTCTCGTCCGCGATGCGCTGGGCGCCGATCAGGGATTCGCGCATGGCGTTCTGCAGGTTCTGGAAGTAGCTCTTCTCGTTGTAATCGGGCGTCTTGGCCTCGGCAGCCGCGGTGGCGGTGCGGGCGGCCTGCAGGTCGACCTCCAGGGTCTTGACCTGGCGGTTCAGCTCCAGGTTCTCGCGCACCAGCGCGGCCATCTGCTCGGAAATCTCATCCAAAAAATCATCGACCTGTTCGATGTTGTAGCCGCCGGTCGCCTGCGTGCCAAATTCCTTCTCCTGAATATCCCTTACGCTGATCGCCATGTCGAAAACCGTCCTTTCATCGCTGATGGTTGTATGTATCGGTACAAAATCCATTATATCTTCGCCTTGATGGCGTCGAATTCCTGCAACTTAACGCAACGTTTTAATTATTTGCCGTATTTGAAGGCCTCCACCACCAGGCGGCCCCGGCGGGATTCGCCTGCAAACGCGTCCAGCCGCACCCGGCCATAGCCCCGGGCGGAGATCAGGTCGCCCTCCGACAGCTTCGCGTCGCCCCGCAGGCATTGGACATGATTCAGCTTCACCGATCCCCCGGCGATCAGCCTTTGCGCCTCGCTGCGGGACAGGCGGCAGGCCGCGGCCAGCACCGCGTCCAGGCGCGGCTGCTGCACGGTCAGGCGCAGGCTCTGGCCCTCGGGGGGCAGCAGCTGGGGCGGCGCGTCGCAGGGGATCACCTTCAGGGATGCCCTGCCGGCGCTTTCAAGGTTCGCGGCCACGTAGTCCGCCACGTCGTCCAGCACGAACAGGCAGGCGCAGGGCGCGCCGCGGTGGGTGGCCGTCACGATATCGCCGGTCGTCTCCCGCTCGACGCCCAGGCCCATCACCGCGCCCAGCAGGTCCCGGTGGCCGGGCTGGCGAATTTGGCGTTCCACTCCAGCCGCAGCGGGCGCAGGGGCCAATCCCCGTCCTCCGGCGGCGTGTCGCCGTAGAACGCGGCCACCCGGCGCTCGGCCCCGTCATAGCCGCCGAAGAAGGCGACCTTCGCCCCCGCCCGATTGGCGGCGGCGCGGGCCCCGGTCTCGCAAGCGGGCTCCAGGAAGCGGGTGAACTGCGGCCTGCCCGTGTGGGCGGCGCGCAGGGCCAGCTCGTTCAGGCGCTTGCTCAGCGCGTCCTCCATGCTCACAGCGCCCTCGCCAGCAGGAAATACAGCCGCCACCACAGCCGCTCGACGATCTGATAGCCGATCATCGCCAGCAGGTAGGAAAAGTCGATGGGCGCGCGGAAGTAGCGCATCAGCTTCATCGACAGCTTGCGGAAGGGCGATATGAAGGGCTCGATGAACCGGCCCAGCCAGTAGTAGGCCCTGAAGGCGGGCCTGAACCAGCTGAGCACGCAATAGACGAGTATGGCCAGCGTCACCAGCCGCAGGAACAGATATCCCGCGTAGAATACCTCATACAAGCCCAGCATAATGCGTCAGAATCTCCTGTCCATGTCATACGCCTCGTTGATCTCCACGGACATGGGGGCCACGAGGTAGGTCTTGTCGGAAGCCTTGCGAATGCTGGCGTGCAGCGCGAACACCGCGCCGGACAGGGTGTCCACGGCGCGCTGCAGCAGGCGGCCGTCCAGCTCGTCCATGGTGAGCACCACGGTGTTGTTGGCGATCAGCTGGTCGATGACCTCGCAGCAGTCCTCCAGCGAGTGCAGCGAATACATCACCGTGCGCGAGCGGGCGCTGACCCTGGCGTTGCGGGGCGCGGCCATCGCGGCCTGGCGCGGCGCGGGGGCCTGCTCGTAGCGGGGGTCCGGCTGCTGGCTGAAGCGGGAGGTCTGGCGCTGGGGCGCGCGGGACGGCGCATAGCCCGAATCCTCGAACCGGGAGCGGCTCGCCGGGCGATAGTCGTCATAGTCCCGCGTGGCGCGGCTGTCGTAGCGGCTGCCGGAGCCGTAGCGGCTGGCGCCGGAATCATAGCGGCTCTGCCGCGGCGCGGGCTGGGACAGCCTGGGCTGCGTCGTGCGGCGGGACGTGTCGCGGGCCTGGCGGCCCGACGAGCGCGGCGGCGTATAGGCGGCCCTGCGGCCGTAGTTGTCGCTGGAATACTCCTCGCCGTAGGTATCCCGCGAATCCTCATCGTCCACCAGGCCGATGAAGTTCAGGAGCTTGTTCAGCCCTCCGGATTGCTTGCGCGCCATGGGTGTTACCTCTTTCTCGTATCAATGGTAAAATGCGGGGGAGACGACCTCTCCCGGGCTGCGCGCCGCTCTCCCCTGAAGGGGAGGGCTTCAGTCGCGCCAGCACTGTTTCTATTGCCTATTGCCTGCTGCCAAACAGCGCCCGGCCCAGCCGCACCATCGTCGCGCCCTCCTGGGCGGCGACGATGGCGTCGTCGGACATGCCCATGGACAGGGTCTGCATCGT
>JBGUQG010000193.1:0-8558 GCA_045130815.1 Christensenellales bacterium
GTATTCCCAGCCGTAGTCCTTCAGGTGCTCGGCCATGTATTCGGCGTTCTGGCGCACCTGGGCCTCGGTGACCGCCGCGCCGTAGCAATCCCAGCTGTTCCAGCCCATGGGGGGCGTTTTCGCAAGCATGATGACAACCTCCGTTTTTTTGATTCCCATATTATTGTAGCCTGTTCCCGGTGGCGCTGTCAAGGGACTTGTACTTTGGTACACTTCCTTTTTCTTTCCGTTTATGTTACAATTCTGATGGACAATGCGCGGAAGGGAGGAGACGCGACATGGCACAGATGCCGATCATTCGCAGAACGGAAAAGCTGCGCGCGCTGACGGACCTGCTGAGGCAGAGGCGGGCCGTGTACATCTCCGCCTTTTTCTACAGCGGCAAGACGGTGCTGCTGGACCAGCTGTGCGACGGCTGGAGCGGCGAGGTGCTGCGCTTCAATTCCGAAAGGGATGACTGGACGGGCTTCAGGGCGCGCCTTGACGGGGCGGGAGAGGCGCTGATCGTGATCGACAGCGTGGACCGACCCTCCGGCGCGATGGCGGAGGAGCTGGGCGCGCTGCTGGAGTCGCTGCCCGAGGGGCGGTATGCCGTGCTGGCGGGCCGGGCCCAGCTGCCCGCGTCGATGCGCCGGCTGTGCGCCGGCGGGGCGGTGGCCATGCTGGGCAGGGAATTCATGATGTTTGACGGCGAGGAGATCGAGCAGCTGTTCCTGGAGTACGGCATCGCTTTGCTGCCCTCGGATATCCAGCTGATCCTGGACCGGCTGTGGGGCTGGCCCTTCGGCCTGCACATGCTGGCCCGGCAGCTGCAGGCCTGTCCGAACGAGTCTTTGCGGGCGCAGGTCGACGTCGCCCGGGCCGAGATCAAGCGGCTGTTGATTTCGGACGTGGTGCTGGCCTTCCCGGAGCAGGAGCGGCAGCTGATGTACAACCTTTCGCCCTTCGAGCGCTTCTCCGAGGAGATGGCCCGCATGGTGACGGGCCGCAACGACGCGCCCCGGATCATGGACGACATCGCCCTGAAGTCGTACATGCTGCTGCGGGATGGGGAGGGGGAGTATGCCTTCATCCCCATCGTCAGGCAGGCGCTGTTTTCCGAGATGCGCAACCTGTACAGCCAGGATTACATCAACGGCCAGTACAAGCGGGCGGCGCTGTACTTCGAGCTGCAGAACAAAATCCCTCAGGCGATATCCTACTACCGGCAGATGGGGGATGTGGAGAAGATCCGTGAATTGCTGATCCGCGACACCTTCAACCGCCCCGCGGACGGCGACTACGTGGACCTTCGCGAGGGCTATGCTCTGCTGACGGAGGAGACGATCCTTGCCTATCCGGAGCTGATGAAGGGCAAGTGCGAGATCGAGTGCCTGCTGGGCCACGCCGAGGAGAGCGAGCGATGGTATGGCGCGCTTTGCGAATACATCCGCAGCGCCCCCGCCAGGGACGCCCGACGCCGTACCGCCGAGGAGGCGAGGGCTTACCTGGACCTGTGCCTTTCCCACCGGGGCAGCGGGCGCACGCTGATGCGGCTGGTGGCGGCGGCGAAGACGCCGGCCCTGCGGCAGTCGACGGCCTGGAGCGCCGGGTTCAACGTGTCGGGCAACAGCGTGAGCCTGCTGAACGGCAGCCTGGATTTCTGCCGCTGGGTGCCCCACGGCTGGAGCCTGTACCGGCTGTTCAAGGCCCCCATCGAGCTGGCCCTGGGCAAGGGCGGCAGCGGCGTGGCGGACATCGCCATCGCCGACCGGGAGCTGGAGGCCAATCCCGAGGGCGACTATGCGGTGGCTATGACGAAGGTGCTGCAGGGCATGCAGCGCGCCGCGGGCAACACGGAAATGCACTATGCCGCCATTGGCATTCAGAGCCGGATCGAGGCCGCCCGGGGCAACGTGAGCGAGGCGGTGCGCATGATCGACAACGCCCTCGCCGCGCTGCCCGGGGACAGCCCGAAGCGCCTGGGGCAGAACCTGCGGGCGTTCCGGCTGGAGCTGATGCTGCTGCGGGGCGACGTGGACGAGGCGCGCGGCTGGCTGGAGTCCGGCGCGCCGGACGAGACGGGCGACTTCGTGATCATGGATCGCTACCGCTACATGCTGAAGCTGCGGCTGTACATCATACTGTCCCAGCGCTCCAGGGTGCCGTACCTGGCGGCGCTGCTGAGGCAGTACTTTGAAAGCTACGACCGGCCCTACATGCTGGCGAAGCTGGAGCTTTTGGAGGCGGTGTACCACTATCGCGGGGGCAGCGAGGCCTGGCGGGCGTGCATGACCCGGGCGCTGGCGCTGGCGAAGCGCTACGGCCTGATTCGCGTCGTCGCCGACGAGGGCATTGCCATCATCGACATGCTGAACGCGCTGTCGCTGCCGGACGGGCCGTGGGAGCGCAGCGTGCTGGCCCTGACCCGGCGGCAGGCGGCCTACTATCCCAACCACATGAAGCAGGCGGCGAACCGGCCCGTGTTTACCGACCGGGAGTATCAGGTGTATTCGCTGATGATCGCCGGGTACAGGAACGCGAAGATTGCCAGCGTGCTGAACATCACCGAGCGAACGGTCAAGTATTTCTGCGGCATCATCTACAGGAAACTGGGCGTGGCCACCCGGGCGGAGGCGCTGAACCGGGCGGCGGAATTGGGGGATATCAAATGAAGAAAGCAGTATTTTGCCTGATCGTGGCGGCGCTGCTGCTGTTGGGCGTCGGGGCGCTGGCCGAGGCGGATTTCACGCTGTTGGTGTACCTGTGCGGGGCGGACCTGCAGAGCAGCGCCTGCGAGGACATCGTGGAGATGGGCGAAGCGGACAATGGCGAAAACGTGAACATCGTGCTATTGGCCGGCGGCGCGTCCGAATGGGATTTCGAGGAGCTTGGCGGGGACACGCGCAGCCTGGTCACCATCAGGAACGGCGCGTTCGAGTCCATCGAGGACTGGGGCTGGGCCTCCATGGGCAGCGGCGACAGCCTGCTTGAGTTCATGGAATACGGCCTGACCCGCTATCCCGCCAAGCGGACCGCGGTAGTGCTGTGGAACCACGGCGCGGGCTCCGAAGCGGGCGTTTGCTTCGACCACACCACCGAGGAACAGGACGGCCTTTCCCTGACGGAGATCAACGACGCGCTGTATGGACTGGACGAAAGCCTGGGCGGTTTCCATATCGACATCTTCGGCTGCGACGCCTGTATGATGGCCAGCTATGAGATGGCGGCGATGCTGTCCAGCTATGACATCGATTGGTTCGTCGCCAGCCAGGAGCTGGAGCCGGGCACGGGGTGGAGCTACACCCCCTGGCTGGAGGCAGTGCGGGAGGAGCCCGGCATCGATGCCCGGGCCCTTTGCGCAAAAATCGTCGACAGCTATATGGAGGACGGCCTTCGGGAAAATCCCGACGATTATCTGACGCTGAGCGCCGTGGATCTGAAGCAGATGGATCCGCTGTGCGAGGCCATGGAAGGCATGGGCGCGGCGCTGCTGGATCGGCTTTCCCAGGGCGGCGTGGCCGACGTGCGCCGCGGACGCAGCCGGATGTACACCTTCGGCTCGTTTGTGGACGGCAGCTGGGACATGGTGGACCTGGGCGCGATGCTGGATGCCTACGCGGCGTTTGACCCGCAGAGCGCCGCGCAGGCCCGAAGGGCGCTGGGCGAGGCCGTGCCGATCCGGCGGCAGACCGACAACCTGGACGCCTGCTGCGGCCTGTCGGTGCTGATCCCCCAGGACACAAAGAACGAGTTTGCCGACTACAGCGAAGGCATGGACCTGTCCTTCCTCATGCCGGACTGGATCGGCTTCATTCAAAGCTATACGGAGCTGATCACCGGGGGAAGCTACAGCTTCTCCGCTGCCGCGCCCCAGCAGATCACGGGCGAAAGCGTGTTTTCGCAGCTGGCCGACGCTCTTGCCGGGGGCCAGGCGCAGCTGGACTGGAACGACGCGTCCGGAGCCTACGAGCAGACGCAGCAGCAGCTCCAGGTGGAGGCAGGGGCGGACGACTATGCCTTTGAGGCCGCGCTGACCCCGGAGGATATGCAGTATCTGGATTACGTGGAAGGCATGCTGATGATGGACATCACCGACGGGGATGTGACCGGCTATGTGGACCTGGGCCTGATGCGCAACAACCTGATCGATTGGGAGGGCGGCGCGGTCTACAGCCTGTTCGACGGCGCCTGGCCGATCTTCGGCGACCAGCTGGTGCCGCTGTACGATCAGATAAACAACGAGTATGGCAGGCGCAGCCTGATCCCGGTGAAGCTGAACGGCGAATACACCTACCTGGTGGTGGAGTTCCCGGCGGGCGGCGACGAGGGCCGGGTGATCGGCGCGAACGCGGGCTATGATGACAACGGCCTGCCGATCAGAGAGACCACCCGGCTGCAGCCCGGGGACCGCATCGTGCCGGTTTACACGATGTACGTCTATGCCGACGAGGAGGGCGAGCCCGAGGAGGACGAGTTCGAAGGCGACGAGATCACCTGGCAGGAGGGCATGACCGTCACCTACCAGGACCTGGGGGACGATGGCGAGGAGCCCCTGCCGATGCTGTTCTGCTTCGTGCTGAACGACGTGTTCGGCGACTATGACATGACCGAGACCATCGCCTTTGACGTATGAGACCTGTACCAAAGGACAGTATACAGACGGAAGGGTTTGCCTTATAATCCATGATAGCTTCATACGGAGCAAAACAGAAAGAGAGGTCAATCCCGATGAAGAAGTTTTTGGCTGTTGTGATGGCGCTGTGCCTGATGATGTCCTGCGCGCTGGCCGAGGAAGCGCCCGCGCTGAACTGGGCGGACTTTGAGCCGGTTCTCGAGGCCAGCGGCGTCACCGGCGAGTTCTACACCTTTGAAGAGATCGCGGTGGCGATCTGGATGCCCGAGGGCCTCAACCCCGTCGAGCTGACCGACGAGGACAAGGAGAACGGCTTTATCGGCTACTTCGCGCCCGAGGATCAGTCCGCCTCCGTGTCCATCGTGTATGTGGACGTGAACGGCATGTCCCTGGAGGAGTACGGCGAGTATCTGACCAACGAGGCCGGCGCGACCGAGGTCGAGGTGGCCACCGTGAACGGCCTGCCCTGCGTGTCCTACAAGCTGCCCGAGCAGGACAGCGTGAGCATCACCTTCACCACCGAGAAGGGCTACGCCCTGGAGGTCACCTGCGCTCCCCTGTCCGAGGAGAACGCCGAACTGGTATGGGGCGCTGTCGTCGCCTCCATCCAGCCCACCGCGTAACCGACCCATCGCAAAAGCGACCGTTGACCTGGCCGGGCCAACGGTCGCTTTTTATGTGGTCGGGGCGGATAGACGGGGCCGAGGGCTTGACGCGCGGAATATCCGTGGTTATACTTGTATTGACCTCAATCTTTTGAAAACGCCGGGACGGCGCAAGGAGAGACCTATGACGAAGCGAAAGCTGTATCTCTTGCTGCAGGCCGCGGTTTGTATCGCGCTGGCGGCGCTTCTGTGCCTGGCGGCGGTCGGAATCTGGCGGGAGGGCTCTGCCCGCAAGGCGGCGGATCCCACGGAGAGCGTCTATACGCCTGAGGCCGTGGCGGAAAAGCTCGCGTCCATCGCGCCGCTGGCTTTCGCGGGCCTGGGCCTGCTGGCCGCGGGGCTGGTTCTGGGCGTGAAGGACAACAGCGCCGAGGGGCCGGCGAAGGAGAACGCTGTGCCCGCGCCCGCCCGGCCGTCGAAGCGGACCGGCGCGGTGCGCGCGGCCCTGATCGCCGCCGCCGTCGCGCTGATCGTCGCGGGGGCGCTCAACGGGAGCGCCCGGGACGTGCTCTATAAGGCGATTACCATTTGCACGGAGTGTGTTGGCCTTGGATAAACCCGTGAAGACCGGATGGTGGCAGGCCCACGGGCCTACGACGCGGCGGCTGGTCCAGCTGTATTCCGCGCTGCTGCACAACGCATATATCAAGGGCTTTATCGACGGCAGGATCTATGCCGGCGACGCGAAGTATGCCTGCGTTCCCGGCCTGAACTGCTATTCCTGCCCCGGCGCTGCGGGCGCCTGCCCGCTGGGCGCGATCCAGAACGCGCTGGCCTCCGCCGGGCACCGGGCGGGCTGGTACGTGTTGGGCACGGTGCTGCTGTTCGGCGTGATCCTGGGCCGGACGGTCTGCGGCTGGCTGTGCCCGATGGGCCTGATCCAGGAGCTGCTGCACAGAATCCCCACGCCCAAGCTCAGAAAGAGCCGCGTCACCCGGGCGCTGACCTGGCTGAAATACGGGATACTGGCCGTGTTCGTGATCGGCCTGCCCCTGTGGTACGGCCTGCGCCACGGTATCCCCCTGCCGGGCTTCTGCAAATACATCTGCCCGGCGGGCACCCTCGAGGGCGCGGTGGGGCACCTGGCCAATCCGGTGAACGCCTCCTACTACAGCATGCTGGGCGCGCCGTTCACCCGCAAGTTCGTCATCATGGTGGCGATCGGGCTGGCGTGCGTGTTCTGCTATCGCGGCTTCTGCCGGTTCCTCTGCCCGCTGGGGGCGATCTACGCGCTGTTCAGCCGCTTTGGCGTCGTCGGCGTGAAGGTGGACGCGGACCGCTGCAACGGCTGCGGCGCGTGCGTGCGGCACTGCGGCATGGACGTGCGGCGCGTGGGCGACCGCGAGTGCATCCACTGCGGCAAATGCATGGACGCCTGCAGCCGGGGCGCGATCTCCGTCGCCGCGGGCGGGATCACGCTGAAGGCCCCGGCGACGGGCTGCGCGGGCGATGGGCCCGACGCGCCGGGAAGGCGTCGTCGGCTGGGGCGCGTCCTCTGGGGCGCGGCGCTCACCGTGCTGTGCTTTGCCCTCGTTTGGCTCAACTTCCTCGACCCCACCACCCAAGGCGACGTCCGACAGGCGCCGGCGGCGGCGCCCGCGGCCACGGAAGCGCCCGCCGAAACGCAGGCACCCGCCGCGGCCGGCGAAGACAGCGCGGCCCCCGTCGGCCACGGGGTGGGCCAGCGGCTGGCGGACTTTACGCTTCCGTGCTATGACGGCACGGAGTTCCGCCTGGCGGACGCGCGGGGCAGGGTCGTGTTCATCAACCTGTGGGCGACCTACTGCACCCCCTGTGTCCGGGAGCTGCCCTATTTCAGCGACCTGTACGCCGCCCATCGGGACGACATCGCCATGGTCGCCGTGCATTCCGGGCTGGTGACGGAGGACCCGGCGGCGTTCCTTGCGGGCAGGGGCTGGGCCCTGCCCTTCGCCACGGACGCCGACGGCGCGGTGAACGACATCGTCGGCGGCACGGGCACGCTGCCCCAAACCATCGTGCTGAACCGCAGGGGCGAGGTCGTGTACAACCAGGCGGGCTCCGTGACCCCGGAGCTGCTGGCGGCGCTGTATGAACAGGCGGACGGTTGAAAAGCGGTGGAAACGGCGCGGGAAGGGGGCGATTTCCATGCCTGACAAGCAGGGCGGGATCGGATCATCCGCAAAGCTGCGGGCGGACTGCGACAGCATCGTGCGGGAGGCGATCGGCAGGGTGCTGCCGGGAGAGGCCGTCCGCCGCGCGCTCGCGGACGCGGACTTTGGCGAGGGCCGTCTGGTCCTGGTGGCCGCCGGAAAGGCGGCCTGGGAGATGGCCGCGGCGGCCCTGGAAGCCCTGGGCGGGCGCGTCGACGGCGGCATCGTCATCACCAAGCGCGGCCATTCCCGGGGGCCGCTTTCGCCGCTGACTGTGCGGGAGGCCGGGCACCCCGTGCCGGACGCAGACGGCTTCTCAGCCACCCGGGAGGCGCTGACGCTGACGCAGGGCCTGACCGACAGGGACACCGTGCTGTTCCTGCTGTCCGGCGGCGGCAGCGCGCTGTTTGAAGCGCCGCTGGTGCCCGGTGAGGAGCTGCGGGACATCACCCGTCAGCTGCTCTCATGCGGCGCGGACATCACCCAGATAAACACCGTCCGCAAGCGCCTTTCCGCCGTGAAGGGGGGCCGCTTTGCCCGGCATTGCGCGCCGGCGCGGATCTACAGCGTGGTGCTCTCCGACATCATCGGCGACCCGCTGGACATGATCGCCTCCGGCCCCGCCTGCCCGGACAGCGGCACCTGCGAGGACGCCCGGGCGGTCGCGCGGCGGTATGGCCTGCGGCTGTCGGCGCGGGCGTCGGCCTGCCTGGATGTGGAGACGCCAAAGGCGCTGGACAACGTGACCACCCGGATCACCGGCAGCGTGCGCGAGCTGTGCGCCGCCGCGGCGCAGGCCTGCGGGCGGCTGGGCTACCAGCCGGTGCTTTTGACCGACCGCCTGTGCTGCGAGGCGCGGGAGGCCGGGCGCTTTCTGGCGAACATCGCCCGCAGCCACGCCGCTGACGGCGAGGCGCTGGCCTTCATCGCCGGGGGCGAGACCGTGGTCCGCCTGACGGGCAAGGGCATGGGCGGAAGGAACCAGGAGCTGGCGCTGGCGGCCTGCGAGGACATCGCGGGACTTGAAAACGCGGCGGTCTTCTCCGTGGGCAGTGACGGCACCGACGGCCCCACCGACGCGGCGGGCGGCTATGTGGACGGACGCACCCTGGCCGCGCTGCGCGCCGCGGGGCTGTCCCTGGACGC
>JBGUQG010000194.1:0-7597 GCA_045130815.1 Christensenellales bacterium
TCCTCCTGGGGGATGGTGACGGTGACCTGCATGCCAGGCAGCACGCCGTCCTCCACGTCCACATAGGCGGTGGCGGTGTAGTAGGCCACGTTGCCGGTGGAGGAGGAGATGTAGTCGATGGCGGCAATCTGCGATTCAAAGCTCTTTTCCACGCTGGTGACCGTGATCGCGCAGGCCTGGCCCACGGATACGTCGCCGATGTCGTATTCGTCCACCCGGAAGGACACGCACATGCGGCTGAAATCCGCGATCTGGACCAGTGAATCGCCCTGCACGACCTCGTCGCCGGCCTCCACGCTCAACACGTTCACCCGGCCGTCGAAGTCGGCGGTCACGGTTTCGCCGTTGGAGAGCCGCACCAGCCTGTCGCCGGAAGCAACCTGATCCCCGGCGGCCACGTACACGTTGCGCACGGTGCCGGAGGAGGCGGCGGAATAGCTGGCGCTGTCGATCAGGCTCAGGTTGCCGCTGAAGCTCAGCGCGTTGGAGATGCTGCCCCGGGTGGCGGTGTAGCTGTCATAGGTCACGGTGTATTCCAGCTTCAGCGCGTTGTAGGCGTACCAGAGCGCGCCGGCGAGCAGCAGAAGTAAAATGAGAAACAGTATCAGCTTGCGCAGCCACCGGCGCTTGCGGGGTTTGGCGGGTTTGTTCATAGGCTGTGACCGTCCTTTCCATGCTCTGGGATAAAGTGTATGTCATCAACCTTGATTAAAGCTTAAAAACACCGCGGAAAACGATTGGAATTGTGTACAAAATGGAAACAGATTGGCACAAAAAAGGCTCTCCGCGCTTCGGAGAGCCTTGGGCGAGGCGAACGAATCAGATGATGTAGAACCATTCCGGCGCGTCGCCGGGGACGTCGGGCTGCAGTATGTAGCCCTCGCCGTTCTTGTACAGCAGCTCCTGGCTCTTGATGCTGACCCGGGTGCCCGGGGCGATGGGGTGGGTGATGAACACGTTGGAGCCGATGATCGAATCGTGGCCGATCACCGTTTCACCGCCGAGGATCGAAGCGCCGGCGTAGATGGTCACGTTGTCCTCGATGGTGGGATGGCGGCGCTTGCCCCGCAGCTTCTGTCCGCCGCGGGTGGACAGCGCGCCCAGCGTGACGCCCTGGTAGATCTTTACCGATTCGCCGATCACCGTGGTCTCGCCGATGACGATGCCGGTGCCGTGGTCGATGAAGAAATAGCGCCCGATCTGCGCGCCGGGATGGATGTCGATGCCGGTGCGGCTGTGGGCGAACTCCGTCATGATGCGGGGGATCAGCGGCACGTTCAGCTGGTACAGCGCGTGGGCAAGCCGGTTCACGGTGATGGCGTACAGGCCGGGGTAGGCGATGATCACCTCCGCCTTGCCGGAAGCGGCGGGGTCGCCGTCATAGGCGGCCTGCAGGTCCGTCTCCACATAGGCGCGGATCTGCGGCAGCTTGCCCAGAAACGCCGCGGTGATGTCCTCGGCCCGGGCCCGGGCATCCGCCGCGTCCTCGCAGGCGCCGTCGCGCAGGGCGATGGCGATCTGCCGGTTCAGGTGGAAGGCCACGTCCTCGATCAGCGCGGACAGGCTGTTCTTCTGGTTGTAGATGCGATAGTTGTAGTCGCGGAAGTAGCCGGGGAACACCAGGCGCAAAAGCTTGCCGATCAGCTCCTCGATCACCTGGCGGTCCGGCTGGGTGAACATCTCCAGCCGGTCGATAACCCGGCCCGCGCCGTAATCCTCCAGGATGAAATCCGTAAGCTGCTGTATGCGCGCCTCAAAGCGCTCTCTCTCGCCTGCCATGTCGTTCTCTCCCTTGCCACAGCGTTTCCATCTGCGATTATATCAGGCGCCGCGGCCCCTGTCAACCACGCCTCACGCCAGCAGCGCCCGGTAGTAGTCCTCGTCCTCGGGCGTGAACACGTTGAAGATCACCTTTTCCACCCGGCTTCCGGAGCGCAGGCACTCCCTTACGGTGTCCACGGCCACCTGCGCGCCCCGGCGCCGGGGGAAGCCGAACACGCCGGTGCTGATGCAGCAGAAGGCCACGGACCTGAGCGCGTGCCTGTCCGCCAGGGCCATGCAGGCGCGATAGCAGCCCTCCAGCTCCCTGATGTTCGCGGGCGTCACCACGCCGCCGCAGCAGATGGTGCCCACCGTGTGCAGCACGTATTTGCCGGGCAGGTTGTAGGCCGGGGTCAGCTTCGCCTGGCCCGTGGGCTCCGGATGGCCCTGCTTCTGCATCAGCTCCGCGCACTTCAGCCGCAGCTGCACGCCCGCCATCGTGTGGATCGCGTTGTCGATGCAGCCATGGTTCGGCTGGTAGCAGCCGGTCATGCCGCTGTTGGCGGCGTTGACGATGGCGTCGGCGTTCAGCCGAGTGATGTCGCCCCGCCAGAGGGCCAGGCGGCCATTGATCGGCGCAAGCGCGTTCACATCCACCACGCCCCGCTGCTCCAGCCGCTCCTGCAAATACGCGTCCTGTACGGCCAGGAAATCCCCGCCGATGGGCTGGGGCGCGCGCATGTTCATCAGCCCGCGCAGCAGGCGTCGCTGCTCCATCACGCCCTGGGGGATCTCGTTGGCGTAGTCCGCCTCGTCCAGCAGATACCGGATCAGCCAGACGCGCTTTTCATCGTGGTTCACCGAACCGCCTCCCGAAAGGATCTGTCACCAGTGTATCATACACGGCCCCGGATTTCCAGCGTCATCGAAAAAATAACGGTTGACAGGGCGCGGGGCGGCGGGGTATCATGGAATACAGCCAATGCTTGGAGGGATGCAAGTGCAAGAACAGTTTTCCCGCACGGCCCTGCTGCTGGGCGAGGACGCCATGGAGGCGCTTTCCGAAAGCCGGGTGGCGGTGTTCGGCGTGGGCGGCGTGGGCGGCTACGTGTGCGAGGCGCTGGTGCGCAGCGGCGTCGGCGCGTTTGAGCTGGTCGACAACGACACGGTGGCCCTGTCCAACCTGAACCGGCAGATCATCGCCACGCTGGACACGGTGGGCCTGCCCAAGGTGGAGGCGATGAGACGGCGAATGCTGTCCGTCAACCCGGCGGTGCGGGTGAGCGCGCGCCAGTGCTTCTTCCTGCCGGAGAACGCCGACACATTCGACTTCTCGGCCTACGACTATGTGGTGGACGCGGTGGACACCGTGGCCGCCAAGCTGGCCCTGGTGCAGCGGGCGAACGCCGCGGGCACGCCGATCATCAGCGCCATGGGCGCGGGCAACAAGCTGGACCCGGGGCGCTTTCGCGTGTCGGACATCGAAGCGACCCACACCTGCCCGCTGGCCCGGGTGATGCGGCGGGAGCTGAAAAAGCGGGGGATCGGGGGCTTGAAGGTGGTCTGGTCTGACGAAGCGCCGGTGCGGCCCGAAGGCCCGCTGCCCGAGGGCGAGGCGGGCGCGAGGCGCAGCTTCCCCGGCAGCACGGCCTTCGTGCCCGCGGTGGCGGGCCTGATGATCGCGGGCGAAGTGGTGCGCGACCTGACGGCGGCGCACCCCCGGAATCGATGATACAGGAGGAGCGACAGATGTACGATTTTGACACGGTGATCGATAGGCGGAACACGGCCTCGCTGAAGTGGGACGTGGGCCCCGGCGAGCTGCCCATGTGGGTGGCGGACATGGATTTCAGGGCCGCGCCCGAGATCCTGCAGGCGCTGGCCAGGCGGCTGGAGCACGGCGTGTTCGGCTACGGCGTCGTGCCCCCGGAGTGGGAGCGGGCCTATGTAGGCTGGTGGCGGCGCAGGCACGGCTTTGAGATCGACCCGCAGTGGCTGACCTTCTGCACCGGCGCGATCCCGGCCATCTCCAGCATCGTGCGCAAGCTGACCACGCCCAACGAAAACGTGGTGATACTGACGCCGGTGTACAACATCTTCTTCAATTCCATCGTCAACAACGGCTGCCGGGCGCTGGAGTGCCCGCTGGCCTATGAAGGCGGCCGGTACGGGATCGACTTTGAGGACCTGGAGAAGAAGCTCTCCGACCCGCAGACCGCGCTGATGATACTGTGCAACCCGCACAACCCGGTGGGCAAGCTGTGGGACGCGCAGACCCTCGCCCACATCGGCGAGCTGTGCGACAGGTACGGCGTCACGGTGATCTCCGACGAGGTGCACTGCGACCTGACCGACCCTGGCCTCGGCTACACGCCCTTCGCCGCGGCGTCTGAGACCTGCAGGCGCGTCAGCATCACGACCCTCGCGCCCACGAAGGCCTTCAACATTGCGGGCCTGCAGACCGCGGCGGTGATGGTGCCCAACCCCCTCCTGCACCACAGGGTCTGGCGCGGCCTGAACACCGACGAGGTGGCCGAGCCCAACGCCTTTGCCATCGAGGCCGCCGTCGCCGCCTTCGACAAGGGAGAGGGCTGGCTGGACGCGCTGCGGGAATACGTTTATCAGAACAAGAGGACCGTGGCGGACTTCCTGGAAGGGGAGCTGCCCGCGCTGAAGCTGGTGCCCTCCCAGGCCACGTACCTGCTGTGGATCGACTGCTCCGCCGTCACCGACGACACCGACGCGCTGACCGCCGCCATCCGGGAGAGGACGGGGCTGTATCTGTCCGCCGGCAGGCAGTTCGGCGGCAACGGGGAAAGGTTCGTGCGCATGAACATCGCCTGCCCAAGGAGCGTGCTTATGGAGGGGCTGGAGCGGCTGAAGACGGCGCTCGGCTGAATTCCATGAAAAGAACCCGCGAAATCGTTCGCGGGTTCTTTTCATGGAACCGATCAACCGACCACGATGTTCACCAGACGGCCCGGCACGAACACCAGCTTCTTCACGGCCTTGCCGGCGATCAGCTTCTGCACCTGCTCGGTGGCCAGGAAGTAGTCGCCGGCGGCCTCGCGGGTCAGGTCGGCGGGCACGTCCATGCGGCCGCGCACCTTGCCGTTGATCTGCAGGGCGACCTCCACGGTCTGGCGCACCAGGGCGGCCTCGTCGTAGGCGGGCCAGGAGGAATACATCAGGTCGGAATCCGACAGCTTGCACAGCTGGTTGATTTCCTCGGTGATGTGGGGGGCCACCGGGTTCAGCAGCTTCACCAGCGCCAGCAGCTCGCCCCGGGTGACGCTGCCCTTGGCGTAGATGGCGTTCACCAGCGTCATCATGGCGGCGATGGCGGTGTTGTACTTCATCTTCTCATAGTCCTCGCCGACCTTCTTGATGCAGCCGTGCACGTCGAAGGCCAGGTCAGCGGAGACGCCCTCCTCGTCCGTCAGCATCTCCATCAGGCGCCACACGCGGTCCAGGAAGCGCTTGCAGCCCTTCACGGAATCGTCGTTCCAGGGCGCGGCGGCGGTGTAATCGCCCATGAACAGCACGTACAGCCGCAGCGTGTCGGCGCCGTACTGCTTCACGATGTCCAGCGGGTCCACCACGTTGCCCTTGCTCTTGCTCATCTTTTCGCCGTCGGAGCCCAGGATCAGGCCCTGGTAGCTGCGCTTGGCGTAGGGCTCGGGGGTGTTCACCTCGCCGATGTCGTACAGGAAGCGGTGCCAGAACCGGCTGTACAGCAGATGGCGCGTCACGTGCTCCATGCCGCCGTTGTACCAGTCCACCGGCATCCAGTACTTCATTTCATCCATGGAGGCGAAGGCCTGGTCGTTGTGCGGGTCCACGAAGCGCAGGAAGTACCAGGACGAGCCGGCCCACTGGGGCATGGTGTCGGTCTCCCGCCTGGCGGGGCCGCCGCACTTCGGGCAGGTGCAGTTCACAAAGCTATCGATCCGGGCCAGCGGAGACTGGCCGTCGGTGCCGGGCTCGAAGTTCTCCACGTCCGGCAGGGTCAGGGGCAGCTGGTCATAGGGCACGCCCACGGTGCCGCACGCCGGGCAGTGGATCAGCGGGATGGGCTCGCCCCAATAGCGCTGGCGGTTGAAGGCCCAGTCCTTCATCTTGTACTGTATGCCCTTGCGGCCGATGCCCTTTTCGGCCAGGAAATCCAGCATCGCGGCGATGGAATCGGCCTTGTTGTCATACCGGTTCAGGAATTCAGAATTGACCATCGGGCCGTTGCCGGTGTAGGCTTCCTTGGTGATGTCGCCGCCCTGTATGACTTCGACGATGTCCACGCCGAACTTGGTGGCGAATTCCCAGTCGCGCTGGTCGTGGGCGGGCACGGCCATGATCGCGCCGGTGCCGTAGCCCATCATCACGTAGTCAGCGATGAAGATCGGGATCCTCTTGCCGTTGACCGGGTTGACGGCCATAAGGCCCTCCAGCCTCACGCCGGTCTTGTCCTTGACCAGCTGGGTGCGCTCAAACTCGGTCTTCCTGGCGCAGGCCTCGCGGTAGGCCTCCACGTCGCCCCAGTTGCTCACGCGGCCCTTGTACTTGTCCAGCAGCGGATGCTCCGGGGCCATGACCATGAAGGTGACGCCGAACAGCGTGTCCGGGCGGGTGGTGTAGATCTCCAGCTTCTCGTCCACGCCGTCGATGGCGAAATCGACGAACGCGCCGGTGGAGCGGCCGATCCAGGTGACCTGCTGCTGCTTGATGCTCTCCGGATAATCCACCGTCTCCAGGCCCTCCAGCAGCTTGTCGGCATACTGGGTGATGCGCAGGTACCACACGTCCTTGGGCAGCTGCACCACGTCGCTGTGGCACACATCGCACTTGCCGCCCTGGCTGTCCTCGTTGGACAGCACCACCTTGCAGTGGGGGCAGTAGTTCACCAGCGTCTTGGCCCGGAACACCAGGTTGTGCTCGAACAGCTTCAGGAAGATCCATTGGGTCCACTTGTAGTAGTCCGGCAGCGAAGTGGAGATCTCGCGGCTCCAGTCAAAGGAGAAGCCGATCTGCTTCATCTGCTCCTTGAAGTGCTCCACGTTGCGGGTGGTGATCACGTGGGGATGGGTGTTGGTCTTGATGGCGTAGTTCTCCGCCGGCAGGCCGAAGGAGTCAAAGCCCATCGGGAACAGCACGTTGTAGCCCTCCATGCGGCGCTTGCGGGCGATGACCTCCAGGCCCGAATAGGCCTTGATGTGGCCCACGTGCATGCCCGCGCCGGAGGGGTAGGGGAACTCCACCAGGCCGTAGAACTTGGGCTTGTCGTGGCCGGCCTGCGCCTCGAAGGCGTGGGTGTCGTCCCAGTGCTTCTGCCACTTGCCTTCAATGCTCATCGGGGAATAGACGGGAATGTCCTTCATGTTACACACCTCGTTTGATAGTCTTCAATAAAGAACCTCCGTCTCGGTCAAGAGACGGAGGAATGCTTCCTTCGCGGTACCACTCTCGTTGATTCCAATGGAATCCGCTTGATGCCGGTAACGGCGGCAGCCGCCCTTGCGGGACGCTCCGGAACGAGTTCGGCGCGGCGCGACGCTGCCTTTCAGCCTGGGGCAGCTCTCTTTGGACGCGGGGACGCGCTTACTGCTTTCCTTCAACGCGATGGGTTCTGATCAGCCTTCGACCTTCCCGGCGGCCTCTTCGACAGCGCCCTCGACGGCCTCGGCGGCTTCCCCGACCTTCTCGGCGGCGGCGTCGGCGGCCTCTTCAGCCTTTTCCTCGGCCTTCTCGGCGGTCTCTTCTACGGCTGCGACAGCCTCTTCAGCCTTTTCCTCGACCTTCTCGGCGGTCTCCTCTACGGCTGCGGCGGCCTCCTCAGCCTTTT
>JBGUQG010000195.1:0-3468 GCA_045130815.1 Christensenellales bacterium
ATGAGACTGCGTGACGCGTCTTGCGCGGCACGGGCGTGCGCAGCACGCGGCTTCTCAAATTGCTGTTGCAATTTGAGAACAGTATCAATGCTCGTTCACGTAGCGCACGGCCTCGGTGGCGGCCATCGCGCCGTCGGCGGCGGCGGTCACCAGCTGGCGCAGGGCCTTGGTGCGGTTGTCGCCGGCCACGAAGACGCCCTCGGCGCTGGTGTGGCAGTCCTCGCCGGCCACCACGTAGCCCGCCTCGTCCAGCCGCACGACGCTTGCGAAGTTCTGGTTCTCCGGCACGCGCCCCACGGCCACGAACAGGCCGTTCAGCTCGATGGTACGCACGCTGCCGTCCAGCTTGTCGGTGACCTCGATGGCCTTCAGCCGCTTTTCGGCGACCAGGCCGGTGACGGTGGCGTTGTACACGATCTCCACGTTCTCCCGCGTCTTCAGCCGGGCCACGGTGCTCTCCTCGCCCCGGAAGCTGTCGCGCCGATGGATCAGGTACACCTTTTGGGCGATGTCCGCCAGGAACAGCGCGTCCTCAAGCGCGGTGTTGCCGCCGCCCACCACGGCCACCACCTTATTGCGGTAGAAGTTGCCGTCGCAGGTGGCGCAGTAGGAGACGCCCCTGCCGGTCAGCCGCGCCTCGTCCGGCAAGCCCAGCTTGCGGTTTTCCGAGCCGGTGGCCAGGATCACGGCCCTGGCCGCATGCTCGCCCTTGGTGGTGACGACCACCTTTTTGTCGCCCTCGTCCCGGATCTCCACGGCCTTTTCCAGGGCGAACTCCGCGCCCAGGCCCAGGGCCTGCCGGTGCAGGCGATTGGAGAAGTCGAAGCCGGAGATGTGGGCCTCCACCGGATAGTTTTCGATGTCCGGCGTGTTGATGATCTGGCCGCCGGGGGTCAGGGCCTCCAGCACCAGCACCGTCTTGGCGGCGCGGCGTGCGTAGATGGCGGCGGTCATGCCCGCCGGGCCCGCCCCGATCACGACGATGTCATGCATTGTCTCAGCCCTCCACCAGCTCGGCGATGGCTTCCTTGGGGATCAGACCCACGCTGCGGTTGACCTCCTCGCCGCCCTTGAACACCACCAGGCAGGGGATCGAGGTCACGTCGTACTCCTCGGCCAGCTCGTCCTCGGAATCGATGTCGACGGAGGCGATCACATAGCCCGGGTCGCCCTCGGCCAGCTCGTCCAGCATGGGCTTCATGGCCCGGCAGGGGCCGCACCAGCCCGCGTTGAAATCCACCAGCACCGGCACGTTGCTCTTCAAAACCACTTCGTCAAAATCGGCCTTCGTCACGTTGATCACAGACATGCTTCACAGCTCCTTTTCCATATTGTTCAGTATTTTACCAAGCAGGCCGCCCAGCTGCGCGGCCTCCTCGCCGGACAGGCCCAGGCAGTCGGCCATGCGCCCCGGCACGCACAGCGCCTGATCCTTCAGGGCCTCGCCCGCCGGGGTCAGGGCCACCGCCAGGCTGCGCCCGTCCTCCGGGTCGCGCCGCCGGGCCAGGTAGCCCTTCCGCTCCAGCTTCTTGAGGATGGGGGTCAGCGTGCTGGGGTCCAGCAGCAGCGCGCGGCTGACCTCCCCGGCGCTGGCATGGCCCATCTCCCAGAAGTACATCATCACCACGTATTGTGTGTAGGTCAGGTTCAGCTTATCCAACAGCGGTTGATAGCGCCGCGCGAGCTCCTTCGCGCACAGGTACAGCGGAAAGCACAGCTGGTTGCGCAGGCGCAGCGCCTCGTAGCGGTCCGCCATGTCAGATCAGCGCGGCGATGTCCGCGTCGAAGGAGGCAGGGTCGCTGGTGGGATCATAGCGCTTGACCACGTTGCCCTCCCGGTCCACCAAAAACTTGGTGAAGTTCCACTTGATGTCGTTGGGCTGCTTGCAGGTGGTGCTGATCTTGGCGATCATCGCCATGGCGGCCTTGTTCTTGATGCCCTCGGTCTTCTCCTGGGGGGCGACCTGCTTCAGGTAGGTGTACAGCGGCTCCTCGCCCTCGCCGTTGACCTCGATCTTGGCCAGCTGGTCGAACTGCGTCTGATACTTGGCGGTGCAGAACTCGTGGATCTCGCTCTCGTCGCCGGGAGCCTGGTGGCCGAACTGGTTGCAGGGGAAGTCCAGCACCTCGAAGCCCTGGTCGTGATACTTCTCGTACAGCGCCTCGATCGCGGCGTACTGGGGAGTGAAGCCGCAGCCGGTGGCGGTGTTGACGATCAGCAGCACCTTGCCCTTCAGGTCGGCCATATTCAGCGTGGCACCTTTGCGCGCCTTGACGGTGTAATCATAGATGCTCATGATATGAACCTCCTTTTATTTTGCTTGCAAATTGATTTTATCAAATTAATTAGCCGCTGTCAATAGAAAACGCGCGGCCCGGATGTTAACTTTATGTTGACTCCAGACCGCGGGCAGTCGATTATTCCCCCATCGCGTGGGTGTACTCCATCAGCGCCCGGAAGGACAGGCGGGCCGCCTCGTCCCCGACCAGGTAAGGCATCGTCCAGGCGCCGGCGTCCTCGAACTGGCCGGCCACCGGGGCGTAGTCCCCGATCGCTGCCTCCACCAGCGCCTCGACCTCGGGCAGGCCCTCGTCGAAGCGGCGCTTCGTCGTCTCGTCCAGCGAGCTCCAGGCGTCCAGCAGGTTTTCGCGCAGCGCGGGCGCGTCCGCGTCCCACAGGGCATATTCGTCGGCCAGGCCCATCACGTCGGCGCACAGCGCCGCCAGCTTCAGCGAGCTGCCCGCCGTGCCCGGGGCCCAGTCGGCAATCGCCCCGAAATAGCGCTCCTTCAGCTCGTCGGCCTCCGGTGTCCGCTTTTCCATCGGCAGGAAGGCAAACTCCGAGGCCCGCTCCTCCCGGGAATCGGACCACAGCAGCTTGCCGTCGGACAGCGTGAAGCCGCCCTCGGCGTCGTCCCAGCGCACCTGGTCGGACAGCACGCCGCCGTCCTCGCCGTAGGTGACCAGGGCCATCGTGCCGCCGGTGTAGACCATCGCGTCCGCTTCGGCGTCATACGCCAGGTCCATGCTCCAAACACCTTCGCTGTCGGCGGAGCTGCCCCAGGTCAGCACGGCGCTGCAGCCGCCTTCCTCCCCGGGCATGATGCGCAGCACCGCCCGGCCGAACGCCGGGTCCTGCCACGCGCCCACAAACCGCTCGCTCCCGTCGTCCTCCGCCACCGCCGCGGGAAGGAGCAGGCACAGCGCGAGCAGCAGAATGATAATCCTCTTCATGATCGATTTCTCCCTTTTTAATTGGAAATGGGAAGCCAAGGCCGGCGCCTTCTGTTTGGACGCGGCAGCCACTATTCCTGTTCCCTGTTCCCTGCTCCCTGTTCCCTGGGTCTGCCGACCCCACCGACGGGGGCCTACCGGCCCGTCCTCGCTGAAAACAGCACACTGTGCTGTTTTCCGGGCGCTCGAACCACTGAAAACGGCGCACTGTGCCGTTTTCCGGGCGCTCGGTGT
>JBGUQG010000196.1:0-9030 GCA_045130815.1 Christensenellales bacterium
GTGGTTCGAGCGCCCGGAAAACAGCACAGTGTGCTGTTTTCAGCGAGAACGGGCCGGTAGGCCCCCGTCGGTGGGGTCGGTAGACCCGGGCAACAGGGAACAGGAATAGTGGGGGTGTACTATAATGGTTTGCGCATGGTTCTGTAGCCGTCTTCGGTGTAGCCGTGTTTGGGATAGAAGGCGTAGGATTCAAACCATTGCTCGCGGGGCTCGCCCAGATGGACGCGGGAGACGCGGATGCCCGCCGCGCGCATGGCCGATTCGCAGGTCTCAAGCAGTGCGGAGCCTATGCCCCGGCGCTTGAGCGTCGGCTTGATGAACAGCCGGTGCAGGAAGGCCGCGTCGGCGCCGGGAATCCGGCTGTAGCCGATACAGCCGATCACCCGGTTGTTCTCATCCAGCGCCAGGAAGAAGCCGTCGCCCTTGTCCAGGTAGTTCCCCTTCACATCCAGCAAATCCGGGTTCAGGCGGGGCACGCGGCCCAGCGCGTCCTTGGCCGACAGCACCACGAAAATCATATCGTCGCGGTACTGCCCGTCATAGGGGATGATCTTCATGATAACCTCCGGATTCCAAGGGAGATCGATTGCGCTGGATGAATCGGCGCAGGGGCGCCGTGGCACACCCGCCGGTACGACGAACCGCAAGCGACGGAACAAGATCAACCTCATCCGTCACGGCTTCGCCGTGCCACCTTCCCCAAAGGGGAAGGCTGTGGCGGGCAGCGCAACGCCGCCCCTCACCTGTTGCCTGCACTATTCCTGTTCCCTGCTTTGGGCCTACCAAACGCGCGCGCCCAGCGCCAAGGCGCTGGGTCCCATCGCGCACGGACGGGCCCGTTCTCGCTGAAAACAGTCCACCGGACTGTTTTCCGGGCGTTCGGTGTCCCTGTTCCCTGTTCCCTTCACTATTCCTATTGCCTGATTCACTCCACCGCGATCAGGTAGTAATACAGCGGCTGGCCGCCCATTTGCAGCTCCACATCGCAGTCGGTATACTTCTCTGCCAGCGCGTCCCGCAGGGCCTGGGCGTCTGCCTCGGCGATCTCCTCGCCGTAGTAGATGGTGATCAGTGCGGAATCTTCGCCGACCATGGTATCGGTGACGTCCTTGGCCACCTGGGAAACGTCGTCGCCCAGCAGGCTGAGCTTGTTGTCCACCATGGCCATGATGTCGCCCTCGTGGATCTCCCGGCCGTCGTAGTTGGTGTCGCGCACGGCGTAGGTGATGGAGGCGGTATGCACGGTCTCGGCGGCCTCGGTCATAACCCTTTCGTTCTCCTCCGGGCTGACGGCGGGATCGAAGGCCAGCGCCGCGGAAATGCCCATGGGCACCGACTTGGTGGGCAGCACGATCACGTTGCGCTCGGTCAGCTCGCTGGCCTGCTGCGCCGCCAGGATGATGTTGGTGTTGTTGGGCAGTATGATCACGTTTTTCGCGTTGGTGGCATCCGCCGCCTTGGCCAGGTCCTGGATGCTGGGATTCATGGTCTGGCCGCCGTCCACCACCTGGTCCACGTTCAGGTTGCGGAAGATCTCGGTCAGGCCCTCGCCCAGGGCCACGGCCACGATGCCGTAGTCCTTCTGCTCGGCGGCCTTCGCGGCGGCCTCGGCGGCCTGCTTGGCCTCGCGCTCCCGGCGCTCCTCCATCATGTTGTCGATCTTGATGGAATCCAGCTCGCCCAGCTCCAGCGCGTATTGCAGGGCCTTGCCGGGCTCGTTGGTGTGCACGTGCACCTTCACCACGTTCATGTCGGAGATGACCAGCACGCAGTCGCCCATGCGCTCCAGCCTGCGGCGCAGGCGCACCACGTCGCTGTCCCGGATGTCGGGCCGGGGATGGGACACGATGAACTCGGTGCAGTAGCCGAACTTGATCTCGCCGATGGCGTCGTGGTCGTCCACGAACTCGCCGGGCATGGGCACGCCGTCGGGCTTGACCTCGGTGACGGCGTCCACCGCCTCGCCGGTCAAGGCCGCGTACATGCCCCGCAGCACCATCATCAGGCCCATGCCGCCGCTGTCCACCACGCCGGCCTGCTTCAATACCGGCAGCATCTCCGGCGTGCGCTTGAGGATCGCGTCGCCGGTGGAGAGCACCAGCCTGAACAGCTCCACCACGTCGCCCTGCTTGTCCCAGGCCTCCTCGGCCTCCTCCGCGATCACGCGGATCACGGTGAGGATCGTGCCCTCCTTGGGCTTCATGACCGCCTTGTAGGCGGTGTTCGCGCCGGAGCGCAGCGCCGCGGCCAGCACTGTGCCGTCGATCTCCTCATGGCCGTCCATCGCCCGGGCGAAGCCGCGCAGGATCTGGCTGAGTATGACGCCGGAGTTGCCCCGCGCGCCCTTCAGCGCGCCCCGGGCCGCCGCGCCTGCGACGTCCGCCACGCTGGTGATGGGCTTGGCGTTGATCTCCTTGATGGCCGAGTTGATGGTCTGCGACATGTTGGTGCCCGTGTCGCCATCGGGCACGGGGAACACGTTCAGCGCGTCCACGCTGTCGCGGTTATTGGTCAGCAGTGCCGCGCCGGAGACGAACATCTCCTTGAGCAGTATGCCGTCTATCTTCTTGCTTGCCATAGTCTTTCCTCCCACTGGTTCCGCGGCGCAAATCAGACGCGGATGTCCTCGACGCAGACATTCACGCGGCCGACCGGCACGCCGGTGAGATGCTCCACCTTGTACTTCACGGTCTCGATGATCGCCGCGGCGACGGCGCTGATCGAAATGCCGTATTCCACGATGATGAACAGGTCGATATCCACCTTGTCGCCCGAGCTGCGGATCTTCACGCCGCGGCCCAGGTTTTCACGGCCCATCATCTGCACCAGGCCGTCCGTGCCCCGCTTGGAGGCCATGCCCACGATGCCATAGCAATCCAGCGCCGCGTAGCCCGCGACGCGCACAATCACATCATCATTAACGGTGACAACGCCGAGTTCGGTATTGAACTTGCAATCCATGATTTTACCTCCCTTTTCGTCGGGGCCTGAAGCCTTCAGCTCCGTCGTACAGGCGCAACCTATGCACTCCTTCTAACAGTATACCTTTTTTTTCACAATTATGCAAGCAAAACCCCCGGCCTTCGGGGAATAAATGATCGTTATTTTGCGCTGCGCCGGTTAATTTTGCGCTTTTCAGGAACTTTTACATACCCAGCCCTTGCGTTTTGGTGCGGGAAATGCTATAATTCCAATGTTTTGATGTGGACTTATCCTTGAAGGAGGTGTGATAGAGTATGGGAAAGTATTGTGAGATCTGCGGCAAGGGCGTCGTGTATGGCAACAACGTCAGCCACTCCAACCGCAAAACGCGCCGCACCTGGGCTCCGAACACGCAGAAGGTTCGCGTTCTGGTCAATGGCGTACCGAAGCGCTTGTCCGTGTGCACCCGCTGCCTGCGCAGCAAGAGGGTGGAGCGCGCCCTGTAAGGGCTCGCCCGTGCCAAACTATCAAAACGCTTCTAAAAAGGAAACCGGCCGCTTGATCTTCCCGATAAAACGGAAATCAAAGCGATCGGTTTTTTTGTGATGGAGGTCCAAATGAGATTGCTCACCGCCGTCGCCGCCGAGAAGGACGCCGGGCGCAAGGTCAAATACTTCGTGCGCGGCGACATGGGCGTTTCCTACGGCCAGTTCCGCGCATTGAAGGCCGCCGGCGGGCTGCGCGTGAACGGCGAAGCGGCGCGCGCCGACCGCCTCCTCTCCCCCGGCGACGCGGTGACCGTGGCGCTGGAGGACGCCCCCGCGGACAAGGCCGTCGCGCCGGAGGCGGGACCGGTGAACCTCGTGTATGAGGACGAGGACCTCATACTCATCGACAAGCCCGCCCCGCTGGCCACCCAGTGCTCGCCGAAGCAGCCCGGGGGCACGCTGGAGAACCGGCTGGCCTGGCTGTTCCGGGACCGGCCCGGCTTCGTGTTCCGCCCGCTGAACCGGCTGGACAAGGGCACCAGCGGCCTGATGGCCGCCGCGATGAACGCCCACGCCGCCCAGCGGCTGCAAAGGCAGCTGCACACCGACGTCTTCACGCGGGAGTACCTGGCCGTGGTGGAGGGCTTCATGACCGGCGAGGGCGTGATCGACGCGCCCATCGCCAAGGCGGAGGGGGCCACCGTGCGCCGGGCGGTGGATCTCGAGCGCGGCAGGCCCGCCGTGACCCGCTACCGGGTGGTGGAGTCGGGCGAGCGCTTCTCCCTGGTGCGCCTGCGGCTGGAGACGGGACGCACCCACCAGATCCGGGTACACATGGCCCACCTGGGCCACCCCGTGGCGGGCGACTTCCTCTATGGAACGGAGCTGCCGCAGCTGCCCGGGCGCTTCGCGCTGCACTCCACCTATATTCGACTGGTCCACCCCGTGACCGGGAAAGTGATCGAGGCCGAATCGCCGCTGCCGGATGCGCTGGCTGGACTATTGGAGGGGAATGCCATGGAGCTTTGGGATGCGTACGATAAAGATTTGAATCGTCTGGAGAACCTGACGCCGGTAAGGGGCGACCCCGTCCCGGACTGGCCATCATGAGCGATTCCACGCTCTCGCAGGAGGACCAGTTCCTCCGGCAGAGCGAGGTCCGGGAGCGCATTCGGCAGCTGGTACAAAGGCTGGAAGCGGAGGTGGATGCAGATTGACATTCCGGATAGAAGATGCTATAATGCGTTTATCGAATTGTTAAAGGAGTTGAACGTCATGAAAAAGGCTCGGTGGCCGGCAGCGCTTCTGGCGCTGGCTTTGACAATCGGAATGCTGTTTGCGGGATTCGCGGAGGAAGAGATCGTCGCCAAACCGGCGGAGGAAGCCGTTGAGGCACTCGAAATCGCGCTGCCCGGCGCGGAGGATGCCGCTGCGGAGCTCGCCGGGCCGGAGTATTCGTCCGTCGGGAAGTCCGTCAAGGCCACCGACGCGGGCAGCATGGTGACCATCACAAAGCCCGCGGACGGCGCGACCGTAAAGACGGGCGACGTGGAGCTTTGGTGCCGCTTCAGCAACAGCGCCTTCTCCGGCAGCGCGGATTCCTGGAAGCTCATGCCCATGACCGTGGAGGTCCTGCGGGGCGGCACCGTCATCGATTCGAAGAGCCTTTCGAACTACAGTGAGTTTTCATTCTCGGGCGAGGGCGCGCAGTACGCGACATTGAAGCTCAACGATCCCGGAACCTACACCATCCGCGCGAGTGTTCCGGGCTCGCCCGACAAGTGGAGCAGCGTTACCTTCACGGCAACCGACGGCCCGCTGCCCACGGCGACGCCCACGGCACCCCCCACGCCGTCGCCGACGCACACGCTCGTGCCGGACGAAAAAAACCCGGGCTATTGGCTCATCCCTGACCAGACAGAGTATGCGGTTGAGCTGGGAACGACCGACACCCTGCGCGTCTATTACACAGAGAGCTTGCTGTACAGATCCGAAGCACACGGCGTTTCCTACCGGGTGGACAAGGACGCTTACATTCAGATCATCGACACCGGCTGGGAAGGCGCGCAGGAAAAAGTCGACAGCCTGTGGCAAGAAAGGTTTTATGTCGACCTGAAGCCCAAAATGGCGGGCACCGCGACCCTGAGCACCTATGTGTATACCTTCGACAGCGATAAAAACAAAATCCCTTACAGCCTGCGGAACGTCACCCTCCACGTTTTGCCCGACCCCAACGCCACGCCGGTCCCGACGCTCAGGCCCACCGCCACGCCCGAGCCCACCGCCACGCCCGAGCCTGCCAGCCTCAATGACGCGCAGGTGACCCTCAAGAAATCTGCTTACACCTACACCGGCAAGGCGTTGAAGCCCGCCGTGACGGTCAGGCTGGAAGGCAAAGTGCTCCGGGCGAACACGGACTACACGGTCACCTACGGGAACAACACAAAGCCCGGCAAGGCCACCGTGACCGTCCGTGGCAAGGGCAAGTACGCCGGTACGCAGAAAGCCAGCTTCGCGATCAAGCCGATGCCGGTGAAGGGGCTCAAGCTGACGGCGGGCGCGAAGCGGCTGACCGCCAGTTGGACCAAGGACGGCACCGTCAGCGGGTACGAGGTGCAGTACGGCTTGAAGAAGGATTTTTCCGGCGCAAAGACCGTGACCGTCAGCAAGGCAGTTTCAAAGAAGGTCATCAGGAAGCTGACCGCCGGGAAGACGTATTACGTCCGCGTCCGATCGTACAAAACCGTCGGCAAGACGAAGAAATACGTCACTTCCAAGTGGTCCGCGTACAAAAAGATCAAGGTCAAGTAGGCGCGGCACAGCTTCCTTCAGGCATATATAATCAGCGGCCCCGCTTTTCGCGGGGCCGCCGTTTTCATATTCCGTTATTTGATCAATACGCCTCGTGGATCTCGATGTTCGCGTAGCGCTTCAGGCCGGTGCCGGCGGGGATCTGCTTGCCGATGATCACGTTCTCCTTCAGGCCCAGCAGCGGGTCGGTCTTGCCCTTGATCGCGGCCTCGGTCAGCACGCGGGTGGTCTCCTGGAAGGAGGCCGCGGACAGGAAGGACTCGGTGGCCAGGGCCGCCTTGGTGATGCCCAGCAGCGTGCGCTTGGCGGTGGCGGGACGTCCGCCGGCCTCCAGCGTCTTGCGGTTGGCCTGGTCAAAGCGGAAGATGTCCACCAGCGCGCCGGGCAGCAGGTCGGTGTCGTTGGCCTCCTCCACCTTGACCTTGCGCAGCATCTGGCGCACGATGACCTCGATGTGCTTGTCCACGATCTCGACGCCCTGGCTGCGGTACACGCTCTGGACCTCCTTGACCAGGTAGTCCTGAACGGCCTTCACGCCCAGTATGCGCAGCAGGTCGTGGGGGTTAATGGAGCCTTCGATCAGCTCGTCGCCGGCGGAGACGGTGTCGCCGTCCTCCACCTTCAGCTTGGAGCCGTAGTTGATCGGATACTCCTTGGTCTCGGCGTCGCCCTCGTTGGACTGGATGATCAGCTTGCGGCGCTTCTTGGCGTCGGTGGTGATGTGCACGGTGCCGCCGATGTCCGCCAGCGTGGCTTCGCGCTTGGGCTTGCGGGCCTCGAACAGCTCCTCGACGCGGGGCAGACCCTGGGTGATATCCTCGCCGGTGGCGACGCCGCCGGTGTGGAAGGTACGCATGGTCAGCTGGGTGCCGGGCTCGCCGATGGACTGGGCCGCGATGATGCCCACGGCCTCGCCCACGTCCACCAGCTTGCCGTTGGTCATGTTCGCGCCGTAGCACTTGGCGCACACGCCCACGTGAGACTGGCAGGTCAGCACGCTGCGGATGGTGACCTCCTCGATGCCCGCCGCGCAGATGCGGTTGGCCAGGTCGTAGGTGATCAGCTCGTCGGCCTGGACGATGACCTCGCCGGTGGCGGGATCGATCACGTCCTCCGCCGCCACGCGGCCGCGGATGCGGTCGTTCAGATCCTCGATGATGTTGCCGGGCTGGCCGATGGCGCGCACCTTCATGCCGCGCACGCGCTCGCCGCGGGCCGCGAAGCAGTCCACCTCGCGCACGATGTTCTCCTGGGACACGTCCACGAGACGGCGGGTCATGTAGCCCGAGTCGGCGGTCTTCATGGCGGTGTCTGCCAGGGACTTGCGGCTGCCGTGGGAGGACAGGAAGAACTCCAGCACGCTCAGGCCCTCGCGGAAGTTGGCCTTGATGGGCAGCTCGATGGTCTTGCCGGTAGGCGAAGCCATCAGGCCGCGCATGCCGGCCAGCTGGCGGATCTGGTTCGTGGAGCCGCGGGCGCCGGAATCCGCCATCATGTTGATGGGGTTGAACTTCTCCAGGTTGGCCAGCACCTGCTTGGTGACATCGTTGGTGGCTTCCTCCCAGATCTTGATGACGTTGGTGTAGCGCTCGTTTTCGGACATGCGGCCGCGCTTGAACTGGCGCTCGACCTGCTGCACCTGGGCGTCGGCGTCGGCCAGGATCTGCTTCTTGGCCTCGGGCACGATGATGTCCGCCACGGACACGGTCAGCGCCGCGCGGGTGGAATAGCCGTAGCCCAGCGCCTTGATGTCATCCAGCATCTTGCTGGTGCGGGTGACGCCGTGCCTGCGATAGCAGATGTCGATGATCTTCGCCAGCTGCTTCTTGCCCACGACCTCGTCGATCTCCAGCTTGAACATGTCGTCCACGGTCTCCCGCTTCTGCATGCCCAGGTCCTGGGGGATGGCCTCGTTGAAGATCACGCGGCCGATGGTGGTATCGATGATGCGCGAATGCGTGACGCCGTCGATCTCCTTGGTCATGCGGATCCTGCAGGGGGCTTCCAGGGCCAGCTCGCCGGTGGCGTAGGCCATCAGGGCCTCGTCCTCGTCGGTAAACACCTTGCCGGTGCCCTTCAGGCCCTCGTGCTCCAGGGTCAGGTAGTAGCAGCCCAGAACCATGTCCTGCGTCGGGCAGACGACGGGCTTGCCGTCCTGGGGCTTGAGGATGTTGTTGGCCGCCAGCATCAGGAAGCGGGCCTCGGCCTGGGCCTCCATGGACAGCGGCACGTGCACGGCCATCTGGTCGCCGTCGAAGTCGGCGTTGAAGGCGGTGCAGCACAGCGGGTGCAGCTTCAGGGCCTTGCCTTCGACCAGGATGGGCTCGAAGGCCTGGATGCCCAGGCGGTGCAGCGTGGGCGCGCGGTTCAGCATCACCGGGTGATCCTTGATCACGCTCTCCAGCACGTCCCACACCTCGGGGCGCAGGCGCTCCACGGCGCGCTTGGCGGTCTTCACGTTCACGGCCATGCCCTGGTTCACCAGGCGCTCGATGACGAAGGGCTTGAACAGCTCCAGCGCCATCTCCTTGGGCAGGCCGCACTGGTACAGCTTGAGTTCCGGCCCGACCACGATAACGCTGCGGCCGGAATAGTCCACGCGCTTGCCCAGCAGGTTCTGGCGGAAACGGCCCTGCTTGCCGCGCAGCAGGTCGGACAGGCTCTTTAAGGGCCGGTTGCCGGGGCCGGTGACGGGCCGTCCGCGGCGGCCGTTGTCGATCAGGGCGTCCACGGCTTCCTGCAGCATGCGCTTTTCATTGCGCACGATGATATCCGGGGTGCCCAGCTCCAGCATCCGCTTTAAGCGGTT
>JBGUQG010000197.1:0-4091 GCA_045130815.1 Christensenellales bacterium
CTGTTCCCTGTTCCCTTGGGTCTACCGACCCCACCTCACTGAAAACTCTCCACTGGAGAGTTTTCCGGGCGTTCGGTGTCCCTGTTCCCTTCGACCTACCCTTGGCTCTTCCGCATGTACTTCAATAAACCACAATTCGACCGACCAAACAGTTACCATACAGAAACATCATCGGAGGTGCGACATGCCCGAACTGAAGCTGCCCTTCCTGGGCCACGGCGGCGACTACAATCCCGACCAGTGGCGCGACTGCCCGGAGATCCTGGACGAAGACATCCGCCTGATGAAGCTGGCGGGCTGCAATTTGATGAGCGTCGGCATTTTCGCCTGGTCGGCGCTGGAGCCGGCGGAGGGCGAATACGACTTCGACTGGCTGCAGGACGTGCTGGATCGCCTGCACGCCGCGGGCATCTCCGCCTTCCTGGCCACGCCCAGCGGCGCGCGCCCGGCCTGGATGAGTCAGAAGTACCCCCAGGTGCTGCGGGTGCGGCCCGACGGCGCCCGCAACCTGCACGGCGAGCGCCACAACCACTGCTTCACCTCGCCGGTGTACCGGGGCTTCGTCAATAAGATGAACACCGCGCTGGCCACCCGCTTCGGCCATCACCCGGCGGTGGTGGGCTGGCACATTTCCAACGAATACAGCGGCGAGTGCCACTGCGAGCTGTGCCAGCAGGCCTTCCGGGACTTCCTGAAGGACCGCTACGGCACGCTGGACGCGCTGAACCACGCCTGGTGGACCGGCTTCTGGAGCAAGAAGTACACCGACTGGAGCCAGCTGCACAGCCCCTCCCCCGTCGGCGAGACCGGGCTGCACGGGCTGAACCTGGCCTGGCGGCGCTTCGTGACCCGCCAGACCGCGGACTTCATGCGGGCTGAGGCCGAGCCGCTGCGCGCGCTGACCCCCGATCTGCCCGTCACCACCAACCTGATGGAGCTGTTTGGGGGCCTGGACTACTTCGAGTTCTCCGGGGACATGGACTTCGCCAGCTACGACAGCTATCCACGCTGGGGCGAGGCGGACGTCGAGCGGACCGCCATGGGCGCGGCCTTCAATTTCGACATGATGCGCTGTCTGAAGCAGAAGCCCTTCGCGCTGATGGAGTCCACCCCCAGCCAGGTGAACTGGCAGCCGGTGTGCAAGCTGAAGAAGCCGGGAATGCATCTGCTGTCCAGCCTGCAGGCGGTGGCCCACGGCGCGGACACGGTGCAGTACTTCCAGTGGCGCAAGAGCCGCGGGGCCAGCGAAAAGTTCCACGGCGCGGTGGTGGGCCACAGCGGCCACGAGCACACCCGGGTGTTCAGGGACGTGCAATCGGTGGGCGACGCGCTGGCGGCGCTGAACGGCATCCAGGGCGCCATGCCCGGGGCGAAGGTGGCGCTGCTGTACGACGTGCAGAACCGCTGGGCGCTGGAGGACTGCCAGGGCCCCCGCCGGGAGAAGCACTACATGGACGTGGTGCTGGAGCACTACCGCGCCCTGAAGCGCCGGGGCGTGGACGTGGACGTGATCGACGAAAGCCGCGACTTTGCGCCCTACAGGCTGATCGCCGCCCCGATGCTGTACATGCTGCGCCCCGGCGCGGCCGAGCGGCTGACCGAATTCGTGGAGCGCGGCGGCACGCTGGTGTGCACCGCCATGACCGGCCGGGTGGATCAGGACGACCTGTGCTTCCTGGGCGGCTTCCCCGGCCCGCTGAGAAGGGCGCTGGGTATCTGGATCGAGGACATCGACGCGCTGTACGACGGCGAGAAGAACGGCATCTTCATGAACGGGCAGTCCCATCCCTGCGTCGAGCTGTGCGAGCTGATCCACGCCGAGACCGCGAAGGTGCTGGGGGCCTATGAGAAGGACTTCTACGCCGGCGAGCCCTGCGTGACCGAGAACGCCCTCGGCGCGGGCCGGGCCTGCTACATCGCCACCCGCCCGTCCCCCGATTTCCTGGACATGTTCTACGCGGACGCCTTCGACAGGGCCGGCATCGCCCCGCTGATCGAAAACCTGCCCGCCGGCGTGGACGTGGCCCGCCGCGGGGACACGCTGTTCGTGATGAACTTCACCGGCGCGCCCGTCACCCTGACCCTGCCCCGGGGCGCCGACGCCCTCACCGGCAGGACCGTGGGCGGCGAGACGACGCTGGAGGTGAACGGGATCCGGGCGATAAACGGTTGACGCAGCCCGGCCTCCGGCCAAAGTAAGATTGGATCTTATTTGGGCCGGAGGCCGGACCATAACATCCATCTTTGATGAGGTATTCTTGCCTTGAATCGACAAATCGGGCTCTGCGGGAGGGAGAAAATGGATCAGATTGTGGAATGGGCCAAAGAGCTCCAGAGCCTTGCACAGGCGGGCCTCTACTATGGACATGACATTTACGATAAAGAGCGTTATCAGCGTATCCGGGATATCGCGGCGGAAATGATGCTGATGAGGTCAGATGTGCCCGCCGAGAAGATTACCGGCTTGTTTTGTGGGGACGAAGGGTACCAAACACCGAAGGTTGACACGCGCGCGGCGGTTTTCAGCGATGGACGAATCCTGCTGGTTTGCGAAAAAGGCAAATGGTCAATGCCCGGAGGCTGGTGCGAGTTCAACCTTTCTCCTATGGAAAATGCAATCAAAGAGACAAAAGAAGAAGCCGGGCTGGATGTTTCCGTCAAAATGGTCATAGCTGTACAGGACAGGGACAAGCATAACTCTCCGCCATATGCGTATGGTGTGGTCAAGATATTCTACTTGTGTGAGATTATCGGAGGAGGATTTGTCGCAAACAACGAAACGTCTGAAAGCGGATTCTTCTCAATTGATGAATTCCCTCCGTTGGCTGAGGAGAAATGCAGCGAAGAACAGATTCGGATGTGCTTTGAAGCATATCATCGGCCTGATGATTGGACAGTATTGTTTGACTGACAAATCCCGGCAACACAGAGAGCCGTCCCCCCTGTGTTGTGTCCCGAGATTTTACTCTTCTCGCATTGACAACCCCCGTCAAACATGCTACAATCATTCCAATCCGTCAAATGACGGGGAACACGTTTCGCAAAGAGGTGCGCAAGAGAGCGGGGGCCGTCGGCTGGAAGCCCGCGCCGCAACCGTTGCGGGATACCATCCCCCGATGACAGGCGTTTCGCGCGCGATACAGCGCGATCAAGCGACGGCCCAGGCCGTCAGCAGGGTGGAACCACGGATGCAAGGCGTCCGTCCCGGCACAGGGACGGACGCTGTTTTTATTGGGCGGAGGCGCAAGCTCCGCCCGATACCACCGCAGGCAACAAGGACAAATCCATAATGGAAGAAGGAGAGGTTGAAAATGGAGAAAGAGCAATTCCTGGAGGTCTACCGCCATTCACTGGCGCACATACTGGCCAAGGCCGTGATGGAGATCTTCGGCCGGGAGAACGTGCAGATCGCCATCGGGCCGCAGATCGCCGACGGCATGTACTATGATTTCCTGCTGCCCCGGGGCATTTCCACCGAGGAATTCCCCCAGATCGAGGCCAAGATGAAGGAGATCATGAAGCGCAGGGAGGCCTGGACCCGCAAGGAGGTCACCAAGGCCGAGGCTTTGGAGATCTTCAAGGGCCAGAAGTACAAGGAAGAACTCATCAACGACCTGCCCGAGGGCGAGACGATCACCGTGTATTATACCGGCGACGACTTCGTGGATCTGTGCCGCGGCCCCCATGTGGAGAATTCCGCGGAGCTTCTGTCCGTGGCCTACAAGATCCGCGCCGTCTCCAGCGCCTACTGGCGCGGCGACGAGAAGCGGGATTCCCTGCAGCGCGTGTACGTGTACGCCTTCCCGGACCAGCAGCAGCTGAAGGCCCACCTGGCCATGATCAAGGAGGCCCAGGAGCGGGACCACAAGAAGATCGGCAAGGAGCTGGACCTGTTCATGTTCGACGAGACGGCCCCCGGCATGCCCTACTGGCTGCCCCGGGGCTGGAAGCTGTACCAGACGCTGCTGGCCTATTCCCGCAAGCTGCAGCTGAAGCACGGCTACACCGAGATCTCCGCCCCGCTGATCAACAAGAAGAAGCTGTGGGTGATCTCCGGCCACTGGGCCCACTACCAGAACAACATGTTCATG
>JBGUQG010000198.1:0-9293 GCA_045130815.1 Christensenellales bacterium
ACCACGCGGTTCTCAAACTTCTTGTAGGCATCCAGGTACCATTCCTGCTTGTCGCCGTTGTAGGTCAGCTCGTAGTACATGCCATCCAGCAGCGAGCTGGAGATCAGGTACTTCCAGTTCTGAAGCGCCTTGGCCTTCCAGACCACATAGACTTCAAAACTGAAGTTCACCGCGGCCAGCTCGTCAGACTTGTCAAGATGCTCCCAGATATAATCCCGAACGATCTTCTATGCCTTGTCATCCATAATCCGTTTCCTCCCATCAAAAAACCGCCCGCAGGCGGATAGTTAGATAATTATGGGCTATCAGCGTACTGATAGCCCTCCACTGTATCGGAGAACGTCCGGCGGGTGTGCCCCTTCCCGCATTTCTTTTGACCTCGAGGGTGCGTAGCAGCACAATCTCTACTTCGGACTCTCTCCAATTGCAGTATAGCACAGTTACAAGCGATTGTAAAGCACTTTATGTTTTTCCATCAGTTTCACCAAATTCTTGGTTCGAATTCGATAAAACGTCATTATCGAGTTCAATAAGCCTGGATTGTCACTATTCGCAACAGACAGCCGTATGATCGCGTTTAGATTCGTTTTTTCCAATCGCGTTATCATGAAAACAGTACCCTCGTTTTTCATGTCCCGGACAATAATGTCTGGATCCATAACTGTCTTTTGACCGTATTCCTTGAAAAGCGTGTAGTCTTGTGGATGATGCTCTTTTATATGCAAAACGCGCTCATTCGTTAAGATGATCTCTCTGGTGTTCAATTCACCAAATTCAGCTTCAATTTCTCCTGACCGCAATTCTCCGTATTTCTGCACACCATCACCAGCCGCTGCTTTGTTCGGTGCTATTGTACCACTTCCGCCGCCACCCGTCAACGCCTCTCCCGCAAACGTCTGCGGCTGCTCCGGCCGCCTCGCCTGTACCGGTCCATACTCCCTTCCGTGAGATAAGGGGACGGATCCTTTTCTCACTTTTCATGTCTTATCGAATTGAGATAAGGAACCGCCCCCTTATCTCACGGCTTCAGGCGCCGTTCTCCCACACCTGTGAACCCATCCCCGGCTGACGCGCGATCCTGTCGATCTCCGCCCTCGCCTCGCTCTCGGTCAGGCCCTGGCCGAAGCGGGGATCGGTGAGAAAGCTGAACCGGCTGAGCAGCCCGGCCTGCACCAGGCGAATGCCCTCGTCGACGCAGCTCTGGCGATCCTGCACCGCGCCGTCGTCGAATGTCGCCTTCACCTCGAAGCCCCGTTCGGCCAGCTCGGCCACGGGCCTGCCCCGGTATTCGACGCCGGACAGCGCGGCCAGCTCCACGATGGCGCACACCAGCCGCCGCAGCGCGGGGACCAGCTGGTTCTGCACGGTGCGCACGGTCTTGAAGGTCTTGGAGTTTTCGCTGACCACCTCGGTGGCGGTGCGAATGCCGCCCCGGCTGTCGAAGCTGAAGGAGCCCACCGAGAACCCGGTCTGCAGGCACAGCACGCCCAGGAAGGCGTTCAGCGCGGCCACGTGCTCCTCCACCCGCAGGCAGACGCTGTCGTCCTGCACGTGCAGCTCGTCCTTGTCGTCCCCGGCGAAGGCCTCGTACACCTCGTCCCTCGGGTCGAAGTAGCGCCGCGGCACGCCGGTGGCGGGGTCCACCACCTGGCGCACGCAGCGCGCCGGCACGATGATCCGCTTCCTGCCCAGCCGGAACTCGCTGACCAGGCTGTCATAGCAGATGTCCAGCGCGTGCAGCGTCTCCAACGCGTTGCCGTACACGGACACCCCCAGCGGGCTGTCGTCCTCCAGGTTGTTGGCCACGGGCGTGCGGAAATAGGCGAACAGCGGCCCGCCGCCGGGCAGCTCCACCCGTTCGGCCAGGTCCGGATACAGCGCGTCCAGCGGCACCCGCTCGCCCAGCGCGTCCCGGCCCTCGCCGCAGCGGTACAGCGCGTTCTCGATCACGCGCCTGCCGCCCTCCAGCCGGTGCCACTCCAGCCGGGTGTAGCGCTCGCCGTCCCTGGCCGCCCGGGAGATGAACACCCCCTCGCTGACCCCGGTCTCATCCCACCCCAGCGGCACGAACTGGTCCGCGCTGACATAGCCCAGCCGGATCTTTGCAGCGGTTCCTGTTCCCTGCTTTGGGCCTTCCGGCCCCCACCGACGGGGGCCTACCGGCCCGTTCTCGCTGAAAACAGCACACTGTGCTGTTTTCCGGGCGCTCGAACCACTGAAAGCAGCACACTGTGCTGTTTTCCAGGCGCTCGGTGTCCCTGTTCCCTTGTCCGGCTCGGCCCACACCTTGATGGCCCCGCCGCCCAGGGCCATCGCCTGCTCCACCAGCTGCTGCATGCGGCCCTGGAAGCCGTTTTCGGCCAGCACGGCGTTGACGAATCCGTCCAGCGCGCCGTCGCCGTCCGGGGTTTCGACGCGCAGGCCGCACTGCTCGCCCCAGGCCAGCCCGGCCAGCTCGGCGCACAGCGCCTTGGCGGCGTTCATGCGGAACATGGGCCGCACCGCCCCGGGGTTTTCGATGGTGGGCGCGGCCACGGTGTGCCAGGGCGCGTAGTCCCCGCGGTACAGCTGCTTCCACACCGCTATGCCCTCCCGGTAGAACGTCCGGAAGCCCGGCACCCCCTTCAGATCGAACACGTCCCCCGCCTCCCGCGGGCGAACGCTGCCAAACCACTTCATATAACTCCCCCTATCCCCACGCCTCCAGCATCCCGGTCATATCCCGCTCCAGGGCATATTCCATCGCGTCGAGGCTGTCGATGTTGGTGCTGCCGTCGTCCAGGCGCACGTCGCGGTCGGGCTGGTCGGGGTCCCAGCGGGCGGCGCAGAGGGCGTCGATGGTCTCGTCGCACCCGCGGCGCACGAAAAAGCGCCCCGATCCGATCAGGGCGCAGGTCGCGCGGATGCGTTCGTTGATGTTCTTTTTCAGGGCGTTGCCCACGTTGATGGGCACCCGGTGCCTGCCGCAGGCGGCGCGCAGGCCGTTGATCAGGGTCTGCTCCGCCGAATCGCACCAGGCGTCGGTGACCAGCCACCGGCCCTGGCAGCGCTTCACGAAGTCGACGAAGGCCTCCTCCAGGCCGGAGGGCGTCAGGGCCTTCGGCTCCCGATACTCGTCCAGCACCACGGCGATCTCGCCGCCGCCCCCGTCGGGCCGGACGAACCCCACGCAGCAGAACGCGTGGGCGCTGTTGCCGCCGCCGAAGTCCACCCCGATGGCGGCGCGGACCACCCGGCCCGGCGGCGCGTCCACAGTGTAGCGCCCCGGCGCGTCGGCGAACTGGCGGTACACCAGTCCCTCGGCGGCCACCCGCTGGCCCAGTATGTCCCGGCGATACCACACGCTGTCCGCGTCGTAGCGGCTCTCGATCTCCTTCAGCCGCCGGGGCGACACGGTGGCGTTGTCCCTGATCGTGAAATGCTGGTACAGGTACCCGCCCGCCAGCCCCGTCTCCCGGTACCTGTCGATGTACTCCCGGTAGATGGCGGCCCGCGGCGGGCAGGGGTTCAGATCCCACAGCGTCATCGGCTTCACCGCGGCCAGCTGGCGGCCCATGGCCACCTTGATAAAGCTGGTGCGGCTGTCGGCGCAGTCGTAGTGCTCGTTGACCTCGGTGGCGATCCACAGCCCGTAGCTGTTGCCCAGGATGTGGCGATAGCTGTCCGCCCGACCGCCCCCGGCAAAGATCACGATGCGCTCCCCCGCCGCCGCGCCGATGAACAGCGCGTCGTTGTCCCGGTACTTGCCCCACTTGCAGCGCCCCCGGAACAGGCTCTCCAGCCCGAAGCCGTTGCACACGCCGATGTTCAGCTTGGCGTTGGCCACGGTGCTGCCGCTGGCCAGGTGGAATCTGTCCGGCGCGTGCTCCAGGTACGCCGCCGCCACGATGCAGTGGTCGATGGTCTTGCCGCTGCGGATCGCGCCCTCCGCCACGCACATGCGCTTGCCCATCGCGCCGCGGATGTAATCCCGGTGCTTGGGTGAGAACGGGCCCCAGGGGATCGTCACCGCTCCCATGCGTCCTCCCCCGCCAGTTCCGCGATGGGCGACAGGTCCTCCACGTCGTCCTCCGCCTCCCCGGCCGCCTGCGCGGTCCCGCCCGCCAGGTCCTTGTACGCCGCGGTCAGGTCCCGCAGCTTGAAAAAGCGGGTCTCCTCGTCCTGCTGGCTCTTGGTCTCGGTCACGGCGCCCTCCGGCAGCTCGTCCACCATCTTCTCCAGGCGCTTCATCAGCTTCCTTCTCACCCGCGACGCCAGATCCTCCCTGCTCATCCAATCCCTCCATTCCTGACGCCTATTATAATAGGGGAAAAAAGCGGAACTTTTCTGCACACTTTCAAAAAAAATTTTTTCGGCCCTCCTCCAGCTCCTTCAGGGCCTTCCTTTCCGCCTTCGCCAGCCACTCCCTGGTATAGCCCATTCGGTCCTCGATCTCGCGCCAGTTCAGGGCATCGATATAGCGATAGCGCATCACCTCCCGGGCGATGGGATTGCCAACGTGGTCGATGGCCCTCGCGGCCTTCAGCTGCCCGCAGGCCCAGCCCTCCACGCGACGGCGCAGGTCCTCCCGCAGGGCTTCCAGGTCCTCCCCCGCGGCGCCGGTCTTCCGGGCCAGCTCCTCGCAGAGCTGCTCCCTTTCCCTCAGATCCCGCATCTGCCGCTCCGCCGTCCTCACGATCCCGAGCAATTCTTTTATCCGCTCCATTCTCGCCCCTCCTGTTCATATTGTTCAGATATTTGAACAATATGATTATACTTCGTATCTGCCCGCCTGTCAACCCTCCTTGACAATTTGTTCAAACTGCTGTACAGTGAGGAAGACGAGAACAGGATATCCAAAGGAGGCCCCCATGCTGATCCCCAATCTTTCCGTCCTGCTGGCGGAGCGCCGGCTGACGATCTCAAAGGTATCCTCGGACACGGGCATCTCCCGCACCACGCTGACGGCGCTGTCGGGCCGCGCGGCGCGGGGCATACAGTTCGACACGCTGAACGCGCTGTGCCAGTACCTGCGGGTCACGCCGAACGAGCTGTTCCTGTACCGCCCCTTCGACCTGACCGCCGCCTGCGGGGGCGACGCCGCCGAATTCACCCTCACCCGCGCGGGCGAGGTCGAGCTGCGCTGCGCCCTGGGCCTGCGCCGCGAGGTCCGGGGCGACCGGCTGCGGCTGACCCTGACCCTGCCCGAAGCCGACCCCGGGGCCGCCCGGCTGTGCGACGTGCTCCGGTCCCTGCCCCGCCCGGCGCTGGCGGACGTCGAGTTCATGCTGCTCGCCCCCTTCGACGCCGAAGGGTCCCGCCAGCGCGATTACACCCCGGAAATCCTTTGGCCGTGGGAATAGCTTGACAACACCTACTCAAGATGTTACAATTAACATGAAGGTAATGTTTACTTCAGGCCGGGAGCCTCTGCCCGCGCCGCCGAAAAAAACGGAGGTCAAAGACATGTCGCTGCCAGGAAAATTATGTATCGGCGTCCTTGAAGAGGACAATCCCCAAAAAGCCTACTTCCGCTTCAAGCCGCTGTTGGTGGAGTCGGAGGGCCGCTACACGCCCTACGCCGGAACCTACCCGGAGGAGGGCTGCATCCGCGTGGTGCCGGACAAAAACGAATCCTACCACTTCAAGGCCCGCATGCGGCAGATGGGCCTGTTCTGCGAGGTGGACCTGCGGGCCCACCCGGACGACAACGACAAGATCCGCCCGAACAAGAACTACCGGGAGGGCTCGCCGGAGAAAAACGCCTTCATACTCTACTCCGACGTGGTGAAGGCCCCCGCCCCGGGCACGATCTTCGAGCGGGTGGCGCCGCCGGAGGAGGGCGCGCCGATCCCGGTGCCCCGCACCTCGCCGGTGGTGATCGACGACGCCCCCGGCGCGGCGCTGTTCGACTGCCAGCTGGCCCCCGTGGAGGGCATGGCCACCCTGGCCCCCGCGGACCGCTCCCTGCCGGAGGACGCCCAGTTCTTCGACCTGGAGGCCTTCGCCGGCCAGCGCATTCGCTTTGCGATCCTGCCTCCGCCCCCTGCCCCCGCCGGTCTGATCTCAGATCGTCCGTCCAACGTCCCCGCAGGGGCGGCGACCCGCCGACCCCACGACGTCCCCCAGGCCCTCCCCCACGCGGAAGGCGGCGCCGTGACGGAAGAGGTCGTCCCCGCAGGGGCTGCGACCCGCCGCCCCCACGACGTCCCCCTCGCGGCGCAGGACGCCGTGACGGACGAGGCCGTCCCCGATCAACCCCTCGCGGCCTCCGCCGACCCCGCCGATCCCGCCGACCCCAAGCCCTGGATCCACCACGACAGCAGCATCATGCCGCGCCCGGTGGACCCGCGGCTGTCCCCGGCCCAGCGCAGCCTGGCGATGCAGAGCGGCATGAACCCGCGCCGGGGCCGCAGCCTGCAGGAGCTGATCGACGAAAAGTGGCAGCGCTCGCGGCTGAGCCAGCTGGGCCAGTCCATCGCGCCGATCCAGACGGACGCGCCGGTGGCGAACCCCGTCGAGGGCGCCGTGGACGCGGTGCGCCGCGCCTGGGAGGACCCGGGCCTGCGGAGCGAGCTGCTGTCGGCGCTGGGGTCGCTGGAGGACTTCGGCCCCTCGCTGGACGCCTGCCGCGAGGCCGCCCGCCAGTCGGGCATAGAGCGCCACCTGGAGGCGCTGGAGGCCCGCAGGCTGTCGCTACTGTCGGAGCTGGACCACCTGAACCTGAAGAACGCGGACGTGCGGCGGGAGCTGAAAAAGCAGCTGCTGTCCGAGAAGGACGCGGAGCTCGCCGAGGCCGCCAGCCGCGCCGAGGCGGCCCGCCAGGAGGCCCAGGCCAGCCAGGCACGGGCCGACGAGGCCCGCGCCGCCGCCCGGGACGCCCGCGCCGCGCTGGACACGCTGACCACCGAGGCGCTGGAGCAGAGGCTCGCCGACTTCGCGCTGAACCAGCACATGCTGGAGCGCATGTCCCTGATCCGGGCCGAGGCCGCGTCGGAGCCCCCGGTCCTGCCCCCGCTGCAAACGCTGGATCTGAACGCCCTGGCCGTGCGGGTGATGAACCGCTTCGACGCCTCGGGCTTCGCCATCACCCGCGCCGAGGCGCTGAACCTGTGCGCCTGCGCGGCCCTCAGCCCGGTGCTGATCCTCTCCGGCCCGGTGGGCAGCGGCAAGACCGAGACCGCCCGCATGCTGGCCGAGGCCCTGGGCTGGACCGGGCACGACCGCTGCGCCGTGTTCGAGCCGGGGACCGGATCGCTGAAGGATGACCCGCGGGTTGCGGCCCTGTCCGCGCTGCCCCAGGCCCCGGCGGTGCTGCTGCTGGACGACGCGAACCTGTACCCCGCCCCGGACCCGCTGCGCGGCCTGGAGGGCGCGCTGCGGCCCCGCTGGCGGCTGGTGCTCACCGTGCAGGACGGCGGCTGTCCCCTGTCCGCCCGGGCGCTGGACCGGGGCTTCACGCTGCGGCTGAACCCGAAGCCCGCCGCCCCCTGGCGGCCCAGGGCCAAGGCCGCCTGCGCCCCCGAGGCCCCCGCGGTGCTGAACCTCACCGTGCCGGAGAATCCCCTGCCCGCCGCCGCCGAGGAGCGCATGGCCCGCCTGCGCGACGGCCTGCACCGCCTGGGCGCGATGCCCTCCCGCCGGGCCCTGGACGACGCCTGGCGCTACTGCGCGCTGATGCTGCCCGCCCTGGGCGACAGCGCCGACCCCCTGGCCGTGCTCGACCGCGCCGTGGCCCAGCGCGTGCTGCCCTCCCTGCTCGCCAGCGCCAATCCCCGCGCCCTGGCCCGCCTGCAGGGATTGCTGGAAGGCCTGCCCACCAGCCAGGCGCTTTTGAACCAGCCCGTGCCGGTGGAGGTTTAGGGATTAGAAATTAGGAATGAGGAGTTAGGAATTAGGAATTAGGAATTAGGAATAACCGCTGCCGCCTCCAAAAGCCTTCCCCAGCGCCGAAGGCGCGGTTCAGGGGAAGGTGGCACGGCGCGCAGCGCCGTGACGGATGAGGTCGTTCCCATCAATCAAAACAAATCCCGAAGGGATTTGAACCTTAACTCCACACTCCACTTTCCACTCTCCACTCTCGTCCCCCCGTTCCCCCCTCGACTCACACGAAAGCAATGTACTACGAAGAACCGTACCGAAGACGCCCCGCCAAAAACAATCGCCAGCCACGTCGCCGCAGGAAGACCCTGGGCGGGTGGCTGGCGGAGCTGTGCCTGCGCCTGATCGCGTTGATCGCGGCGCTGTTTTTGTTGTGCGCGGGGCTGCTGTACGCGCTGCCGGTATCGCTGTTCTCGGTGGAGCCGGAGGGCGCGGACCTGTCGCTGACGGACGGCCTGCCCTCCTCCCCGGCGAACATACTGCTGCTGGGGCTGGACGCGACCCGGGAGAACAGCCGCCGCAGCGACGCGATACTGATCGCCTCCATCGGCTACGGCCAGGTGAAGCTGACCAGCGTGCTGCGGGACACCGTGCTGGACATCCCCGGCCACGGCCCGGGCAAGGTGAACGCCGCCTACGCCTACGGCGGACCGGCGCTGGTGATGAAGACGCTGAACGAGAACCTTGGCCTGAACCTGATGCACTACGCGGCGGTGGACTTCCGCACGCTGGTGAACGCGGTGGACGCCCTGGGCGGCGTGGAGCTGTCCGTCACCGAGGCGGAGATGAACAAGATCAACCGGGAGCTGGAGGACGCCCGCGCCATCGTCCAGGCCAACGGCTACGCGGTGCCCACCCTCGCCCGGTGCGGCGACGACACCCACCTGAACGGCCTGCAGGCCCTGTTCTACGCCCGCATCCGCAAGCTGGACAGCGACTTCGGCGGCACCGGCCGCCAGCGCAAGCTGCTTTCCGCAATGCTGAAGAAGCTTCGCGCCAGCCTGTGGAACCCGGGCCGCCTGTCCGCCCTGTTCAAGGCCGTCGCCGACACCATGGACACCAACATGTCCCCCGTCCAGCTCCTCTCCCTCGGCGAAAAGGCCCTCGCCGCCGGCGTCCCCGACCAGCTCCGCCTTCCCGTCGAAGGCGCCTACCAGGACGACGGCTCCCAGATCAATATCACCAACCCGGAAATGAACCGCTACGCCCTGCGAAGGTTCGTGTATGGGGCGGAGTAGGCAATAGGATTGGCGTCCTATTGCCTGTTCCCTGCTTTGGGCCTACCAAACGCGCGCGCCCAGCGCCAAGGCGCCGGGTCCCATCGCGCACGGACGGGCCCGTTCTCGCTGAAAACTCTCCACTGGAGAGTTTTCCGGGCGCTCGAACCACTGAAAACAGTCCACTGGACTGTTTTCCGGGCGTTCGGTGTCCCT
>JBGUQG010000199.1:0-7881 GCA_045130815.1 Christensenellales bacterium
CACTTTAATGATACCAGAAAAGAAGGACTCAGCCAAGCCCTGCTCGGCTAAATCCTTCTTTCTCTTTGGGACTTTTTTCACAGCCCCAATGATATCCGTTCCTTCGGAACGGGTGATATCCCGCTGCGCGGGATGATATGCGCCCTCCGGACGCATGCCTGTTCTCTACTAATACTTCATGATCTTCGGCGCGCCCCAGGCCGCGATCTTATAGATCGGGTTTTCGAGGCGCTTTTTCACGTTGTCCAGCTGGTTGCGGATGTCGATGTGCTGGGGGCAGTGCTGTTCGCACTTGCCGCACTTCACGCACAGGCCGGCGTTGCTGCGCACCTTGCGCAGGGTGGTGCACATCATGTACTCCCGCATGCCGGTGAACCAACCGTCGCCGTAGCTGTCGTTGTAGGCGGCGAAGCAGGTGGGAATGTCCACGCCCCGGGGGCAGGGCTGGCAGTAGCCGCAGCCGGTGCAGCCCACCTTCGTGACGCCGCGGATGGCCTCCACGGCCCGGGCGTACACCGCCAGCTCCTCTTCGGACAGGCTGCCGGGCAGGCTTTCCGAGGCGATGCGGCAGTTCTCCTCCACCTGGCTTACGTCATTCATGCCGGAGAGCACCACCGTGACCCCCGGGTGGTTCCACACCCAGCGCAGGCCCCAGTCCGCCGGGGTGCGGTTTTTGTCCTCGGCGTCGAAAACCTTCTTCGCCGCCTGGGGCAGGCCGCCGGCCAGCTTTCCGCCGCGCAGCGGCTCCATGATGATCACCGGCAGGCCCTTGCCCGCGGCGTGGTCCAGGCCCTCCACGCCCGCCTGGCTGCGCTCGTCCAGGTAGTTGAACTGGATCTGGCAGAAGTCCCAGTCCCAGGCGTCCACCAGCGCCTTGAATTGCAGCGTGCCGCCGTGGAACGAGAAGCCGGCGTTGCGGATCGCGCCTTCGGCCTTCTTGCGCTCCAGCCAATCGTCCACGCCCAGCGCCCGCAGGCGGGCCCAGCTTTCGGCGTCGTTGAGCATGTGCATCAGGTAGTAGTCCACGTGGTCGGTCTGAAGCCGCTGCAGCTCCTCCCCAAAGAAGCGGTCCAGGTCCTCGCGCCGGGTCACCCGGTACTGGGGCAGCTTTGTGGCGATGTTCAGCCTGTCCCGGCAGTTCCGGGAGGCGATGAAGTTGCCCAGGCACACCTCGCTGCCGGGATAGATGTAGGCCGTGTCGAAGTAGTTGACGCCCAATTCCAGCGCCAGGCCCATCTCCCGATTGGCCTTCTCCTGGTCGATGGCGCCGCCGCGCTTGGTAAAGCGCATGCAGCCAAAGCCCAGGGCGGACAGGGGCTCGCCGTTTTTCGGGTTGGTGCGGTATTGCATGGTGTCGCCCTCCTTTGCCGGGTTTTGCCCATTATAGAACATCGGGCCGGCAATTGCAAGGGGATCGTCGGGGGCCGGCGGCACGATCGCCCGGTTTTGCATCTTTTGTCTCATTTTGACCCCTTGCGCCGGGTTGGATTGTGTGATAATATTAATATTTGAAGGTGATTGGTTTTAACACATCTCCATTTCACGGGAAGGGAGGCGGCGCGGTTTGACACAGGATTGGTTGAATCTGGAGGTCCGGGGATCGGACATGCAAGCGCTGATCAGCCGGTTGAACGCCTCTCCCTTCGACGAGCTGGTGGAGATCGACATGATCAATGACCGCGTGCGCATCATCTACCACGTGGAGGGCAAATACTTCGTGCCCATCATGAAGGGCAACTGGGGCGAGCTGAGCCGCTACTGCGCGGAGCACATGGTTCACCCCCAGGATCGCGCCGCTTACATGGGCCTGCTGGACCCGGACAGCCTGGCGGAGCGCCTGGCGGCCCCCGGCCACAAGGGCGTGCTCAGCGAGGAGTTCCGCTTTCGATCGGTGGAGGGCAGCTGGATCTGGGTGCGCCAGGTGGTGGTGGGCGGCAGGCTCAGCGGCCTGCCGGAGGGCATCGTCCACAGCTATATCTACGACATCAACGTGCAAAAGCTGCGCGAGCAGGGGCGCATCACCTCCACCGCGTCCTCGGGCAGCATCGCCCGCAGGGACGACCTGACCGGCCTGCTGTCTGACCGCGAATTTTTCACCGTGGCCCAGAGAAAGCTGCCCGCCCTGTCCGGCCGGTGGTGCGTGGTGGCCGTGGACATCGAAAACTTCAAGCTGTACTGCGACTGGTACGGCCAGCAGGTGGGCCAGTTTTTGCTGGCGGAGATCGGCGAGATCTTCCAGCGGCTGGAGCAGCAGACCGGCGGCGTGGCCGGCTATCGCGGGCAGGACGACTTCGCCCTGCTGATCCCCTACGACATCAAGCGCATCAACGACCTGTATGACGCGCTGGTGCGCCTGATCGCCTCCCAGGGCGACGCGGTGGGCTTTTTGCCCATATTCGGCATCTGCATGCTCGACCGCCCGGATGAGGAGATCATGGAGGCCTTCAACCACGCGGCCCTCACCGCCGAACAGATCAAGGGCGATTTCCGCAACCGCATCCGCGTATACGATCCCTCGGTGCACGAAAAGAGCACCGAGGAATACCAGATCCTCTCCAGATTCCAGCGGGCGCTGGACAACCGGGAGATCTTCTTCTGCCTGCAGCCCCAGTGCCGGGTGTCCACTGGCAACGTGGTGGGCGCGGAATCGCTGGCCCGCTGGCGCCTGCCCTCCGGCCGGATGGTCCCGCCCGCCCGCTTCGTGCCGATCCTGGAAAAGTACGGCATGGTCACGAACCTGGACAAGTACGTCTGGGAAGAGGTGTGCCGCTGGCTGCGCCGGTGGATCGACGCGGGCCGCACGCCGGTGCCGGTGTCGGTGAACGTGTCCCGGATCGATGTGTTCAGCATCGACGTGCCCGCCCACTTCCGCCAGCTGTTGGAGAAGTACAGCCTGCCCGCGCGCCTGATCAAGATCGAGATCACCGAATCCTCCTACGTGGAAGACACCGCCGCGGTGCGCGATACCGTGCGCCGCCTGCAGGAGCAGGGCTTCCTGGTGCTGATGGACGACTTCGGCAGCGGCTATTCCTCGCTGAACATGCTCAGCAGCGTGAACGTGGACATCATCAAGCTGGACGCCCAGTTTTTGAACATCAGCGAGGCTGAGGCCCGGCGCGGGCTGAGCATTCTGGAATCCATCGTCAGCATGGCCAAGACCATGACCATCCCCGTCATCGTGGAGGGCGTGGAGACCCAGGAGCAGATCAACTTCCTGTCCGACCTGGGCTGCCGGTACATGCAGGGCTATTACTTCTATCGCCCCATGCCGGTGGAGGAGTTCGAGAACCTGATCCGCGACGGCAGCCGCATCGATCCCAACGGCTTTGAGTTCAAGGCCAACGAGCAGTTCCACACCCGGGAATTCCTGGATGAGAACGTGGTCAGCGACCTGATGCTGAACAACATACTGGGCGCGGTGGCCATCTATCGCTGGGACGGCGACAGGAACGTGGACATCGTGCGCTACAACCAGCAGTTCTACAAGCTGGCGGGCCTGGAAATCAGCCAGCTGGAATCCCGGCGCACCGACATACTGCAATACTTCTACCCCGAGGACGCCAAGGTGCTGATCAAGGCCATGAAGCGCGCCGCCACCGACCGGATGAACGGCGCCAGGTGCGTTGTGCGGGTGTACAAGCCCAACGGCATGCTGTTCTGGATGTCCATGCAGCTGTACTTCATGGAGCAGGGCGAGCAGGGCGCGCTGTTCTACGGCGCGGCCCGGGACGTGACGGAGCTGCAATACGTAAACGCCGAGCTGCCCGGCGGCTACACCCGCTGCGCCGCGGACGGCGGCTATCAGTTCTACTACATCAGCAAGGGCTTTGAGGACCTGACGGGCTACACCGCCGGGGAGATCGCCGCGAAGTTCGACAACCGGCTGATCAACATGGTGCACCGGGACGACCACGCCCTGCTGGCCCAGCGGCTGGAGGCCATCCGCCGGGGCAAGGCGCCCTCCGGCAAGCCCTATCGCGTCAAGCGCAAGGACAACGGCTACATCTACGTGGTGAACCAGAGCCGCCTGGTGGAAATGAACGACCAGATGTGCCTGCAGAACGTGGCCATCGACGTGACCGAGGTCATGAAGCTGCGCAACCAGATGCGGCTGTTGGGCCGGTTCTCCACCGACGACGTGGTGTTTGTGCGCCGCAAGAGCGATAACAGCTACAAGTACCGTGTGGTCATCCACGGGCTGGCGTCGAAGATGGGACTCACGGGCAAGGAGTTCGAGAAGCTGCTGAACAGCGGCGAGCTGTACCGCAGCATGCCCCCGGAGGAGGCCGAGCGCCTGGCCACGGTCACCATGGACGCCCTGCGCAGCAAGCATTCCTTTGAGTTCGACTTCACCATCATGCTGAACGGGCGTCCCCTGCGGCTGCACATGAAGAGCGACTACGTGGACGACGAGAGCAGCAAGGTGGAGTATATCTGCATCTTCCGAACAATATAGCCAGGGCCCGACTCAGCCCCTTTGCGCGCGCGAAGGGGCTTTGCCCATTTTCTGACAGGAGGAACGAAAATGATCGTCATCGCCAACGACGGCTCCGGGGATTTCACCTCGATCCAGGCCGCCATCGATTCCGTGCCCGGCGGCGGGCGCGCGCCGGAAATCCTGCTGATCAAAACGGGCGTCTACGCCGAGCGGGTGGTGGTCAACAAGGACAACCTGCGCCTGGTGGGCCAGTCCCGCCAGGGCACCGTGATCACCCATTCCGCCTGCGCCAACGACCCGTTCCCCGACGGCACGCCCCGGGGCACCTTCCTCTCCTTCACGGTGCTGGTGACCGGCGACAACGTGTCCGTGGAGAACCTGACGGTGCGCAACGACGCCGGAGACGGCCGGGACGTTGGCCAGGCCGTGGCCGTGTACGCCGCCGGGGACCGGGGCGCGTGGCGGCACTGCGACCTGATCGCCCACCAGGACACGCTGTTCTGCGGCCCGGTGATGGCGGAGATCCTTCAGGACATCGCGCCGCGGGAAAGCCGGGCCATGTGCGTGGCGCAGGCCAACGAGCCGCCCCTCACCCGCGCCCGCCAGTACTTCGAGGACTGCCTGATCCGCGGCGACGTGGATTTCATATTCGGCTCCTATCGCTGCTGGTTCGAGGGCTGCGAGCTGTTCATGAACGCCCGGGGCGGCTGGTACACCGCGGCGAACACCCCCCGGGACCAGCCCTTCGGCTTCGTGTTCCACCGCTGCCGCCTCACCGGCGAATGCGCCCCCGGCGAGGGGAAGCTGGGGCGGCCCTGGCGGGCCTGGGCGCGGACGCTGTTCATCGGCTGCGAGATGGACGAATGCGTGTCGCCCCGGGGCTTTGAGGATTGGGACGCCGACCGCCGGGTGACCCGGCGCCTGGGCGAGTGGGGCACCGCCGGCGCCCGCGCCGACCAGAGCGCCCGCCACCCGGACCAGGCGCGGCTGACCGACGAGGAGGCCGCCGCCGTCACCCTGGCGGAGGTGCTGTCGGGCTGGGACGGCTGGCGTCCCGATGTGCCCGGGCGCACCTGGTTCATGTGCGGCGATTCCACGATGGCGGACTATCCCCCGGATCGTTCGCCCATGACGGGCTGGGGCCAGGCGCTGCAGGCCCTGCTGCCCGCCGGTGAGTGGGTGGAAAACCTGGCCGTGTGCGGGCGCTCCAGTAAGAGCTTTATCGACGAGGGCCGGCTGGACGCGCTGGAGCCCTGCCTGCGCCCGGGCGACGCGGTGGTGATCTCCTTCGGCCACAACGATGAAAAGGACGACCCCGCCCGCCACACCGATTCCCGGGACAGCTATCCGGACATGCTGGGGCGCTTCGTCGAAGCGGCGCGTCGCCACGGCGCGGAGCCGATCCTCGCCACCCCCGTCGCCCGTCGGCGCTTCGACGGGGAGGGCCGGCTGCTGGCCACCCACGGCGACTACCCCGCGTCCATGCGCGCGCTGGCGGCGCGGGAGGGCCTGCGCCTTGTGGACATGGAGGCCGCCACCATGCAGCTGGTCGAACGGCTGGGCCCGGAGGACAGCGCGCGGCTGTACTGTCACGTGCCCGCCGGACACCCGAACTATCCAAACGGCGTCCGGGACAACAGCCACCTGCACCGCCGCGGCGCGATCCGATTCGCGGAGCTGTTCCTGGCGCTGCTGCGGGGCGAAACGGCGGTTCAGGCGCAAAAAAGCGCCCCCGGGGAAGCCGACGGCGACTGGCTGAGCGCCGAGGACGACAGCGTGGGCTACGGCAAGGAAAAATGAGGCTGCGCTTTCACCGCGGATCACAGCGTCGCGGCCCCGGCAACGTGTGAGTAAAACTGATACCAAAGCGGAGGGACGGCCAGGCCGTCCCTCCGCTGCTACTGATCCCTGTTCCCTACTCCTCCAGCAATCTCTCCAGCGCGCCGATCAGTATCCCGTTCTCGCCCTCGGAGCGCACGCACAGCCGGACGTGGCCGTGGGTCAGGCCGGGAAACATGCCGCAGGGGCGCACCAGGATCAGCTGGTCGCGCAGGGCGTCGATGACGGGCCGCATGTCCCTGCCGAAATCGCACAGCAGGAAGTTCGCCTCGCTGGGATACACCCGCGCGCCGATGCGATGCAGCTCGTCGGCGAAGATCAGCCTGCGCCGCTCGTTCAGCACGCGGATCGTCACGAAGTCCGCCTCATGCTCGGGCAGCGCCTCGGCCACCGCGGTGGCCACCCAGTTCAGCCGCCAGGGCATGGAATGCTCCCGCGCCTGGGCGATCACCGTGGGATGAGCCGCGATCCAGCCCAGCCGGATGCCGGGAATCGCCAGTACCTTGGTCAGCGAGCCCAACACGATCAGCGCCGGATGGTCCACCACCAGGTCGCGCACCGTGTGCTCCGGGCAATAGTCGATGAACGCCTCGTCCACCACCAGCCGCCCGCCGGCCCTCTCCATGCGCTGAAGCAGCGCCATCACGTCCGCGCGGGGCATGGCGTCGCCGGTGGGGTTGTTGGGGTTGCACAGCCACAGACAGTCCCCCGGGTTTGGCGCGTATTCGTCCAGAGCGTAGCGGTCGATGGCGCGGCGCTTGCGGCAGAAGTGGGCGTACTCCTGGAAGGTGGGCTCGGTGATCACATGCCCGCCAGCGATGGGCAGCTCCGCCGCCAGGGCCACGGCCTCGATGCCGCCGCCGGTGAGCATCAGACACTCCGGCGGCAGGTTCAGGAACGCGCCCACGCCCGCGTGGGCCTTCACGCCCCGAACATCGGGATAAAAGCCCGCGTTCTGAAGCCCCTCGGCCATCGCCGAGCGGACCCAGCCGGGCTGCCCTTCCGGATTCAGGTTCGAGGAAAAATCCAGGAAGTCCGAGGGGGAGACCCCCTGCCAGACGTCGCCGCCGTGATAGATGATGCTCATACGATACCCCCGATCGGTGATGGTCGGTCGCGCGGGGACACATGATCTTATTCTATTCTACCACATGTACCGGCGAAACACAAGTTACCCTGATTCATATTTATGAAATATATTTTTAATACTTCCTCAAAAAACCATGTGTATAATGAAATATGAAAAAATTTTGACAAAATTCTGATGACAGGATGACGGCTTGATATGAACGAACGCACAAACAGGACCAGGACCCCCTCCGGCCAGCCCCGACGGCGCAGGCCCACCCGCAGGCAGCGGCGCGCCCGCCGCGCGATGAACATCGCGGCGGCATCGCTGTGCCTGGTGATCGCGCTGGGCGGCACGGCGGTGCTGGCGATATCGCTGCTGCCGAAGGGGCCGCGCGTGACGCCCCAGGTGGAGGTCGCCGCGCCGCTGGAGGACATGTTCCGCCCAACGCCGCAGCTTCAGGATACCGAAGCGCCGGAGGTCACCGGCACGCCGGAGGCCTCGGAGGAGCCCGAAGTCTCCGAAGCGCCGGAGG
>JBGUQG010000200.1:0-2884 GCA_045130815.1 Christensenellales bacterium
AACAGCACAGTGTGCTGTTTTCAGCGAGAACGGGTCCGTCCGTGCGCGATGGGACCCGGCGCCTTGGCGCTGGGCGCGCGCGTTTGGCAGACCCAAGGGAACAGGGAACAGGGAACAGGAATGGTGGCGGATGGGACCGTCATGTACAAAGGAGGTCATCCCATGCTGGTGATCGGAGGGGTTTTCGTAGATGTGAAGGGCTTTTCCCGGGACAGGTACATGCCGCTGGAGCGGAACGTGGGCGATATCCAGGTGACGGCGGGCGGCGTGTGCCGCAATGTGGCGGAGAACCTCGTGAAGCTGGGCGTGCCGGCGCAGTTCGTCAGCATGGTGGACGACAACGCCCTGGGCAGCCAGGCGCGGGAGGGCCTGGCGGCGCTGGGCGTGGATGTCGCCCACGTGCTTTCCGCGCCCAACGGCATGGGCATGTGGCTGGCGATACTGGACGAGGGCGGCAACCTGGCCGGGTCCATCTCCCGCCAGCCCGACTTCGGCGCGCTGGAGGCCTATCTGATCGAAAACGGCGACGCCGTCATGGCGAAGGCCGACGGCGTGGTGCTGGAGTTCGACACCAGCGCGGCCATCTCCGCCCTGGTGATGGCGCTGGCGAAGAAGCACGGCAAGCCGGTGTATTCCATCGTGGGCAACATGGGCGTGATATTGCAGCACCCGGAGTACCTGCACGACGTGGCCTGCTTCATCTGCAACGAGATGGAGGCCGGGCGGCTGTTCCGCGAGGACCTGACCGCCTTCGGCCCGGAGGAGATGCTGGAGGCGCTGAAGCGGGGCTCCGCCGTGGCGGGCATCCCCGCGATGGTGGTCACCATGGGCCCCCGCGGCGCGGTGTACGTGGACAACCGCACCGGCGAATTCGGCTACTGCCCGCCCATGGACGTGCCCGTGGCCGACACCACCGGCGCGGGCGACGCCTTCTTCTCCGCCGCCGTGGCCGCGCTGATGAAGGGCGCGCCCCTGTCCCAGGCCGTGCGCGAGGGCACCGAGCTGGCCGCGAAGACCCTGCAGGTGCAGGGCAGCTGCGCGGAGTAGCATTGGAGGGGAAAAGCCATGTTCCTGACTGAACCGGCCGTGGAATACGAACAGCAGATCAGCGCCTATCGAAGGGCGTTTCTCGATTCCGGCGATTCCATGGACGGCACCGGCGCGCTTCGGCGGCTGGATGATCCGCGGGAATGGATCGGTTGGTCGCTTCGTTGCAAGGATCCCCTTCAGGTGCCGGAGGGCCTGGTCCCGGCGACGCAGTACATGCTGGTGCGCCGGGAGGACCGGAAGATCGTGGGCATGCTCCAGATCCGGCATCACTTCAACGATTTTCTGGAGCGATACGGCGGTCACATCGGCTATTCCGTCGCGCCGGGCGAACGGAGAAAGGGCTATGCGTCTCTTATGCTGAAGCTGGCCCTGCCAAAGTGCAGGGCCCTGGGCCTGAACAGGGTGCTGATCACCTGCATTCGGGGCAACGAGGGCAGCCGGAGGACCATACTGAACAACGGCGGTACCTACGAATCCACCGTGTTCGAGCCCAGGGAAGGGGTTTATCTGGAAAGGTACTGGATTGAACTGTAAATTTCAGGACATAAAGAATATAAAAACACTTCGCTCCGCTCAGAACGGCACCGACGCGCAACGGCTGTCATTCTGAGCGGAGCGAAGATTCTTTGCGCTGTGCTATGGGCATGAAATGGAATCCGGTCCCTCATTGTATCGAAGAGACCCGAAGGGCTTCACCCATCATTCTCCATTCCCTGTTTTCAGCTTTCCTTACACTTCAAGAAACGCCCTGTACCCCTTGTACGCCTCCCACAGGTCGGCCTTGGAGATCAGCTCCCACGGCGCGTGCATGCTCAGCACCGGCACGCCGCAGTCGATCACGTTCATGGCGTACTTGGCGCACAGCCAGGCGATGGTGCCGCCGCCGCCGGCGTCCACCTTGCCCAGCTCGCTGGTCTGCCAGCACACGTCGGCGTCGTCCATCACCCGGCGCACCAGGGCCATGAATTCGGCGTTGGCGTCGCTGGCGCCGCTCTTGCCCCGGGAGCCGGTGTACTTGTTGAAGCACACGCCCCGGCCCATCAGGGCGGCGTTGCGCTTGTCGAACACGGAGGCGTAGGTGGGATCGAAGCCCGCGCTGACGTCGCTGGACAGCATCCTGCTGTTCTGCAGCGCCCGGCGAACGGACAGCTCCCATTCGCAGCCCAGCAGCGCGGCCAGCTCGGCCACGGTGTTTTCAAAGAAGTGGGAATTCATGCCGGAGGCGCCCACGCTGCCGATCTCCTCCTTGTCGGCCAGCACCGCGCACAGCGTGCGGCGGGGCACGCCCTCATAGTCGCACACGGCCATCAGGCTGGGATAGGCGCACACCCGGTCGTCGTGGCCGTAGCCCAGGATCATGCTGCGGTCCAGGCCCGCGTCCCGGGCGCGGCCCGCGGGCACGGCCTCCAGCTCGGCGGAGATGAAGTCCTCCTCCTCCACGCCCCAGTCCCGCTTCAGCACGGTCAGCACGGCCTTCTTCACCGGGTCCTTCTCGGCGCCGGCCTCGGGCTGGCTGCCGATCAGCAGGTTCAGCGCCTCGCCTTCCACAAACTTGGAGGCGGTCTTGTTCATCTGCTCCTGGGCCAGGTGGGGCAGCAGGTCCGTGATGCAAAGCACCGGGTCGTCCTCGCTCTCGCCGATGGACACCTCCACCCGGTCGCCGTCCCGCTTCACCACCACGCCGTGCAGCGCCAGGGGCAGCGCCAGCCACTGGTATTTCTTGATGCCGCCGTAGTAGTGGGTGTCCAGGTAGGCCAGGGATTCATCCTCGAACAGCGGGTTCTGCTTGATGTCCAGCCGCGGGGAATCGATGTGGGCCCCCAGGATGTTCATG
>JBGUQG010000201.1:0-2851 GCA_045130815.1 Christensenellales bacterium
CGATCTGGATGAGCGTGCGCCATTCGCCGGAGCCGTCGATGCGGGCGGACTCGATCAGCGATTCGGGCACGTTCGAGGTGTAGAACGTTCTCATGATGATGACCCAGTAGGCCGAGAACGACATGGGCAGGAACAGCGCCCACACCGTGTCCTTCAGGCCCAGCACCGATCGGGTCATGTTGTAGTAGGAAACCATGCCGCCGCCGAACAGCATCGTGAAGAACGAGAAGAACGTGAAGAACTTCTTGTACTTGAAGTCCGGCCGGCTCAGCGCGTAGGCGTACAGGCCCACCGTGATCACCGAGATCACGGTGCCGGCCACGGTGGCGATGATCGTGTTCTTATAGGCGGTCAGTATGGCCGAGCCGCTGCGGAACAGGTAGGTGTAGGCGGTGGTGGAGAACTCCAGCGGCCACAGCCGGTAGCCGTAGGTGGTCAGCGCCACCTCGCTGGTGATCGAGGAAATCACGATGATCCACAGCGGGAAGATCGTCAGCACGCAAGCCACGATCAGCAGGATGTTGAAGGCCAGGTTCGCACCGCGGGAGATCTGGTTTTTCGCCGCGCTGTGTCGGGCGGCTTCCTTTTCAGCTTTTTTCAGCTTCTTGACATCGACAGCAGTCATTTCAGAAACCTCCCTTCATCAGAACAGCGCCATGTCGGGATGGGACTTGCGCACGATGGTGTTGGTCAGTATGATCAGCACGAAGCCGACCACCGACTGGAAGAAGGCGCCCGCGCCGGCGTAGCCGAAGGAGTTGCGCAGATTGCCCTTCTTCAGCATGTCGTACACATAGGTGTCGATGGTGCTGGTCACCTGGCGCAGCGTGCCGGAGCCGTTGGGCAGGGAATAGAACATGTCGAAGTCGCCGTTGAAGATGCGGCCCACCGCCAGGATCTGCAGCATCACGATGACCGGCATCAGCTGGGGGAGCGTGATGTACCTGAACTGCTGCCACTTGCTGGCGCCGTCGATGGCGCCGGCCTCGTACAGCTGCTCGTCAAAGCCGGTCAGCGTGGCCAGGTAGATGATGGAGCCCTGGCCGGTGTACTTCCAAACGTTGGCGATCAGGAAGATCCACGGCCAGTACTGCTTCTGGCTGTAGAACTTGACGGCGCTTCGGCCCATGGCCGCGTTGATCTGGTTGAAGAAGCCGTTGGCCGCGATCATCGCGTACAGCGCGTACATGACCACGATCCAGCTGACGAAGTAGGGCATGAACATGATGGTGTGGTACACCTTCGCGGTCTTGCGGTTGCGCAGCTCGTTGATCAGCACCGCCAGGCCCACCTGCAGCACCACGCCCACCACCATGAACAGCAGGTTGTAGCCCACGGTGTTGCGGATCAGCATCGGGGCGTCCTTCAGCAGATAGGTGAAGTTGTTCAGGCCGTTCCACTCGCTGGACACCAGGCTGTTCAGGAAGATGTTCTTGAAGAAGGAATTCGCCGTGGGCACCGTCATCTGGTATTTCTTGAACGCCAGAATGATGCCGGGCATCGGCAGATACGCGAACGCTAGCAGGAACAATGCGCCCGGCAGCACCATCGCAAGATAGGCCGCCTGCCGCTTGCCGGAATCCGCCAGCGTGCGCTGCTTGTTGTTTTTGCTCATTTGGCTAACCCCTGCCTTTCCCTGTCCGGACGCCAAAGTGCCGGATTTGAAGTACACAATTTCAATGAACATATGCATTATAGCACCATTTTGCACCGATTGCAAGAGCAATTTTCACAAAAATTGTACACTGCTTTAAAAAACATGGTATTAATGGGTTAATGGGTAGCCATCAGGCATGTTTTTTTAGGCAGAAGCACATGATGTAGCGACGTTGAAAACGGAAAACGGAGGGATTGCCCATGCGCAAACTCATCGCGCTGATCGCGCTGTTCATGTGCCTGGCCGCGCCGTTCTGCCGGGCCGAGATCGACCTCTCCCCCACGCCGGCAGCCACCGCCGCGCCCACGCCCGCCGCACTGCCGCCGGTATCCCAGGGGGCGCTGCTGGAAAGCCCGCCGATCCACATGAATTGCGCCGCCGCCCTGCTGATGGAGGCGGACAGCGGCCAGATCATCTTTCAGATGAACCCGGACGCTCCACGGCCCGTGGCCTCGGTGACGAAGGTGATGACGATCCTTTTGACCCTGGAGCAGCTGGCCGCGGGCCGGGTGCGCGGGGAGGACGCGGTCACGATCTCCCAAAGCGCCTCCGGCATGGGCGGCAGCCAGGTGCTGCTGGACACCGGCGAGTGCCAGACGGTATCCACCCTTTTGAAGTGCATGATCGTGGGCAGCGCCAACGACGCCGCCGTGGCCCTGGCCGAGGCGCTGTACGGCAGCGAGGCGCTGTGCGTGGACGCCATGAACCGCCGGGCCGAAGCGCTGGGCATGTCCGGCACCCGCTTTGAAAACTGCACCGGCCTGCCCGCCCAGGGCCAGCACACCACCGCCCGGGACGTGGCCGTGATGGCCCGGCAGATGTTCAGCCACCCGGAATACTTCGATTATTCCGCCGTGTGGATGGAGGACATCGACCACGGCGACGGCCGGGTGACCCAGCTGGTGAACACGAACAAGCTGCTCAAGCTGTACGACGGCTGCGACGGCGGCAAGACCGGCTCCACCAACGAGGCGGGCTACTGCGTGGCCGCCACCGCCAAGCGCTCGGACATGCGGCTGATCGCCGTGGTGCTGGGGGCCGCCTCCGGCAAGGAGCGCTTTGCCATCGCGGGGCAGATGCTGGATTACGGCTTCGCCAACTACCGAAAATATCCCGTCGCCGTCCGGGGCACCCGGGTCCGGGGCGCGCTCCCCGTCACCGGCGGCGAGGCCGAGGGCGTCCCCCTCGCCCTGG
>JBGUQG010000202.1:0-2294 GCA_045130815.1 Christensenellales bacterium
GTGTTCTGGATGTGGGTGATCGCCTTCTTCGGCATGATGACCAACTACTCCGAGAACGTGCTGGGCATCTTCTACCGCCGCAAGAACAGCCACGGAGAATGGTCCGGCGGCGCGATGTACTACCTGCGCGACGGCCTGGGCAGCTACAAGGGCTGCAAGCAGATCGGCAAGGTGCTGGCCTGGCTGTTCAGCCTGTTCTGCCTGCTGGCCTCCTTCGGCATCGGCAACATGACCCAGGTCAACTCCATTTCCGGCAACATGCAAACCGCCTTCCACGTGCCCACGTGGGTCACCGGCGTATTCGTGATGGTGATGGTGGGCCTGGTGGTCGTGGGCGGCCTGAAGCGCATCGCCGCCGTCACCGAGAAGATCGTGCCCTTCATGGTGATACTGTACATGATCGGCTCCATCGTGATCTTCTTCACCAACATCAGCCAGATCGGCGCGGTGTTCGGCGCCATCTTCAAGGGCGCGTTCGCGGCCAAGGCGGCCACCGGCGGCATTGTGGGCTACGGCATCAAGCTGGCCATCGAGCAGGGCATGAAGCGCGGCGTATTCTCCAACGAGGCCGGCCTGGGTTCCTCGGTGATGGTCCACTCCAATTCCAACGTGAAGGAGCCCGTCAAGCAGGGCATGTGGGGCATCTTCGAAGTGTTCGCCGACACGATCATCGTGTGCACGATGACGGCTTTCTCGGTGCTCTCCTCGGGCCTGGTGAACCTTGAGACCGGCGAGACCGTGGCCGAGTACGCGGGCGTGACGCTGACCAAGGCCAACCTGGTATCCACCGTGTTCCAGATCCGCTTCGGCTGGATCGGCTCGGCGTTCATCGCCGTTTCGATCATGCTATTCGCCTTCTCCACCGTGCTGGGCTGGAGCCACTACGGCACCAAGGCCGCCGAGTATTTGCTGGGCGAAAAGCACACGATCCCCTACCGCATCATCTTCGTGCTGCTGGTGTTCGGCGGCGCGGTGATGGGCGACAACCTGGCCTGGGACCTGGCCGATACATTCAACGGCATGATGATGATTCCCAACCTGATCGGCGTCATCGCCCTGTCCGGCGTGGTGGCAAAGATCACGAAGAACTACATCAACCGCACCTTCCACGGCTCCAAGGAACGGCCCATGTACTCCGCCTTCCCCGACGTGCAGAAGGAGCAGGAGAACGGCTGACGGACCCTGTCTGATCCCCGCTCTGGCGACCCGCTGGGGCGTTTTCTATGGCCTTCTGACCAGGCCGTAAGCCGAGAGCAGTGCCGACAGCTCCCGGTACAGCGGGCACAGACCGCCCTCGCACCGGCTTCGCTCGCCCCACGCCAGCCAATCCACAGACACGTCCAGCGCCCTGCACAGCCGCGCGATCGTATCGAACGAGGCAACCTTTTCCGCCCGCTCGATGTGACCGATAAACGAGGCGGATACCCCGATCCGCCTCGCCAGGGCCGATTGGGTCAGGGCCATTTCGCGACGCCGTTGATATACGCGATTTCCGATCGCTTCATAATCGACAATCGATCCTTCTGACATATCGCATTTCTCCACACAATATACTGATTCGGGATATTTTCAGTATACCGAGTTGGTATACTCTTGTCAAGGAGGGATGTGCATGCGCCTGAAGGAATTGCGCAAGGAACGCGGCATATCCCAACTGAAGTTGGCTATGGATCTGGGCATCAACCAGAACAGCGTCAGCCGCTATGAAACCGGAAGCCACGAGGCCGACTACTCGACGCTGATCAAGCTGGCCAACTATTTCAACGTATCGATCGACTACCTTTTGGAGCAAACAAACAATCCCAAGCGTTTGTATTGAGCATATACTCGAAACATACTTCGTTGCGCTCAGAATGACAGCAAAACGCAAACCTGTCATCCTGAGCGCAGCGTACCAAAGGCATGCGAAGCACAGGCTCTTTTATTCTCAAAGGAACCGGATTGCCACGTCGGACAGTCTGCTGTCTGTCCTCCTCGCAATGACACGCGCGAGAAAGCAGCGATTTGACCTCCAACCCCAGTCATTGCGAGGAAAGCAATACCCCGCTCACAACCAATGTCATTGCGAGGAAAGCAATATCCCGCTCACGACCGATGTCATTGCGAGGAAGCCCATCGGGGCTGACGTGGCAATCCGGTCCCCCAATTTTCCTATTGCCTGTTCCCTATTGCCTGTTGCCTGATACAAAAAAGAGAGCCACTCTTTCGAATGACTCTCGATGAAATCCGGCGACGACCTACCCTACCGGGCCGTTTCCAGCCAAGTACTATCAGCGTGCTGAGGCTTAACTTCT
>JBGUQG010000203.1:0-2104 GCA_045130815.1 Christensenellales bacterium
GCCTGCTTCACGGTCATCGGCGCGCCGTGCACCGTGTGCACCGTGGGCGGTTTGCCTTGCCTCACGTCCCATCCCTCCCGATCCTCACGTGGCCCGGCGTTCCCGGGCCGCGCTGCGCGCCGGTGTGCAGGCGGATCTCCTGCAGCAGCTGCTCACGTCGGCCCATCAGGTGGCGCAGGAAGTCGAAGTCCTTCTCCAGCTTGTCGCCCTCCACCCGGCCCTCGGTGACCTCCCGCAGCATGCCGTTCAGGGCGTCGGTCATCGTCCCGGCCCACTCGACCCGCAGCAGCTGCTCCACGGCCCTGCGTCTCATCTCGCCCATGCCGGCCTCCTATCGCTCGGCCAGCTTCAGCAGCTTGCCGTCCACCTGGATGATGTCGTACCGCGTGGCCACCGCCTCCAGGCTCACCGGTCCGCTGGCGCAGCAGTACAGTATTCGCTGGCGCGGCTGCCGCGCGCCGACGATCGCCATCACCGTGCCGGCCACGGCGATGCCGACGAACACGGCCACGTAGCGCCGCTTGCGCGCCTCTCCCTTGCTCAATGCCGCGCACAGGGCCAGCAGCAGGCACAGCACGGCCACGATCAGGCCGACCACGATCAGCGCGTGGGCGTATCCCCGCACCACGTCGTGGGTCGTCATCCGGATCAGTCCGGTCATCTCCGTATTCATCCGACGATAACTCCTTTCGCGTTCAGTATCACCAGCTCGCTCCACGCGCCCAGGCGCACCCGCACGCCCTCGGCGCTCTTGACGCCCGGGAATCGCAGGGCCTCGGCGGGATCCCGCGTGCCCTTCATGCCAACCACGGTATAGCCGCCGTCGTCCGTCCGCATCAGCAGCAGCTCCTGGAGGTACTCCCTCCGGAACGTGTCATAGATGCTGTATCTTGGCTTTCGCACGCGCTTCTCTCCTCCGTACCTCGATGATGCAGCGCGCCGTCTCGGCGTTCACCGCCCGGCAGTCCCGCGAGTCTTGCTGCGCGTTGATCCGATTCGCCCACCGCTTCGCGCTGGAGGGATTCTTGTAGATCATCGCGTCCCCGAGCCTCGCCGACCACCGGCAGTATCTCGCCCCGGCGGGCACCGTCTTGTATCTGCCGCGGTTCTTCTCGACGCGCACCAGGAACTCGCCCCGCTGGGCGTTGTACACGTACCACGGCCCGGCAGGATAGTGCCTGTCCATCGTCACGCCGGCCGCCTCCCCCGTTCGCGCCGCGGGCCTCCGGCCTCCAATACCCGGTCCTGCGCCCGATAGGCCCGGCTGATCCCGTAGCAGATCATGGCCCAGCCCACCAGCAGCCGCTCCGCCCACCGGGGCCGGTAGCGTCGCCCGCCGTAGATCACCCGGGCCTCCTCGGTCATCTGCCGCCACTCCTCGGGCGTGTGCCGCATCATGGCCAGCCGACGCGCGGTGTCGCTTCCTGAGCCCTCCCCTTTAGGGGAGGGTGGCCGAAGGCCGGGAGAGGTCGTTCCCCTCGTCCCCATTTCGACCCCCTCCCGCAGCGCCGCGGAGATCTCCGGATCCCCGCCGATCCGTATCGCGTAGCCGAATCTAATCACTGTAATGTTCCCCTTTCTCCATGATCCCGCAGGCGTCTGCGGGCATCGTCGTACTCATCCGCACAGGTCCGTCCCCAGCTGCCGGGCGAACCACTGGTAGCACCGGGGTACATCGAACAACAGCTTGTTGTTTTTTTCTCCCATCTTCCCCGCGGGGAAATCCGCATGGGCCAGCCGCAGCTGCCGCAGCGCCGTGGGGCACTGCCCAAACAGCTCGGCGGCCTTGTCGATGTCCGCAAACAGCGGCGTGCCCGGCGGCAGGGCGATCTCATTGATATCCATGGTGTTCGCTCCTCTCAGATGGGTCTTGGTCGTTCGGTGCTCCTAATCCCTCGTCGGTCAGCTTGACCACCAGCCGCTCGTCGCCCTTGTAGATCGGGCCGATGGTCTTGACGCGCAGGTGCCCGTACAGCTTGGTCACGTCGTCCAGGATCGCGCCGTCCTGGGGATCGAAGTCCACCCGGGTGTAAACCCGGGGCGTCGCCGGCACGTAGATGGTCACGCGTTTGACCTCCACCAGCGCCAGCAGGTCGTTCAGTGT
>JBGUQG010000204.1:0-8373 GCA_045130815.1 Christensenellales bacterium
CGCCCGCTGGATCGGCACCGCGCTGCAGGCCTTCTGCATCCCCGGTTCCGTCGCGGATCAGCGCCCGGTCGGCATCGGCCACGGCAATCTCGGCGCCATGATGCTGGACGAGGAGACCGAGTGCTTCGCCTTCCTGGCCGGCCATGAGTCCTTCGCCGCCGCCGAGGGCGCCATCAAGATCGCCCTGAACGCCAACAAGGTGCGCAAAAAGCCCCTGCGCGTAATCCTCAACGGCCTGGGCAAGGACGCCGCCATGATTATCAGCCGCATCAACGGCTTCACCTATGTGCAGACCAAGTATGATTACCTGTCCGCCGACGTGAAGGAGGATCACGCGCTGACCGTGGTCTCCAAGACCGCCTATTCCAACGGCGACCGCGCGAAGGTCAACTGCTATGGCGCGGACGACGTGCGCGAGGGCGTGGCCATCATGTGGCATGAGAATGCCGATGTTTCCATCACCGGCAATTCCACCAACCCCACCCGCTTCCAGCACCCCGTCGCGGGCACTTACAAGAAGGAACGCTGGGAGGCCGGCAAGAAGTACTTCTCCGTGGCTTCCGGCGGCGGCACGGGCCGCACGCTGCATCCCGACAACATGGCCGCCGGTCCCGCCAGCTATGGCATGACCGACACCATGGGCCGCATGCACAGCGACGCCCAGTTCGCCGGCTCCTCCTCCGTGCCCGCCCACGTGGAAATGATGGGCTTCCTGGGCATGGGCAACAACCCGATGGTCGGCGCCACCGTCGCCGTCGCCGTCGCGGTCGAAGAGGCCCAGAAGAAATAAGGCGCACAATATGATTGGACACCGTCCGGATTTCGGGCGGTGTCTTTTCGATGGATTCAATCCTCTTTCGTTACGCGCAGGTCCCTGAAGAAGCCCTCGGTGCCGATGTCCACGAACAGACCGATGCCGCCGTGGGCGTCCCTGCCGTGCTTCAGGCCGTTCACTGTCAGCGTCGGCTCCGCTTCGCTGTTCAGGTAGAAGCTTGCGCGGTCGCCGCGAATCACGGCCTTCAGATCGATCCACTCGTTCAGCCCGCTGTCGATGGGCGCTTCATAGCCCTCGATGCCGTATTCCCGGAAGTAGGCGAAGGTGTAGCCGGGATAGGAAAAATACTGGCAGCCGTGGGCGCGCCGCACGGGATCGTCGGTCATGGCGTTCGTCGGGCGAACGTAGAAGGATTCGAATTCAGAATCCCCTTCGTTGATGCGGAAGGCGATGCCGATGAAGCCCCGGGCGAAGTCGGGCGCGTCCGGCAGCAGCCGGCTCAGCAGCCTGACCTCGATCACGCCGTTGTGGAAATCCATGTCCGCCAGGCGCGCATACGTGTTTTCGTCAAAGCGCATCCGCTTTCCCTCACCCTTGACCACGCGCAGCGCCTCGCCGCCCTCCAGTATCGCATCCTCTACGGTGGTATTGACGGCCCTCCATTGTTCCGCGCGCACGCTGATCGACTGATACATGCATTGACCTCCTCACATGTTTTTGTGATTATCATATCATATTCACCGGGAGTTTGTAAGTAGAATAATACAAGTATTGAGAACAAACCGATCAAGCTTCTACAGTATTCATATGAGTATTGCCTTGAATTGAATGCAATACAAGCGTCGGCTATTCTTTGAATCAAACAGGATCTTACAGCGCATAAAACGCCCCGATTCGCGCAAACTACGCACACAACTTGAAGTATGTGCAGCTGTTCGCAGTTCAAACCGACTGCGTCAGCCAGCTTGAGCAATCGGAGGCGTTTTATCATGCGAGCGACGGGCATTGTCAGGAGAATAGACGAGCTGGGAAGGGTGGTCATTCCCAAGGAGATCAGAAGGACTCTGCGGATCCGCGAGGGAGATCCGCTTGAGATCTTCACCGATCACGACGGCGAGGTGGTGCTGAAGAAGTATTCGCCCATCGGGGAGATCGCGTCCATCGCCAAGGATTACACCGATTCCCTGTATCGCACGCTGGGGCACGTCTCGCTGATCAGCGACCGGGACGCCATCGTGTCCAGCTCCGGCGCGGCCAAGCGGGAGTATGTGGAGAAGCAGCTGAGCCCGGATGTGGACCAGATCCTGCAGAGCCGCCAGCTGACGGTGCTGAACCTGTCCATGGGGGCCAGGATGATCTCCGTTACCGCGGACGACAGGCCGGAGGTCTACTCAGCGCAGATCATCGCGCCGATCCTGGCGGACGGGGAGATCGTTGGCGGGCTCATATTGCTCAGCCGGGAATCGGGCCTTCAGATGACGGACATCGACCAGAAGGTGGCCGAGACCACCGCCAACATCATCGGCAGGCAGATGGAGCAATAGCCCAGGGTACTGTTGCAGTCCGGCCGCGCGTGTGCTATAATGAAGCCTGTCACAACAAGGCAGGGGGCGGATGGCACATGGGCGGCATAACCATTGTCGGCACAGGCTGGGATAAGGGCCAGCTGACGCTGCAGGCAGCGGAGATACTGAAAAGCGGCGCGCGGGTGATCCTGCATACAGATCACTGCGGCTGCGCGGTATGGCTTTCAGAGAACGGCGTGGCGTATGCCTCGCTGGACGCGCTGTACGAGCGCTGCGAGGATTTTGACGAGCATGCCCGGGCCGCGGCGGACGCGGTGCTTTCTGCCGCCGACGCGGGGGACGTGGTGTATGCGGTGCCGGACGTGCGCGACCGGAGCGCGCAGCTGTTGATGCTTTCGGAGCGTTCTCCCCGCCCCGCTGTCGTGGCAGGACCGCCCGCGGAGGGCGCGCTGTTGGCGCTGTGCGGCGGGGAGACCGGCTTCGTCGAGGCCTCGGACTGGGAGAGCTTTCACCTGACCGCCCGGGAAAACTGCCTGATCCGGGAGCTGGATTCCCGGGAGCTTGCCTGCGAGGTCAAGCTGCGGCTGATGGAGGTCTACCCCGAGGGGAACGACATCTGGGTACTGAACGGCGGGGAAGCCCCCGCGGCACTGCCGCTTTTCGAGCTGGACCGGCTGGCGCGCTACGATCACCGGACCTGCGCGCTGATCCCCGCCCAGCGGGACGTCACCCGGCTGGAGCGCTTCGACGCGGAGCATCTGAATGAGATCATGCGCCTGCTGTGCGGGCCGGACGGCTGCCCCTGGGACCGGGTGCAGACCCATGAGACGCTGCGCACATGCATGCTGGAGGAGGCCTACGAGGTCATCGACGCCATCGACGAGGGGGACATGGATCACCTCTGCGACGAGCTGGGAGACGTTATGATGCAGGTCGCGATCCACGGGGAGATCGCGCGGCTGCACGGCGAGTTCGACGTTTCCGACATCGCCACCGCCATCTGTGAAAAGCTGATCCGACGCCACACCCACGTCTTCGGCAGCGACAGCGCGGCGGATGCCGACGAAGTGCTGGCGCTGTGGAATCGGAACAAGCGAGCCGAGCGGCACCAGGGCACCTGTACGCAGACCCTGCGGGAGGTCACGCGGACGCTGCCGTCGCTTTTGAGGGCGGCAAAGGTGATGAAGCGCAGCGGCGACGCCGGCTTGCGCGACACCGATGTCGGCGAGGTGGCCGCGCGGTGTGCAAGCCGCCTGAAGAAGGCGTCCGGCCTTGCCGAGGACGGGCTCGGCGCGGCATTGATGGACCTGGCTGATATCGCGCAGCTGCTTGGCATTGACCCGGAGCTCGCGTTGAACGGCGCCGTCAACCGCTTCATCGACCGCTTTGAGGCCGTGGAGCGTGAGATCACCGAAAACGGCGGCAAAATGGAGGATCTCAATGCCGAAAAGTTGAGAGAATATTGGGATTTGGTAAAATTGTGAGTTTTTGGCGGAATCTTGCAGGAAATACGCAGGATAACACGAATTATCAAAATATTGCGCTCAATAATGTATATTTGTTGTGCTCAATGTGCTTACAATATCTGGAGGTGTGTTTTCATGAACAAGGCAACACTGATTGCCAAGGTGGCAGAGAAGTCCGAACTGAGCAAAAAGCAGGTGGAAGCGGCCCTGAACGCTTTCACCGATACCATCACCGAGGCCCTCAAGGCCGGCGACAAGGTCCAGCTGATGGGCTTTGGCACCTTTGAGGTGAAGGAGCGCGCCGCGCGCGTTGGCCGCAAGCCCTCCACCGGTGAGACCATCGAAATCCCCGCCAAGAAGACCCCGTCCTTCAAGGCCGGCAAGGGCTTCAAGGATCAGTTCTAATCTCAGAATCGAACTCAGGGCGCTTCCTTTCGGGGGTGCCCTTTGTTATTGTTCAAATGCCCGCGCAGGGAGGTAGACGTATGAGCAGAAAAGCCATAGAGGCCAGGAAGCCTGTGGAGCGCGCAGAGCCCACGGCCATCCGACTGGACAAGTTTTTGAAGATTTCCCGCATCATCAAGCGGCGCAGCGTCGCCAACGACGCCTGCTCCACCGGCCACGTGACGGTGAACGGCAAGGAGGCCAAGCCCGGCACCGACGTGCGGGTGGGCGATGTGCTGGGCATACGCTTCGGTGAAAAGTACAGTGAATATGAGATACTTTCCATTGCCGAGCACGCGGCGAAGCAGGACGCGGCAGCCATGTACCGCGCAAAGGCATGAGCTGCTGGGCGGTGATCGTGGCCGCGGGACGCGGTGAGCGGGCGGGTCTGGGCCATAACAAGGTGTTCGAACCGGTCGGCGGGCGCTCCGTGCTGGCCAGGTGTCTGGACGCGTTTCAGCGCTGCGGCCGGTTTGAGGGCGTATCGCTGGTGCTGTCCGAAAGCGACGAGGCGGCCTTTGACGCGCTGACGGACAGGGAAGGCCCCTTCCCTCTGGTGAAGCGGATCGCCCGCGGTGGCGCGACCCGGCGGGATTCGGTGTATAACGGCCTGCTGGCGCTGCCGGAGGGCGTGGAGCTCGTGGCGATCCACGACGCCGCGCGGCCCTTCGTGACGGATGACGTGATCAACGCCACCATAGAGTCCGCCAGGGCATATGGCAGCGGCGTCATATCGACCCCGGTCACCGATACCATCAAGCAGATTCTGCCGGACGGCGCTGTGGTTTCGCCGGACCGGGACGCGCTCCGGGCGGTGCAGACGCCTCAAACCTTTGATACGCTGAAAATACTTGAAGCCCATCGGCGGGCACGGGAGGAGGACTTCCCGGCGACCGACGACGCCATGCTGTTCGAGCACTACTACGGCGGCGTCCGGCTTGTGACCGCGACGGGGGCGCAGGAGAATAAAAAGATGACCACCAAGGCGGATTTTGAGGCCTTCTCGGCGCGCGTGCCGGCGCTGCGCGTTGGCCACGGCTATGACGCCCATCGATTGAAGGCGGGGCGAAGACTGGTGCTGTGCGGCGTGGACGTGCCCCACGACCGGGGACTGGACGGCCATTCCGACGCGGATGTGGCTGTCCACGCGCTGATGGACGCGCTGCTGGGCGCGCTGGGGCTGGGGGATATCGGCGGCCACTTTCCGGACAGCGACCCGGCCTACAAGGACATTTCATCGATGAAGCTGCTGGACGCGGTAATGGATGAGGTGCATGCGCTGGGCTATGCCGTGGTCAACGTGGATGTCACCATCGTGGCCCAGAAGCCGAAGCTGGCGGGCTGCATCCCCATGATGAAGGCCAACCTGGCAAGGTCGCTGGGAATCAGCTGTGACCGGGTGAACGTGAAGGCCACCACCACCGAGCGCATGGGCTTTGAGGGCGAGGAGACTGGCATCTCCGCCCAGGCCGTGGCGCTGCTGTCGAAATAAATCAGACGGGAGAGACACCAATGATCGGCATCATCTGCGCGCTGGACATCGAGGCCCAGCGGCTGAAATCTGAAATCAAAGAAGCGAGGATCCAAAGGCTGGGCAGGCTGGAATTCACATCCGGCACGCTCCGCGGACAGGAGGTCGTGATCGGCATGGCGGGCGTAGGGAAGGTGAACGCCGCCATGTGCGCCGAGGCAATGATCCTCAGGTACGCGCCCTCGCTCGTCATCAATTCCGGCGTGGCGGGCAGCCTGTCGCCCCGGTTTTCCATCGGCGATATCGCCGTGGGCACCGGGGTGGTGGAGCATGACTTTGACACCACCGCCGTGGGGGATGCGCCGGCGTACTTCAACGAGCTGGGCGGCGACACCTTTCCCTGCGACGCGGACGTGGTTGGGGCCATACTCAAAGCCGCTGAGGCGGAGCATATCCGCGCCCTGCCCGCGAAGATCGCCTCCGGTGACCAATTCATCAGCGACGCGGAGAGCAAGGCGCGGCTGGTGAAGCTGTTCGGCGGCGAAGCCTGCGAAATGGAGGGCGGGGCCATCGCCCACGTGTGCTACAACAACGGCGTGAAGTGCGCGATCATCCGCGCCATTTCAGACAGCACCGACGGCGAGCACCAGGTGGAATTCTACAAATTCCTGCCCGTTGCAGCGGACAACTCGGCGCGCATCGTGCTGCGCCTGCTGGAGAAGATGGGATGATAGGAAATATGATCGCCTTCGCCCGGTACGGATACCGGACGGAGGCGATTTGTGAAATTAATCCTTGCATTTCCCGATGAAGTGCGCTATAATAGTCAAAGATGGTCAATAGAAGGTGAGGACAATGGCACAGCTCAGCGACAGCATAGAGCATTTCATCAAGGATCTGATGCACGAGGACGCCCACATCGAACTGCGGCGCAACGAACTGGCGCAGCATTTCGGCTGCGCACCGTCGCAGATCAACTATGTGCTGGCGACCCGTTTTTCAGTCGATCACGGCTATATCATCGAATCCCGGCGCGGCGGCGGCGGATATGTGCGCATCGTGCGCATGCAGACCGGCGGCGAGAGCAACCTGCTGGACATGCTGCTGAACCGCGTGGGCAATTCTGTGGACGAGGAGACGGCCAACGCCATCATATCGAACCTGTTCGAGCGGGGCATGTTGGACAAGCGGGAGTCCGCGCTGATGCGCGCCGCCGTGTCGCGCAACGCGCTGGCGCTGCCCATCAGCGCCAAGGACGTGCTGCGGGCAGCGGTGTTCAGGAACATGCTCATCCAGGTATTCAAGAATTATGAGGAGGAAAGAGCGCAATGATGTGTGAGGATTGCGGCATCCGGCCCGCAAAGTTTCACCTGATGACGATTATCAACGGAGATCGCGTGGAGCGCAACCTGTGCCCGGGCTGTATGGCACGGCATCAAAAGCAGATCCCCGGCATCGATTTCAGCAACCTGGCCGGAATACTGAACAGCATCCTGGAAAACCGGGGAAGCGACGAGCAGGATCGGCTGGACGCCGAGGCCCAGAATATCGTATGCGAGCAGTGCGGCATGACCTACGCCCAGTTCCAGAAATGCGGCATGCTGGGCTGCGCCAACTGCTATCAGGCGTTCAAGACGCCTCTGACCGCGCTGCTGCAAAGGGTGCACGGCAACACCCAGCACGCGGGACGCGTGCCCGGCGGGGCCCACAACGGCACCTCCATCCGCATGAACATCGACCGACTGAAGCAGAAGCTGCAAAAGGCCGTTGAGGACGAGGAATACGAGCAGGCCGCCCGGTTGCGCGATGCCATACGCGCGCTGAATATGCAGCTGGAGCGCAAGGACGCGGACATCAAGGTCAAGCCCCACGAGCGCATCGGCGCCGAGGGTGAAGGGGAGGCGAACGGCCATGTATGAATATGTGCTGGCCCCGGAGCAGGACGTGGTGATCTCCAGTCGCGTGCGCCTTTCCCGGAACTATGAGGATCTGCCCTTCTCCCCAAAGCTGACCCAGGAGTACGCCGAGGAGGTCATCGAACGCACCTCAGACGCCGTGTTCAACACGGAAAACGGCGCCGCGTTCACCCTGCTGCGCATGAGCGAGCTGGAGGAGGACGCCCGATCCCGCCTGGTGGAGCACCACCTGATCAGCTATGACCTGCTGAAATTCGTGAACCGCTCCGCGGCCATGGTGTCCTCGGCAGGTACCGTTACGGTGATGCTGAACGAGGAGGATCACGTGCGCTTCCAGGGCTTGCTGCCAGGGCTCCAGCTGGAGCGTTCGGCGGAGATGGCGCTGAAGCTGGACGAGGCGCTGGGTCAGCGCTGGCCCTTCGCCTTCGATCACCAGTGGGGCTTTCTGACGGCCTGCCCGGCGAATACCGGCACGGGCCTGCGGGCCAGCGTGATACTGCACCTGCCCGCAATATCCGCCAGCGGCCAGATGGGCGCGGTGATGCAAACCGTGGCCAAGCTGGGCCTGACCATCCGCGGGCTGTACGGCGAGGGCAGCGAGGCTCAGGGCAACCTTTACCAGCTGTCCAATCAGGCCACGCTGGGCCGCAGCGAAGAGGACGTGATCCGCGCCCTCTCCGCGGCCTCCGGCCAGATCGTGGAGCACGAGCGCGGCATGCGCGAGGATACCGAAAAAAAGGACATGCTGCAATTGCAGGATAGGCTGATGCGCTCC
>JBGUQG010000205.1:0-18763 GCA_045130815.1 Christensenellales bacterium
CCCCCAGATTGCGGAGCATCGCGCGCGGTCTGTTTTCTTATGCATGAAACGCGCCGCCGGTAGGATTCATGGCGCGAAAGGAAGAGCGTCATGCTGCACTTTATCTACAACCCCATCGCCGGAAAGGGCAGGGCCCGGCGCTTCCGCGAGGCGCTGGAGGCACGGCTGACAGCCAACGGCGCGCCATACCGTTTCCACGCCACCCACAACCGCGGCGAGGCCGGGGACATCGCCCGCCAACTGGACGAGGCGACGCCCCAGGGCGATCTGGACATCGTGGCCATGGGCGGCGACGGCACGCTGCACGAGGTGCTGAACGGCCTCACGGATCCCTCCAGGGTCCGCCTGGGGCTCGCGCCCTGCGGCAGCGGCAATGACTTCGCCGCCGCGGCGGGCATCCCGAAGACCGCGGAGGGCGTGGCGGACCTGCTGCTGGGCGGCAAAGCGAAATACACTGACTACCTGGAGTGCGGCGGCGTGCGGGGCATCAACGCCATCGGCACCGGCATCGACGTGGATATCCTGCGTCGCTATGAGCGCATGAGGGTGTTGAAGGGCTCCGCGGCCTACCTGGTCTCGCTGATCCTCACGCTGTTCAAATACAGGCCCCGTCGCTTCTCCGAGCTCACGGGCGAAGGGCAAAGACCCCACAGCGCGTTCATCGCCTGTGCCGGGAACGGCCAGCGCATCGGCGGCGGCATCCCCATCTGTCCCAAGGCTTCGATCGACGACGGGCTGATGGACATCGTGATCGTGGACGACATCCGCCCGTCCCGCATCCCCGGAGCCCTGGTCAAGCTGATGCGCGGCCGCATACTGGAGCTGCCCACCACGCTGTTTCGCCGGGACAGGCGGCTGTGCATACAGTCCGACGCGCCCATGCCGATCCAGATCGACGGCGAAATCTACGAGGGCCTGCCCTTCGACGTGCATCTGGTCTCAGGGGTGCTGCGGATGTACAGGCCGTAGCCTGCGGGCCGCTCAAACAAGGGATCCCGATCAACGATCGGGATCCCTTGTTTGTCGGTGCAGCGTCACGACGAGCGCCAGCAACATCGCCGTCAGCCACAGCCCGTACAGCGGCCCGCGGTCGCCGCCGGTCAGCAGCGCCTCCGAAACGCCGTACAACCGGTACACCGCCGCGTTCCCGCCGCCGAAGCCCAGCAGGTACGCGCAGGCGGCCTCCAGCGTCCAGCGGAAGCCCACGGCGGCCAACAGGCCATGACGGGTGTGCAGCTGGCAGCACACCAAACCCGTCAGCAGCGCGTTTACCGCGTACACCCAGCCGCCCGTCCAGGCGACGCGCATGCCCAGGAACGCGGCGCAGCTGACGGCCACGGCCCAGCGGCTCCCCCACCGGCCTTTGACACCCTCCAGCAACACGCGCCTGGTGAAGGCCTCCTCCGCCAGCACGCCCTCAAGGCTGATCAAAAGCAGCGGGGGCAGCGCCGCGCCGAACCGCGGGGCGGAAAGCGGCCAGGACAGTCGGGAGCTGTCCGGCAGCAGGCTGATCAGCGCCGCCGCCAGCGCCATGCCCAGCCCAATAAGGGCCGGGCGTCCCGTCGACGCAAAGGGATGCCGTTCGCCCGGTCCAAGGCCCCACAGCCGCCGCAGCGGCGGGCACAGCGCAAGCATCGCTCCGCCGATGGCCAGCGAAACGAGTCCGTCCCGCCAGGTATACAACAGCCGCGCCCAGCCCGGGGCCCGCGTCACGTTGTCCGGGCGCAGGTTCCACGTCCCGAACAGGCCGTTCAACAGCGCTTCCAGTCCCATCCGCAGTCCCACGGTCACGGCGGCGAGGGTCACAAGGCAGACGGCCAACGCCCAGCCGGTCCTCAGCCTGCCCTCGCGGACGAACAGATCGCCCCCGTCGCGCGGCTCGGCAGCGGACTGCGCCGTTTTTTTGCTCCTGCTCATGGAACTACTCGACCACGCCCTGAATCAGCGGCTTCATCTCGGGCTTTTCGTCACCGATTTCGATGGCCCGTCGCAGCAGGTTGTAGGCCCCGATCCTGTCGGAGCGCTCGCCCACGTGCAGCGTGGCCAGCAGATCGTTGCGCTTCACGGCGTCGCCCAGCCGCGCGTGCATCACGATGCCCACGGAAAGGTCCAGCTCGTCCGTCTTGCGCTCGCGACCCGCGCCCAGCAGCTTGGCGGCGTTGCCGATATCGCTGGTGACCATGCGGGTGACGTAGCCCGCCCGATCGGCCCGAAGCTCCACGCGCATGGGGGCCTTGGGCAGCAGACCCGTGTCCAGAACCACCCGGCGGTCGCCGCCCTGGGCCTCGATCATGTCGCCGAATACCTTCAGGCCCTCGCCGCTGTCGATCTTCCGCTGGAGCATAGCGACGCCGTCCTCCACGCTGTCCGCCGCGCCGGCGTTGCGCAGTATGTGCGCGCCGAGGGTCAGCGCCACCGTCTTCAGGTCGCCCTGGGTGCGCCCGGCCAGCACGTCGATGGCCTCCTCCACCTCCAGGGCGTTGCCGATGTAGTTGCCCAGGGGCTGGTCCATATCGGTGATCAGCGCGGAGAAGCGCTTGCCGCTGAGGTTGCCGATGCGCACCATCGTCCGGGCCAGCTGGAGGGATTTCTCCGGCGTGTCCATGATCGCGCCGGTGCCGGTCTTCACGTCCAGCACCACCACATCGCAGCCCGCGGCCAGCTTCTTGGACAGTATCGAGGACACCACCAGGGGCAGGCAGTCCACGGTGGCGGTCACGTCCCGCAGGGCGTAGAGCACCTTGTCCGCCGGAGCCAGCTGGGCGGTCTGGCCGATGATGGCGCAGCCCACGCGGTTCACCTGGTCCTTGAAGCCCGCGATGTCCTTGGAGACGCTCATCCCCGGGATGGCCTCCAGCTTGTCCAGCGTGCCGCCGGTGAAGCCCAGGCCGCGGCCCGACATCTTGGCCATCTTCACGCCGCAGGCGGCCACCAGGGGCACCAGGATCAGCGAGGTGGTGTCCCCCACGCCGCCGGTGGAGTGCTTGTCCGCCTTCACGCCCGCTATGTCCGAAAGGTCCAGCGTGTCGCCGGACTTCGCCATCGCCAGGGTCAGCGCCAGGGTCTCCCGGTCGGTCATGCCGTTTATGCAGACGGCCATCAAGAGCGCAGCGGCCTGGTAGTCGGCAAAGCTGCCGTCCACCACGCCGTCCACGAAGGCGCGGATCTCCGCCTCGGTCAGCTCGCCCCCGAAGCGCTTCTTGCGGATGATGTCACATGGATTCATGCTCATATTCCAATGCCCGGCGCCACAGCGCCAGCTTCCTTTCATAGGGTAGTGTATACGCGGGGCTGGTGGAGGGCAGCTTTTCACAGCTACGGCCCACGAGGTACCGGGCCCCGTGCTGCATGAACAGCCGCGCCGCCGTGCCGCCGTTCAGCAGTATTCGGTCGATATGCGGACAGCGGGAAAACAGGGCGTCAAAGTCGTTGGGCACGGGCCGCCTTATGGCGCTGTCCAGCGACCCCTCCCGCTCGCAGCTGGCCAGCACGTCCCACAGGGCGATGCCGCGGCGGTGCAGAAGCGCCGTCTTTTCCTGGATGTCCCGGGGCAGCGGCTCGCCGTACACCTCCGCCAGGATGCGCCAGAAGGCGTTTCGGGGATGGGCGTAGTAGAAGCCCTGGCTCAGCGATTCCACGCTGGGCATGCTGCCCAGGATCAGCGCCCTGGCCTCCGGCGGCGCCACGGGCGGGAAGGCGGTGATGCGCCGAGGCACGTCAGGGCAGCTCACTGAACACCTGGCCGATGGGCTCGCGGATGATCAGGTCGGCGCGGCTGTCCCTGGGCGTGGGGCTCATGTTCACCAGCACCAGCCGGTTGCCCCGGTACAGGTCGATGAAGCTGGCCGCGGGGTACACGCTCAGCGACGTGCCGCCGATGATCAACAGGTCCGCCCGCTCGATGGCCGCGCACGCGCCCTGGATCACGCCGCCGTCCAGCGATTCCTCGTAGAGCACCACGTCCGGCTTGACCGTGCCGCCGCATTCGCATTTGGGCACGCCGGTGCTCTGGCGCACATAGTCCATGTCGTAGAATTTGCCGCAGCGCGTGCAGTAGTTGCGCAGCACCGAGCCGTGCAGCTCGTACACCCGCTTCGAACCGGCCTTTTGGTGCAGGCCGTCGATGTTCTGGGTGACCACGCCCAGCAGCTTGCCCTCATCCTCCCACTGGGCCAGCTTCCTGTGGGCGGCGTTCGGCTGGGCGTCCGGGAACAGCATCTTGTTGCGGTAGAAGCGGAAGAACTCCTCCGGCTTTCTGACGAAGAAGGTATGGCTGAGTATCGTCTCCGGCGGATAGTCGTACTGCTGGTTGTACAGTCCGTCCACGCTCCTGAAATCCGGTATGCCGCTTTCGGTGGAGACGCCCGCGCCGCCGAAGAACACGATGCGTTTGCTTTCCCTGATCCAGCTTGCCAGCGTTTCGTTCATATCCATCCCTCCGTTCGCTGATATTTTACCATTATTTGCAGCCCGTGTCCAGTTTTCATGTCACTATATATTTACCATTTGCTTTTTTTATCCGTTTGTGCTATGATAGCATCTGTCAAAAAGGAGTGTGATGCGAACATGCCAGGCGCGATTCGCAGCTGCGCGGGCGGCGTAGTGTTTTACGGCGACGAGGTTTTCCTGCTGATGAGTGACCGGGGCGAATGGGTCATGCCCAAGGGCGTCATCCGGAATTGCAACCGTTCCAACGACGTGGCCCTTTGGCGCGTTGAGGATGAGGCCGGCATCCACGCCGAGATCATCGGCATCGCGGGCAACACCCGGTATGACTTCTTTTCCGAGGGCCGGGGCCGTGAGATCAGCAATCGCATACAGTGGTTCGCCATGCGCGCCCTGGACCGTGCCTTCCACGTGTCCTACGAGCAGGGCTTTCTGGACGGAAACTACTATCCCGTTGAAAAGGCCCGCCAAATGCTGACCTATGACGGCGACAGGCCGATCCTGGACAACGCCTGGGATATCTACAGGCAATGTCTGAAGGGCGCGTAACGCCGGATTGATTGTGAATACATGCGAGGATCCTTCGCTACGCTCGGGATGACAACAAACGATACCGCGTCATCCCGAGCGAAGCGAAGGATCCTCTCATCGCATTTATGATGGATCAGGCCTCTCCCAATATCTCCCGCTGCCTCTTTTTGCTGAAGCCGCGCAGCACCAGTTCGTAGGACTTATCCAGCAGCCCCCGCAGCAGCTCGTCCGGCACCGCGCCGTCGGGCTTCACGGAGTTCCAGCAGCGCTTGTCGGAATAGTAGCCGGGGATGATGTCATCGTACTGGCCCCGCAGGAACTCGCCCTCGGCGGGGTCCAGCTTCAGGTTGATGTAACAGGGCTTATTGTCGTCGTCCAGCAGGATCGCCGCGAACATCTTCCCGCCGATCTTATAGCGTATCCAATTCCAATCCGGCTGCAGGTCCTTCTCCACCGCCGGCTTGGAGAGCAGATAGCCGTCCATCCAGTCGTAACGCATATACTATCCCCTCGTCAGCTCGACCACCACATCGTCCATCACCACCACCACATAGGGCTGTCCGCGGCCGCTCTTGGGCTCGATGGCCACGTCCTCGGTGACGCAGGGGGTGGACGCGCCGTTCTTCTGCACGATGTTGAAGCGGAAGGGCTCGGTGACGGTCAGCGCGCCGGCGACCAGGCTGCCGTTGGCCCCGTTCTTCAGGAAGTTGAAGGCCTTGACGCCCTTGCCGCCCCGGGCCTGGCGGTCGAAATCGATCAGCAGGCAGCGCTTCATGTAGCCCATGTCGGAGATCATGATGATCTCGCCCTCGCTGTTGTGCGCGAAGGCGAAGCCCACCTCGTCGCCGGCGGCCAGCGTCATGCCCTTCACGCCCGCGGCGGTGCGCCCGATCAGCGAGACCTCCTCCACCGCGAAGTGGATGGCCATGCCCTGCCGGGTGAGCAGCAGCACGCTCTCGCAGCCCTCCGGGCGCAGCACGTCCAGCAGGCCGTCGCCGTTCTTCAGGTTCAGCGCGGCGAACTTCGACTTGCGCACGTTGTACTCCGAGAGTGCCGTGCGCTTGATCAGGCCCTTGCGGGTGACGAACAACAATTCACCGGACCAGTCCCCCGCCTCGATCAGCGCCACCAGGCGCTCGTCATTCTCCAGGCCCGCCAGCACGCCGCCCAGGGGCAGGCCGCGGTCCTTGGGCCGGGCGGTATCGGCGATCTTCTCCGCGGCCAGTATATAGGCGTTGCCCAGGTCCGTGAAGAACAGCAGCTTCGCGTCCGTCATGGTGCGGATGGACTGACGCGGCGGGTCGGCAAACTCCCCGTTGGCCACGGCCTTGTCGTAGGCCTTGGGGACCATGCGCTTCACGAAGCCCGCCTGGGTGAGTATGACCACCGTCTCGTCGGCGGCGGGCTTTTCCTCCTCCACCACGATCTCGTCGAAGGAATCCACCAGCTCGGTGCGCCGGGGGTCGGCGAACTTCTCGCGGATCTCCCCCAGCTCCTTCTTGATGACGTTCATCAGCTTGCGCTCGCTGGCGAGGATGGCCTTCAGATTGGCGATCAGCTTGGTGAGGTCCTCGTACTCCTTGCGCAGGGACAGCACCTCCAGGTTCGTCAGCCGCTGCAGGCGCATGTCCAGGATCGCCTGGGCCTGGATCTCCGAAAGCGCGAAAGCGGCCATCAGCCTGTCCCGGGCCTCCCTGGGGGTCTTGCTGGAGCGGATCAGCCGGATGACCTCGTCCAGGTTGTCCACGGCGATGATCAGGCCCTCCAGGATGTGGGCGCGGGCTTCCGCCTGATTCAGCTCATGCTTCGTGCGCCGGGTAACCACGTCCTTCTGGTGGTTGATGTAATAGCCGATCATCTGCCGGATGCCCATCTGCCGGGGCTTGCCCTCGGCGATGGCCACCATGTTCACGCCGAAGGTGACCTGGAAGTCGGTGTACTTGTACAGCGCGTTCAGTATCCTCTCCGGGTCGGCGTCCTTTTTGACCTCCACAACGGCGCGCATGCCCATGCGGTCGGATTCGTCTCGGATGTCGTAGATGCCGTTGAATATGCCCTTCTTTTCCTCGCTGACCCGCAGCACCTTTTCCAGCATCGCGGCCTTGTTCACCTGGTAGGGCACCTCGTCCACCACGATCAGCTTCCTGCCGGCGGCGCCTTCCTCGATGTGCACCTTCGCGCGCACCTTCAGCTTGCCCCGGCCCGTCTCGTAGGCCTGCACGAGCTCATCGTCCTTGGCCAGCACGCCGCCCGTGGGAAAGTCCGGCGCGGGCATGATGGCCATCAGCTGCGCGGTGGTGATCTTCGGGTTGTCGATCTGGGCGATGGTGGCGTCGACGGCCTCGCCCAGGTTGTGGGGCGGTATGCTCGTGGCCAGGCCTACGGCGATGCCGTTGGCGCCGTTCACCAGCAGGTTCGGGAAGCGGGCGGGCAGCAGGTCCGGCTCCTTCTGGGTGTCGTCGAAGTTCAGGTGGAAGCCCACGGTGTCCTTTTCGATGTCCTTGAGCATGGCCATGGCGGCCTCGGTCATGCGGGCCTCGGTGTATCGCATGGCGGCGGGGCTGTCGCCGTCGATGGAGCCGAAGTTGCCGTGGCCGTCCACCAGCATGGCGCGCATCACAAACGGCTGGGCCATGCGGGCCAGCGCGTCGTACACCGAGCTGTCGCCGTGGGGATGGTATTTGCCCAGGCAGTCGCCCACGATGCGGGCGCACTTTCTGTGGGGCTTGTCCGGGGTGTTGCCCAGCTCGTGCATGGTGAACAGTATGCGCCGCTGCACCGGCTTCAAACCGTCCTCCACCCGGGGCAGCGCGCGCTCCAGGATCACGTGCTCCGAATAGGGCATCATGGATTCGTGCATCACGTCTTCCATGTTGCGCTGTATGATCTCCTCCGGCCGCCTCTGGGTCGGCTCTTCGCTCTTCTTTCTCGCCATGGATTATGCTCCTTATCGATATGCTGAAAGGGCGGGCGGCGCATCGCCGCTCCTACGCGGCAGCCGCTATCCCTGTTCCCTGATCCCTGTTCCCTGTTCCCTTGTACTCTCGTTCACGGGCACGAAGTTGTCTTCCTTGTTGAAGTTGGCGTAGGTGCTGATGTACTCCCGGCGGGGCTCCACCTTGTCGCCCATCAGGATCGTCACCCGGCGCTCGACCTCCACGAAGTCCTCGATGCCCACCTGCATCAGCTTTCTGCCGTCCGGGTTCATGGTGGTCTCCCACAGCTGCTCCGGGTTCATCTCGCCCAGGCCCTTATAGCGCTGCAGCGTATAGCCCTTGCCCACCTGTTTGATGGCCGCGGGCAGGGCGTTGTCGTCATAGCAGTAGATGATCTTTTCGCCCTTTTGCACCCTGTACAGCGGCGGCATGCCGATGTACACATGGCCCTCGGTGATCAGCGGGCGCATGTAGCGGTAGAAGAAGGTCAGCAGAATGGCCCGGATATGCGCGCCGTCCTGGTCGGCATCGGAGAGGATGATCACCTTGTTGTACTTGAGCTTGGAGATATCGAAGTCGTCCTCGATGCTGGTGCCCAGGGCGGTGATGATGCTGCGGAACTCCTCGTTCTGAAGCACCTGCTCCAGGCGCTTTTTTTCCACGTTCAGCGGCTTGCCCCGCAGCGGCAGGATCGCCTGGAAGCGGCGGTCGCGGCCCTGCTTGGCGCTGCCGCCTGCGGAATCGCCCTCCACGATGAACAGTTCGTTCAGCTCCGGCTTCTTGCCGGTACAGCTGGACAGCTTGCCCACCAGGGGCGCGGCCTCCAGCTGGCCCACGGCGCGGATGTTGGCCTTGGCCTTGCGGGCGGCCTCCCGGGCCTTGGCGGCGGTGATGGCCTTGGCGATGATCTTCTGGGCGAAGGCCTGGTTCTTCAGGTCGTCCAGGTAGATGGACAGCTGCTCCAGGCACACGGCCTCGAAGATCGGGCGCACCTCGGTGTTGCCCAGGCGGCCCTTGGTCTGGCCCTCGAACTCCGGGTTCTTGACGCCGGCGTAGATGATGGCAGTCATCCCCTCGCGGAAGTCGTCGCCGGCCAGGTTGTTGTCCTTCTCCTTCAGAAGGCCCTGCCGGCGGGCATAGTCGTTGAAGGCCTTGGTGACCGCGGCCTTGAAGCCGATCTCGTGATAGCCGCCCTCGTTTGTGGGGATGTTGTTCACGAAGGAGGCGATGGTGTCGGTATAGGAATCGGTGTACTGGATCGCCACGCGCACCAGCGTGCCGTCCCGGGTGGCCTCGAATACAATGGGATCGGTGATGGTGTTCTTGTCGGCGTTCAGGTACTGCACGAAGTCGGCGATGCCGCCCTCGTAGCAATACTCGTGCACCCGCTTGTCCGCGTCCTTCACCCGCTCGTCGGTCAGGGTGAACTTCACGCCCTTGTTCAGGTAGGCCAGCTCGCGCACGCGGCGGCGCACGACGTCCCCGTTGAAGTTCACGTCCTGGAACACCCGGGGATCGGGCTTGAAGCACACCACGGTGCCCCGCTTGCGGGTGTTGCCCAGCTTTTGCAGCGGGGCGACGGGCTTGCCGCTGACGATCTTGCCGGTTTTCGGGTCCGGCACCGATTCATAGCGCTGCTGGTAGTGGCTGTAGTCCTTGTACACGTCCACCACCATCCACTCGGAGAGGGCGTTCACCACGGAGGCGCCCACGCCGTGCAGGCCGCCGGAATAGGCGTAGTTCTTGTCGGAGAACTTGCCGCCCGCGTGCAGCTGGGTGTAGACCACCTCCACCGCCGAGACGCCCAGCTTCGGGTGGATGTCCACGGGCACGCCGCGGCCGTTGTCCGTCACCTCGCAGGAGCCGTCCTTCTTCAGCGTCACGGTGATCTCCGTGGCATAGCCGTTGGACGCCTCGTCGATGGCATTGTCCACGATCTCCCAGATCATATGATGCAGGCCCCTGGGGCCGGTGGAGCCGATGTACATGCCGGGGCGCATGCGCACCGCGTCCAGCCCCTCCAGCACCTGTATGTCGCTTGCCGTATAGGTCGTAGCCATGTTTGCCTCCAAAAATGCATAAATAACGAGTATAATTATAGCCCCGCGACGTTAATTCTGTTTGAAAAGGGCTGTGCCGCAACCCTACTGTGTCATTATTGTAGGCATTCCGTAATGCTTTTGAAAGATTGCGTTCGATGGAAGAACGTGGTATACTATCCCGTGACGCCGGGAGGGAATTGCGGATGAAACAGACCACGCTGTGCTATATCGAGCGGGGCGATCAATACCTGATGCTGCACCGCACGAAGAAGAAAAACGACGAGAACCGCGACAAGTGGATCGGCATCGGCGGCCATATCGAGCCGGGCGAGACGCCCCTGGACTGCATCCTGCGGGAGTGCCGGGAGGAGACGGGCCTGACGCTTCTGGATTGCAAATACCGGGGCATCGTGCACTTTCGCAGCGACATCTGTCCGGACGAGGAGATGCACCTTTTCACCGCCACGCGGTTCGAGGGCGACATGACCGACTGCGACGAGGGCGAGCTGGCCTGGATCGACAAGAAAAAGCTGTTCGACCTGACGCTGTGGGAGGGCGACCGGATCTTCCTGCGGCTGCTGGATACCCGGCGGGACGCCTTTGACCTGACCCTGGAATACGCCGGCGAGAAGCTGCGGCGGGCGGTGCTCGACGGAAAAGAACTGCAAGGGGGCAAATGACATGCGATGCAGCTGCCATGTGTGCGACACCTACATGAACCAATCCGAGGGGCTTGAGCTGGGCTGCGTGTGCCCCAACTGCGGCTACCGCTGCAAGGCCTGCCTGGGCACCGACAGCGTGGTCAGCCGCGACGCGCTGAAGAGCCTTGCAAACGACCCCGCGCTGATGCGGGACATCTTCTCCAGCTTTGACGACGACGACCCGCCGGAGGTGGACCCCTCGCCAGACAAGTGGGGCGAGGATCAGTGGGCGGATTGACAAAGCAAACCGGAGTCTGAATCAGACTCCGGTTTGCTTTACCGCGGCTCGCCGCCGTCCCGGAACAGCAGCATCATCTCGTTGGTCAGGCTGAAATCGTTGAGCTGGCCCACAACGTCCTCCCGGCGGACCCAGAGGGCCTCCTTCAGCTCATTCTCATCCATGTGGATGTCGGTGGGGCCGTCCACGTCGCAGTAGAACCCGGCCAGCAGATCGTCGGCGACGGCCCAGGGCTGGGACTTGTAATAGCGTATGTTTTTGACCCGCAGGCCCGTCTCCTCCATGACCTCCCGGGCCACGGTCTGCTCCAGCGTCTCGCCGATCTCCACGAAGCCCGCCACCAGCGCGTAATAGGGAATGTCCCGTCCCCGGTACTTGGTCATCACGATCTGATCGCCGTTCGTCACCCCTACGATCACGGCGGGGTTGATCCTGGGATAGACGCGTCGGCAGCAGGTCGGGCAGCACAGCGCCCGCTCGTCCGGCGCGTGAAGCATGCTCCCCCCGCATCGGCCGCAGAAGCGATTGTCCCGGTACCAGGCATCCAGCTGGCCCGCGGTCCAGGCGGCGAATATGACCTCCCGGGGCCCCTCGGCCTGCCTGCGCAGCAGGCGTACCGGGACAAAGCCCCAGCCCTGAGGCGCTTCATCCGCGTGGCCCAGGAAGCAGGGCACGCCGTCCAACGCGAACAGATACCGGGCCTCCTTCGCCGCCGCCGGGAAGTCGCCCACCCGCGGCAGCGCTACCGCGCCGTCCGCGATCCTGCAAAGCACGCCGGTATCGTCAAACACAAACAGCAGCCCGTCGTCCCTGACGGACGCGCCCGGCACATACTCTATGCGCAAGCTGTGCGGCTGTATATCCTGTATCATGGGGCACTCTCCTGCGGGGCTTCCCCGCCCTGCATCATCTCCAGCAGCTCATCCGGCGTATACAGCTGCAGCAGCACCTGGTTGGGCAGGCAGATGATCATGTTGCCCAGTATGCGCTCCTCCCGGTTCTCCAGCGTCACCATGCCCTGGTCCACGCAGTCGTGGCCCTGACAGGTGGAATCCTCCATGTACACCCCCTCGGGGGTCAGGTGGATCAGGTTTTCCGATTCCGTGCCGTCCGGCAGCACCTGCTTCAGGGGATAGCTGACCTCCCCTTCCTCCGGCAGCGGCAGCCAACCGCTCTGGGTGGCGGTGGACACCAGCACATAGCCCGGAGCGGGCTTCGGCGCCTCCTCCCCGGTTTTCTGCTGCGCGCTCTCCGCCGTCGCGGCGGCGTACAGCAGCAACGCTGCCGTCAGCGCGGCGGCCAGCATTCGCCCGATCTTCTGCATGCTCTTATTCCTCTTCCCTGATTTCATGGGTGTGCTCCCACTGCACCAGCACCGTCATGCCCGCGCGCATCAGAAGTATGGCGCAGGTCATGCCGATATCCTTCCAGTCCGGGGCGACGATGGTCTTCATCACCTCGCTGGCCAGCAGGAAGCTGAGGGCAGTGGTGATGCCCTCAGCCAGCATATGCCGGCTCTTTTTCCGATCTCTGAACAGCTCCACCAGCGCCATTACGGCGGTGACCAGCAGGATCGCCACGCCCACGGCCTCCACCGCCATGATGCAGTAGCCGACGACGTTGACGAACCCGTGCTCCAGCGTTTCGTACATGCCTTTTTCCCCTTTCGTATCTGTCAATCCGCCAGGTATTGCCCCGCGCCGGAGGTCTGGCTGGTCGAACGGTCCTTGGCGATGAACAGCGCCTCCACGCCGTCCAGCCCCTCGATCAGCGCCATGCCCTGCTCCGGACCCAGGGCGAAGGCCGTCGTGGACAGCGCGTCGCCCCACATGGAGCTTTCAGAGAAGATCGTCACCGACGCCAGCTCATTCTGCACCGGCCAGCCGGTGGCGGTGTCCAGTATGTGGTGATAGTACGCGCCGTCCAGCTCGAAGCCCCGCTCGTAGATGCCGCTGGTGACGGTGCTGCCGCCGAAGTTCAGGGCCACCAGCATGTATTCGCCGGTGGGCCTGTCGATGTCCTGCACGCCCACCTTCCAGGGGCTGCCGTCCGGCTTCATGCCGATACACACGATGTTGCCGCCGAAGGACAGCACAGCGCTCTTCACGCCCCGCCGGACCAGGTAGCTCTTCACCGCGTCGGCGATATAGCCCTTGGCGATGCCGCCCAGGTCGATCATCATGCCCTCGGGCAGGGTCACGGCATCGCCGTCGATTTTAATCTGCCTATAGTCCACCAGCGCCGCCGCGCGCCCGATGTCCCCGGCGTCCGGCACCACCTTCGCGCCGGAGGTGAAGTCCCACAGCGTGGACACCGGCGCTATGGTCACGTCGAACGCGCCCCCGGACAGCCTGCTGACCTCTATGGCCGTGTTCAGCAGCGTGACCGTGTCTTCGGACACCTTCACCGACCGGCCGTTGGCGTGGTTGATATTCCACACGTCGCTGCCCTCCGCCGTGCGTGACAGCAGCGCCTCATAGCGCGCGCACTCCGCCATCGCGTCCTTCAGCACCGCGGCGTCCTCCACATAGGCGGTCAGCGTGATCACAGTGTCCAGATAGAAGCCGACCTCGGTCTGTTTTACTGCATCCGCAGAGGCGCAGCCCCCTGCGGACAGTGCCAGCGTCACCGTCAGCAGCTGTGCAAATACCTTTTTCAGCGTCATTGACTTCTCCGTTCTCAGTTTCAGAATAGACTTTGGTCTGTTATCGTCGCTTCACGGCCCGCAGCGCCAGAAACACCCGCCGGGCCACGATGCCCGTCAGCGTGCCAACTGCCGCGCCCATGCCCACCAGGAAGGGCAGATAGGTGTACAGCAGCTGGGGCGTGCGCATCACCGCCACGGCCATCAACGTTTGGCCGATGTTGAAGCACACCGCGCCGATCATCGATGTGGCGATCACGCCCTTTTCCCGGTCCCCGCGCACCAGCAGCGCCACCGCCACGCCCGCCGCGCAGGCTGCCAGCAGCAGTATCGCGCACCACAGCATGTCGCCCCGCAGCCTGACCCCGCGAACCAAAAGCCATACTCCCGCCGCCGCGGCCAGCGCGCTGACGGTCAGCGCCCCCGCAAAGGAGTTTTTCCTGATCGCCAGCATCACCAGCAGGCTGAGCACGCCGCCGGACAGGCTGATCAGAACGGCGGTCACCGAGCCATAGATGAAGCCCGACAGCACGGCCTTAGCCGCCATCAGCATGACGCCGCTCTTCCAATCCATCAGGTAGATCGCGTACAACAGCACCGTGTTGGCCAGCCCCAGCTTGATGCCGGGGATCGCGCCGCTCAAAAACCAGGTGATGGGGATGGACTTGTCCAGCAGCCCCAGCACCAGCATCAGCGCCACCAGCAGCCCGTACAGCGCCACCCTGCGTGAATTTGCCTTCAATCCGTTGCCTCCGTTATTCTCCGCGCACTTCCACCGACAGCCTGTGGGGCAGGCACACGATGAAGCCGCCCATCACCCGCATTTCCAGGTTCTCCCGGGTGACCCGGCCCATCTGCACGCAGTCCTGGTTCTCGCAGTCCGCGTGCTCCATGTACACCGCGTCCCCGGTGATCTGAACGGTATTCTCCCCCGTTCCGTGCTGTATGACCGTCAGGGTGTGGGCCTGGTCAAAGGGCAGGTCGATCAGTGCCTCCCCGTCCAACGCGACGTAGACGCGCAGATCGCCGCTTTCGGGCCCGAGGGGCTCGCCGTCCCAGGCCGCGCCGTCCAGCAGCACCTGCGGCCCGGCGGCCTTGCCCTGCGACCCGCCGCAGCCGCACAGCAGCAGCGCCATGGCCGCCAGCAGCGCAGCCAGCGCCAGATGTCTGTGGGAAGAAAGAATCTCCAATCCGACATGCCTCCAGTATTATTGCAAGGACTATTATACCCTTTTTTGCTCTTCTTCGCAACTGGCAATCGATGATAAGTATTCCTTCATCGGAAATAACAAATCATTGCGCAAAATATGTCAAATCGTAGCCATTCTGATTGACTTATTATTTTTAATTTGCTATTATAAATACGACGTATGGCACGAATATGCCCATGCGAAATCAACAAGGAGGGGTAATATGAAGAGAATTGTTGCACTGCTGACCGGCCTTTGCATGCTGCTGGGCTGCGTGGCCTTCGCCGAGGGCGGAAACACGCTGACCGCCAGCGCCCAGGGCTTCGCCAGCGACGTCGCGGTGGAAGTGACCGTCGAAGACGGCAAGATCACCGCGCTGACGGTGGATGATTCCGCCGAGACCTATCCCACCGCGGGCATCGATCGCGCGGCAAGCGTTGAAAAGCTGATCGCCGCCATCATTGAGGCCGGCACCACCGAGGGCGTTGATACCGCCACCGGCGCCACCTTCACCAGCACCGCAGTGGTCGAGGCCGTGAACAAGGCCCTGGCCTCCGCCGAGGGCGGCGAGGCTGCCGAGGCCGCGCCCGTGGCGTTCACCGCCGGCGAGTACGAGGCCACCGCGGATGGCTACAACGGCCCCGTGACTGTGAAGGTCACCTACGGCGAGGACAAGCTCGAGGCCATCGAGATCGTCTCCAGCGTGGAAACCGACCATGTGGGCACACTGGCCTATGACATCATGATCCCCGAAATGATCGAAGCCAACGGCTCCGGCGTAGACGGCGTTTCCGGCGCCACCTTCACCACCCGCGCGCTGCGCACCGCGGTGAACGACACCGCCGAGCAGGCCGCCTGCACCAACCTGGACGCCTTCAAGGCCGCCAAGGTGGAGCATGCCGCGGGCGATCCCGTGGAGCTCGAATACGACGTGGTCGTGGTCGGCGCCGGCGGCGCGGGCATGGCCGCTGCGGCCCAGGCCGCCCAGGACGGCAACACCGTTCTGGTGATCGAAAAGAACGCCGAGGTCGGCGGCAACACCCTGGTGTCCGGCGGCCAGTACCAGTCTGTGATGCCCTACCTGGTGTGGGATCCCGCCGATCCGGACGCCACCACCGGCGTGTACGCGTTTGACGGCCAGACCTACGACAAGGTCAAGAGCGTGCAGGGCTGCATCGACGAGCTGAAGCTGATCCTGAACTGGTCCGAGGAGCCCTTCGACGCCGACTACTATGTGGACCATGAGTTCGTGGCCGGCGACGCCAAGGAGCTGTCCAAGCACGGTGTACATCAGGAATACCTGCCCGTGCTGAAGGCCCTGAAGGAAGAGATCCAGGCCTATCTGGATTGGGCGCAGCCCCAGCTGGACGCGGGCGTTCCCGAGAACCAGCTGACGCTGTTCTCCACCGTGAACCTGCACATCTTCCAGACCTACTACGGCGGCTTGCGCCAGAGCGCGGACAAGACCCAGTGGATCTACGGCGACGTGGACCTGGTGTCCCAGTTCATCCAGGACGGCCAGGGCCTGAAGGAGTGGCTGGAGGAGCAGGGCGCGACCTTTGTCGAGGATTCCCAGCCCACCCTGATCGGCGCGCTGTGGTATCGCGAGAACGAGTTCGTCGGCTCCACCATCGACCTGGACGGCAATGGCGAACCTGAAATGGGCCGCTGGGGCAGCTACTTTGCCGCGCCCATGAAGACCATCTACGAATCCAACGAAAAGAACAACATCATGCTGCGCACCACCGTCGACGAGCTGATCGTTGAAGACGGACGCGTGACCGGCGTGAAGGGCACCTACTTCGACGGCACCCCCGTGACCGCCAAGGCCGCCAAGGGCGTCATCCTGGCCACCGGCGGCTACGCCGCGAACATCGGCATGGTGCTGGAGAACAACGTGTACTGGTCCACCGAGTACCTGACCAAGTCCACCCAGACCACCAACCGCTCCAGCCTGCAGGGCGACGGCATCGCCATGGCGGAGGCCGTCGGCGCCGCGACCACCGGCCTGGGCTTCACGCAGCTGATGCCCATCTCCTGGGTTGACAACGGCGACCTGGCCTTTGGCGGCGGCAACTACGCCTGCTGGATCAATCCCACCACCGGCCACCGATTCGTGGACGAGGGCTCCGAGCGCGACGTGCTGTCTCTGGCCGAGTTCCGCAACGGCATCGTCGTAGACGGCACGCCCGGCGTGTTCCTGGAGTTCTACAACAAGGAAGAGCACATCCCCGGCCCGCCGATCGCTCAGCTGGGCGAAGAGGACTATGAAGGCCGCTACTACTATGTGCACGGCACCGTGGACGAGCTTACCGAGCTGTTCGCCAAGCTGGACGGCGTGACCGCCGATCCCGCGCAGGTCCTGGAGACCATCAAGGCCTACGACATGGCCGTTATGGGCCAGGGCGAGTATCCCGACGTGGGCAAGGCCATCGCCTCCCGCACCGTCGGCAACGTTGAGAAGAACGAGGACGGCACCTACAACGTCGAGACCTATGATCTCGAGGGCACGGAGCTGACCGTTCGCCTGATGGCGCCCTCCACCCACCACACGATGGGCGGCCTGGTGGTCGACACCCAGCGCCACGTGCTGGACGCCGACGGCAACGCCATCCCCGGCCTGTACGCGGCCGGCGAGGTCACCGGCGGCATCCACGGCGGCAACCGCCTGGGCGGCAACGCCATCGTGGAGATCTTCGTCTCCGGCCGCACCGCCGCGAAGGCTGTGACCGCCGACAACCAGTAATCCACGATACCCCATAAAACAGCGCCCTCCCATTTGGGAGGACGCTGTTTTTGTTCCCTCTTCTCACCCATTCAGCGCCGCGATGATATTCGGCAGCTCGCCGTCCACCACGTCGTTGTCCAGCTGGCAGGTGCCGGCGTTGTGGTGGCCGCCGCCGCCGTACTTCAGGCACAGCTCGCCGATATCGACCTCGCTGGCCTTGTTCACGATGGACTTGCCGATCATGACGGCGGTGTTCTGCTTGCGGAAGCCCCAGGCCACGTGCACGGAGATCTGGGCCTGCGGATACAGGGCGTAGATCATGAAGCGGTTGCCGGCGTGGATGATCTCCTCGTTCCTCAGATCCAGCACCACCACCTTGTCGTGCAGCACGGCGATGCGCTTGAGCTGCTGGATGAACAGCTCGGCCTGCTCGAAGTACAGATCCACGCGCTCCTTCACGTCCGGCAGCTGCAGTATCTCATCGATACTGTGATCCATGCAGAAGCCGATCAACTGCATCATCAGATCGTAGTTTGAGATGCGGAACTCGCGGAAGCGGCCCAGGCCGGTGCGGGGGTCCATCAGATAGTGCAGCAGCACCCAGCCGGTGGGATGCAGTATCTCGTCGATGGTGAAATCGGCGCTGTCGCCCTTGTCCACCGCGGCCATCAGGTCTTCGCTGACCCGAGGGAAGGCCGCCTTGCCGCCGTAGTAGTCGTACACCACGCGGGCCGCGCTGCGGGCGTTGGGATCGATGATCAGCTTGCCGCCGGTCTCCTTGGCCTTCAGGCGGTCCACCTCGGATTCGTGGTGGTCGAAGGCAAGGCCGACCCGGGAATCGTAGGGCAGATTGGTGGTGATGTCGTTCTGAGACAGCTCCACCTTGCCGTCCTGCACGTCCTTGGGATGTACGAACTTGATCTCGTCGATCAGGTCCAGCTCGCGCAGCATCATCGCGCAGGCGAGTCCGTCAAAGTCGCTGCGGGTCACCAGTCTTTTCTTCTGTTCCATGATAGCGCCTCCCGTTCGTTGCGATGAATATATTATAGCAAATCTGCCGTATACCGGTCAATCCCCAATCTGCCGACGCAGAAGATCGATGGCTTCGGCCAGCTGGTTGTCGGACACCGGGTCCGGCTCCATGGGCACGGCGTCCCCCACCAGGGCCACCTCCACGTCCGGCTGCACGCCCACGCCCTGGGGACAGCGGTCCAGCGCGTCATAATAGCTGGAGGTAGTCACCTGTATGCCCGCGCTGTCCTCCGGGAAGGTGTGCAGCGACTGAACGATGCCCTTGCCGTAGGTCT
>JBGUQG010000206.1:0-38155 GCA_045130815.1 Christensenellales bacterium
ACAGCGTTATGCTGTTCAGATAACTCATTCCGATTTCACAAGCCTGCACGCGCACTGCCCCAGCGAATCGCCACCGATGACCACAGCATCCAGCACGATCACGTCCGGGATTTCGTCAAAGGACTGCATCTCCTCCCACTGGCGGTAGAAGCCCAGGTCATCTTCATCCCCGGGACCGCCACCGCTGCCTCTGCTGGTAGTGATGGCGTTGCCCTCGGCATCACAGAGGTGGAGCCAAACCCCCATCTCCTCCTCCGGGCGAGGGTCATAGTCGTAATCCACGGTCAGGTAAGCCTGAACCTTCGTGAAGCTCACATTGATCTGACGCACCTTCACATGGTCGCCGATCCAACCGTCGCCTTCCGGTACATACTGTGCCGTGCGCTCCGCTTCGCTTTTCACCAACGTGAAGGGAATGTCCAGCGAACGCATGTCGTCTCCCGCCTGGAGTTCAACGCGCAGTTTCAAGTCAAGCTGATCCGGCAGGCTTTCCTCCGCGCTACCATCACACCAAACCAGCAGGCTGCCGTCCGGTTGGGCTTCGGCCATCGCACCTCCGTCTTTGAACTGCGCAACCGCCGTGTCGCCAGCCTTGCTTGTCATCAGGATGGTCTCGAAGCCGAGAATTTCCTTTTCATCCTTGCGGATCACGCGCATTTCTTCCTGATTGGTGAAGTACAGCCTGCCGTTCTCTCGAAAGACAAGGCAATCTGCGGCCTTGGCGGCCTCCAGTCCCTCTGGGATGGGGATTTGCTTCCCTGCCTGATAATAGGCCTGCACGCCGCCCTCGTTGACGATCTTGATGTTGCCCTCGAGGGCATCGATTTCCAGCGTTCCACTCTCCACTTCGTCGGGGCCCCAGATGGTGCTGTACTCGTCCTCATTCGGGTCCATATACCAGGCGTTAAACAGCGCGTACTTCTCCGGTTCCTTCGGTGTGATCTTTGCCAGCACCTTTACGCCCTGGCCGTCGTAGGCGGCCTCCTCCACGGTGACCGTAGCCCATTCGTTCTCGGCATGACCCAGGTCTGTCTCCACCAGCTCCTCCGCGCCGTCCAGCGGCACGATGGAATTCGCGTAGCGGGTCATGTCGCTGAACAGGTTCAACCTCGTGGCCCCGAATCCCGCCGCACTCAATGCCAGCAACACCGCCGCCAATATAAAGCCTGTGCTGATCTCCTTTTTCACTCTTCTCTTCCCCTTTCCTTCGGGCAGGCCGGCCAGCGCTTCGTGAACGCCGTCGTACAGCGATTGAGGCGCGGGTTCATACAGCCCGCGAAGGTCCTTGCGTGTGATGCGCCTCATGCCAGCTCCGCCTCCTCTGCCAAAAAATCTTTCAATCTGTGTCTTGCCCGGAACAGCCGATTCTTCACCGACGGAACGCTGATTTCCAGCACCTCGGCGATCTCCCTTTCGCGATAGCCCTCCATGTATTTCATCAGCAGGGGCAGTCGCAATTCCTCCGGCAGCGCCGCGACGGCCAGCTTCAAATCGTCGCTTGGCGCGTCTCCCGCCCTCTCGGGAACGGACTCCACAGGCGTCTGCCGCATGCGCTGGCGCTGGACGTTCCGGCACTCGTTGATGACGATGCGGGTAAAGTAAGCCCGCTCGCCGCCCGGTCGGATGCGCTCCAGCGACAGCCAGGCGCTGACCGCCGCCTGCTGCACCGCGTCCTGGGCGTCGGCGGTCTGGCGCAGCATGCTTTGCGCCAGCCGGTATAGCCCCGGCAGCATGTCCCGGTACAGCTGTTCAAAGGTCGTCTTGTCCATTGGGATGCCTCCCGCGTGCGTTCTTGAAGATCTTCACTGTATATACGGTTGGGAGAGGGGAAAAGTTTTTGGTATTTTGTTTTTTTCACAAGTATACAACACAGACTTGCAAATAGTTGCAAAGGTGATATATTTGTCCATAATAAGTGATCCGCTTCTCCTTTCCAGCGCGTCATACAAGTGTTGATCGATCAATAAACGGTAAAGGAGCGAATGCTTTGATTGACGAAATGGAGTTTGAGCGTCGCGCCCGCGCCTGCACGGAGAAGCTGTTCCGGGTCTGCTATTCTATTCTTCCGGAAAGGGCGGATCGTGACGATGCGATACAGGAAGCGCTGATTAAAGCGTGGCGAAAGCGCGGTACGCTCAAGGATGACGCGGTCTTTGAAGGGTGGCTTATGCGCATTGCGATTAACGAGTGCAGAAATGTGCTCCGACACAAAAAGCGCATGCCAACGGCAGAGCTAAATGATAGAATACCCGCTAACAACTCCATTCCCGATCTGTCCTTGCACGACGCGCTTCAGAAATTGGATGTCGGACTGCGCTTACCGGTTGTCTTGCACTACATCGAAGGGTACACCGTTCAGGAGACTTCGCGCCTCCTGGGGCTCCCACTGGGAACGACAAAGCACCGGCTGAAGCGGGCGATATCCATTCTGAAGGAACAGTTAAGGGAGGAATAAAGCCATGAAGAGAAAATGGAAGGATGCGTTTCCTCCCGTTGACGAGAGCTTTGAGCGCAGCATGGATCGCGCGTTCGAAGTCATACGGAAGGAGAATAATATGCGATATAGAACCACAATACGTCGGGTGATACTGATTGCGGCAGCGTTGGCGCTGATGACAACCGCCATTGGCTTTGCCACAGGGCTGTTTCAGTCAGCATTTTCCAGAATGAAGACCGAGGGCTTCGCGGGTACTCCCACCACCGACTACGATGCGCTGGATACCTTGGCGGATATGGATGTCTCGCGCCAGAACGTTGCCTACTCCAACGGCGTTTCCGTTGAGATTGCGCTGGAGCAATCCTACTACAACGGCGAACAGTTGGCGCTGGGATGGACCTACAAGGGACCGGACGAAGTTGTATTTTATGAAAAGGGTGACGAGCGATTCGCGGAGGTTCACCCCACCGAGCAGGAGGTCGTCGTTGACGATCAGACCTATTTTCAGGATGAAGGCATAGATATCGCACAGCATTTCGCCCCTGAAATTGTAGGCGAACTATACAACCGCATCGCCGAAAACCATTGGGCTGGGCTGTTCTGGTATGACGTGTGGATGGGCGACGGCGTGTGGTTGCCCGGCGTGAAAAGCAATCAGACCTTCTGGGACGGGACATCGATAGAAGAAGAAAATACGCGCATCTATATTTCGGAAGGGCGCGACTGGAATCGGATTGGCGCTGGACAGCGCTATTACGAATTTGAAACGCCGCTGCCCGAAGCGGCGCGAAACCAGCCGTCACTCAGAATCATGTGCAAGGTCTATATGCGACCTACATGGCTGTGCTACGAGGGGGAAATCGGAAAAGTTAAGTCCTTTATCGGCTACGGAGAGACCGAAGCGAAGGAAGTCTCCTTCGATATTCCTCTTACCGGGAAATATGAGGAAAAGGCCTATCAGACAGAGGCGGCTTTCCCGAATCACACCGCGTCTGTCTCCATCAAGAAAACGCCGATCTACGCGCAGATCGAGGTCTCCAGCCATATCCCGGAAACCTGGAAACAGGCGTGGGCAAAGCATGAAGGGTACTACCATCCACCGCTCAACCTGGATGAAGACTGCGCGTTTGAGTACGAGGTGTGGGTTGAGCGGAACGGGCAGGTAGAATGTGTGATGGATATGCTTGAGGATATTGACGGTATTGAGGCGTTCACCGGGCAGTTCGTCATTCCCGACGGAACCGCGGCGATCATTCTTCGCCCCATTTATGCGAATACAGGCGTACATGAAAGTGAGGAAGTAAAGATACCTCTCGATTGATTCAAATCAAAGGGACGGTTCTCTATGTGAAACCACACAGAGAACCGTCCCTTTGATTTTGGATTACAGCTGGTCCAGGTACGCCCTCACAGCTTCGCCTGTTTCCGCGCTCAGGGCGCGGGCGACGGCCTGGGCCTCCCGGGCAGCGGTGTCGGGATCGACGCCACAGCGCAGCAGCAGCCATTCAAAGCAATCACAGCGGCGCTGCCAAGCCTGGGCGCGGCGCAAACCTTCCCCGGACAGCACCAGCGCGCCGTGGGCCTCCACACCCACCAGTGATCGCTGCTGCATCTGCTTCAGCGCCATGCTGACGCAGGCCTTGGAGCAGTCCAAAAGGCGCGCCACGTCCACCGAGCGCACGATGGGCAGGCGGGCGGACAGGGCCAGTATCGCGGCAAGGTACCTGTCCAGCGTGGCATCGCCCATGACGCGGTTTGCATTGTTCTGCATCCGGGCCCTCCTCAATCGGCGGTCTGAGCCGCGCGCGCGGCGCGGTATTCGGTGGGGGTGACTCCGGTCATCTTGTGAAACACATGGGAAAAGTGGGCCGAGGACACGAAGCCGACCTCCTCGCCGATCTCGGAAATGCTGATCCCGCTTTCCGCCAGCAGCGCCTGGGCCCGCTCGCATCGCACGTGGTTGTGATACCACAGCAGCGTGTGACCGGTGTTGGCCTTGAACACCCGCAGCAGATAGCTGCCGTTCACGAACAGCGCGTCGGCCATGGCCTGCAGCGAAAACTTGTCCGCGCTGTGGGCCTGCACATAGGCCTGTGCCGCCGCCGTCAGGGCCCTGCCGGAATCGCCCCGGCTCGTCTGACGCCTTTCGTCGTTCATCGCCGCACCCCGTCCTCATAATTTAGTTAACACTTACTAATATATGTTAGCATATAATAACCACATGTTCCAGCCTGTTTTTGAAAAAAGTCAATAGCAGACAAGAGATAATCCACGCGCATGCTAAATCAAGGTAAACCGAGCAAAAAAGTCAATATCAGAATAGCAATACAAGTTAGTTTATGCTAAAATACTGTCTGCGGATTAGTGAGCAGAAACTAACGTCCGCTTGCTTTTCGGCCATGCCGGGAAACAGGAAAGGAAGTTCAACCATCATGAGCAGAACGTGGATCGCCCGGCTGGGCCTGATGGCCGTGCTGGCGATGATTTTGATGAGCCTGTCCGTGCCCGCCCTGGCGGAGGAGGATACCCGCTGGGCCGACGCTTCGGACGAGATCGACAAGTTCCTGGACGCAGCCTTCGAGTCGTTCCTGGACGGCGACGGCGCGGCGGCCTACGACAACGTGAGCAACGCCTACTTCCGGGTGTACGAGACCACAGGCTTTGAGCGGCAGACCATGAGCTACATCTCCGGCAACCGCAAGAACGCCGTGGAGATGCAGTTTTCCACCTGCAAATCCGAGGTCAAGAAGGACAATACCGAGCAGGACGTGAAGGTGCGCGTGCGCACCGCGCTGGTGAAGCTGAAGGGCATGATCCGCGAGGACGGCAACAAGCTGGCGGCCCAGCAGGGCGGCGTCCAGAGCGAGATGGCCTGGTACCAGCGGGGCGAGCGGGTGTCCACGGACCCCTATCCGGAATACTCCGCCGATCCCAACGCGGCCATGAAGTATGAAAACTGGTACGAGGCCGCCACGCTGGTCAAGGAGCTGCTGGACACGGCCTACATGGGTTATCTGGACAAGGACTTTGATGCCGCGAAGGACAACCTGAACACCGCCTACTACAGCGTGTACGAGGAATCCGGCTTCAGCCACAAGATCTACACCGACCTGTCCCTGGAGGACCGGCTGGCGATGGAAAAGCACTTTGACAATCTGAATACCCTGGCCGCCAACGGCGAGGTCAAGTATCAGAAGAACAAGTACCGCACCGCCACGGACGCCGCGAAGAACGCGGTGCTGAAGCTGGCCAAGCGCATCGACGATCAGGAAGCCGAGGCCAGGGCCGCCGCGGCGGCGGAGGCGGGGGAGACCGGGCAGGCCGTCGAGGAGACCAAGCAGAGCGACCCGAGGCTGCTGACCTTCCTGGGCGCGTTCGGCATCATCGTGCGCGAGGGCCTGGAGGCGATACTGGTGATCGCGGCCATCATCGCCTACCTCACCAAGAGCGGCAACGGCAGGAGCCTGAAGAACGTGTACATCGGCGCGGTGGCCGGCATCGCGGCCTCCTTCGCCGCGGCGGCGGTGCTGGCCTGGGCCAAGCGGGCCTTCACCGGCGCGGGCCTGGCCCAGGAGATCATCGAGGGCATCACCGCCCTGATCGCCGTGTGCGTGCTGTTCTACGTTTCCAACTGGATGATCAGCAAGGCCGAGGCCGCGTCCTGGAGCCGCTACATCGACGGCAAGGTCCAGTCCTCGGTGGAGCAGGGCAGCGCCTTTGCCCTGGCGTTTACGGCGTTCCTTTCCGTGTTCCGCGAGGGCGCGGAGGTGGTGCTGTTCTACCAGCCGATGCTGTCCGAGGGCAACCCCGGCATGGTGTGGGCGGGCTTTGGCGTGGGCTGCGTGGTGCTGGTGTTCGTGTACCTGGCCATCACGAAGCTCTCTATAAAACTGCCCATCAGAGTGTTCTTCACCGCCACGTCGATCCTGATGGCCGTGATGTGCGTGTCCTTCCTGGGCAGCGGCATCAAGGAACTGGCCGAGGGCAATGTGTTCGACCTGGCGCTGTACGTGCAGGGCGTGCCCGAGAACGACGTGATCCAGATCTTCGGCATCTACCCGTACCTGGAGACGCTGCTGCCCCAGCTGGTGCTGTCCATCGTACTGCTGGTGACGTTCATGATCGCCCACTACCGCGGCAAGATCGACGCCCTCAAGGCGCAGTACGCCGCCAAGTGATTCCCGGTTCTCCAAGCGCCTGCCCCGCGCGGGCCGCGTTGAAGATACAAACACAAATATGGTTTCAGAGGAGGATTTCCACATGAAGAAGTTTCTTGCTATGCTGCTGGCTGTCATGATGCTCAGCATCTCCGCGTTCGCCCTGGCCGAGGAGGCCGGCTTTGACGAGTATGAGCTGGGTGTGGAAGGCGAGCAGGAGGTCGGCTTCATGACCATGAGCATGGTGTACTTCCAGCCCGTGGACATGGCGCCCGCCGATCTGGCCGCGTCCAAGGAGGATTCCGACCTGCACATCGAGGTGGACCTGACCGCCAACGAGAACCCCTACTCCTTCCCGGTGGACGGCTGGGTGCCCTATCTGAGCATCGACTACACCATCAACGACGCCGAGGGCAAGGAAGTCCTGACCGGCTCCATGATGCCCATGGCGGCCTCCGACGGCCCCCACTACGGCAACAACATCGCGCTGCCCGAGGGCGAGTACTCCATCACCCTGTCCATCAAGAGCCCCGCTGAGAACGGCTATCTGCTGCACGTGGACGACGAGACCGGCGTTGAGGCCGACGAGTTCTGGACTGAGCCCCTGACCGCCACCTGGACCGGCTGGAAGTTCGTCAAGGAGTGGTAATCCACGCCACGCTTCCTTTTGAAGTAAAATCGATTTGATCAGGCTGCTGATGCGCGATCCGCGGGGGATGCGCATCAGCAGTAATCACGTTAAGAGGCAATGTTAAAGCCTCGTTTACACGGGTTAACTTTCCCGACGCCGGGGGCTGACCCAACACTCAGGGAGGCATGAAAATGCTCAAGTACCTCTGGACAGTGACCCTGGACCTCTTTGTCACAGTGACGCTGGTCACCTTCATGCACACAGTGCTCTCGCGGCTGTACGGCAGATTCGGACGTCGCTTTCACGGCGCGGGCATCATCGTGGGCGTGATGGCCTCCGCGGCGCTGGCCGCGGTGAAGGGCACCACCAACAAGATCGTGTCCAGCCGCTGGAATCACCACATTTATGTGTTCATCATGGCCTTCACGCTGGCCTTTATCCTGCTGGCGCTGATCGTGGAGCGCCGTCGGGAGGGTGCAGAGCGCCCCGGCCTGCGCGGCCTTGTGACCGCCCTGGCGGGCACGGGCCTTTCCGCCACGCTGATCTTCTACCAGCTGCCGGGCGTGATGCTGTATCCCTTCAACTTCAACACGATGGGGCGGGGCTATCTCTCGTCCTATTACATGGTGCGCATGGCGGGCTGGCTGCTGGCGCTCATACTGCTTTTCGTCTATTCGCGCTTGCTGAACAAATGCGCTGATCATATACGGCCACTGACCGCCGTCTCCGGCCTGCTGAGCGCCGGGGCGCTGGTGAACGCGGCCTATTGCTTCGGGCGTTTTTTCGCCCCCTGGGTCAACCGGGCCAAGTGGCTGGGCTGGTCCGTGCGGTACACCGACGAGGCCTACGGCTGGATCGGCAGCTGGATGATGTTTACCGCGAACCATTCGATGCTGTTCATCTGGCTGGTGTTCGCCATGGCCGCGGCAGCGCTGGCGATCTGCTTCATGCAGAACACCCGCGTCACCGAGCCTTACGACAATCCCGCCCAGCGCCGCAAGCTGCGCGCCCGTAACCGGGGCTATCGCCGCAGGGCCTGCGCTGGCCTGGCGGGCGTGCTGATCTTCCTGGCCTTTTTGACGGTGGTGAAGGGCTATGACACCCGCGTGATCGAGCTTTCCGCCCCGGAGACCTTCACCGTGGACGGCGACCGCATCCTGGTGCCCATGGAGGCGGTGAACGATTTCCACCTGCACCGCTTTGAATACCGCACCGAGAACGACGTGGACGTGCGCTGGATCGTGGTGCGCAAGCCCAATTCCGCGGCCTACGGCGTGGGGCTGGACGCCTGCGACGTGTGCGGCAACGCCGGCTACTACGAGCGCAACGGCCAGGTGGTGTGCCGCCGGTGCGACGTGGTCATGAACATCAACACCATCGGCTTCAAGGGCGGCTGCAACCCGATCCCCCTCAGCTATGAGGTGGATGACGGCAACCTGGTGTTCGCCATGGCGGACATCCTTGCCGGAGAACGTGAGTTCAAATAAGGAGGAACAGATTATGCTATTCAGAATGATTCGCGGCGTGCTGTTCCACCAGAAGAGCAAGATGCTGCTGATCGCCGTCACCATCGCCCTGGGCGCTTCGCTGGCCACGGGCATGCTGAATGTGGTGATGGACGTTGAGGACAAGGTGAACAAGGAGTTGAAGAACTACGGCGCCAACATCACCGTGAAGCCCAAGGACGCCTCGCTGTTGTCGGACATCTACGATGTGGGCGAGGGCGGCGAGGCCCTGAACGCCGCCTACCTTCGGGAGGACGAGCTGGGCAAGCTGAAGACCATCTTCTGGGCCTTCAACATCGTGGACTTCACCCCCTTCCTGGACACCCGCGCCGCGCTGGACGACGGCACCGACGTGCAGGTGGTGGGCACCTGGTTCAACCATCACCTGGCCCTGCCCACCGGCGAGGAGCTGGACGCGGGCGTGGCCGGCATGCGCTCCTGGTGGGAGATCACCGACGGGCGCTGGCTGAACGAGACGGACGAGACCGCCGACAGCGAGATCATGGTCGGCGCGGCCCTGGCTGAGGAAAAGCATTGGACCGTGGGCGAGAAGGTCGCCCTCACCGGCAGCGCCGCCGCCGCGGAGTGCGAGATCGTGGGCATATTCGACGCCGGCGGCGACGAGGACAGCCAGATCTTTGCCACGCTGGACGCGGTGCAGGCGCTGACCGACCGGGAGGGCAAGGTAGCCTCCATCGAGGTCTCCGCCCTGACCACCCCGGATAACGACCTGGCCCGGCGCGCGGCCCGCAACCCGGCGGCGCTCACCAGCCGCGACTATGAGACCTGGTACTGCACGGCCTACGTCAGCGCCATCTGCTATCAGATCCAGGAGGTCATCACCGGCTCGGTGGCCAACGCCGTCAGACAGGTGGCCGAGAGCGAGGGCACCATACTGGACAAGACCAAGCTGCTGATGATACTGATCACGGCGCTCAGCCTGATCGGCTCGGCCCTGGGCATCTCCAACCTGGTGACCGCCTCCGTCATGGAGCGCAGCCAGGAGATCGGCCTGCTGAAGGCCATCGGCGCGAAGGACCATTCCATCACCGGCGTAGTGATGACGGAGATCCTGATCACCGCGCTGGTGGGCTTCGCCGCGGGCTATGGCATCGGCTTCGGCTTTGCCCAGCTGATCGGGCACAGCGTGTTCGGCTCGTCAATCGAGATGAACCCCACGGTGATCCCCATCGTGGCCGGCCTGATCGCGCTGGTGACCATCGCAGGCAGCCTGCCTGCCATCCGAATGGTGCTGCGGCTGCGGCCCGCGGAAGTGCTGCACGGAGGACACTGATATGATGAAACGACGTATGTTTTTGCGCATGGTCACCGCGTCGCTGCTCCGGCGGCGCTCCCGCATGCTGATCGCGCTGCTGTCCATCGGCATCGGCGCCACGATCCTGGCGGGCATGGTGACGATCTACTACGATGTGCCCCGACAGATGCGGGCGCAGATGCGCTCCTACGGCGCGAACATGCTGCTGATGCCGCAGGAGGGCGAGACCCTGAACACCGAAAAGCTGGACCGGGTGCTTGAACAGTTGCCCGGGGATGCGCTGGTGGGCGCGGCGCCCTACCGCTATGTGCGGCTGGACATGACCACCCGCCAGCAGTCCTTCACCACCGCGGCCACCGACTTTGAACAGGTGCTCAAGACCAGCCCCTACTTCAGCGTGGAAGGCGAATACCCCGAGAACGCCCGCGAGGTTCTGGTGGGCAAGGAGATTGCCGAGACCATCGGCGTGAAGGTGGGCTCTGAGATGGAGCTGACCTGGCAGCCCGCCCCCGCCGTCCGGACCGGAGACGCTTCGGCGGACTGGCTGCCCGGGGCGACGCTGTCAGGCGGCGCCGAGGGCTGGGGCAACGCGCTGGTGTCCGTGACGGCGAAGCTGGATGACGAGGCGAGGATCGCCGAATTGACCATCGACGCCTCCACCCAGACCGAGGAATTCGGCGGTCGGGTGCAGACGGAGCCGGAGTTCGCCGCCCGGTTCATCGGCAAGAGCCTGCCCGTCAAGGCGGGCGAGGACGTGGACGTGCTGACCGGCGCGACCTTTACCTCCAACGCCGTCATCGAGGCGCTGAACCACGCCCGGGCGGCCGGCGAGGCGGCCCAGCCCAACACGATGAAGTACACCGTCACCGGCATCCTGGTGACCGGCGGCGAGGAGGAGGGCTACATCTTCATGTCCGTGGCGGACATGGAGAAGCTGACCGGCGAGGACCGGCTGGACGTGGCGGAGCTCAGCGTTTCCGCCGACGAGGAACAGCTGAACGCCTATGCCGAGGCGCTGACAAACAGTGGCGAGGGCGTGACGGCGCGGCTGGTGAAGCGCGTCACCAAGTCGGAAACGGCGGTGCTGGGCAAGCTCCAGGCGCTGGTGTTCCTGGTGACCGTGGTGGTGCTGCTGCTCACCATGATCTGCGTGTCCACCACGATGATGGCCGTGGTATCCGAGCGGCGGCGCGAGATCGGCCTGCGCAAGGCCCTGGGCGCGTCGGACAATTCCATCCGCGTGGAGTTCCTGGGCGAGGGCATCTTCCTGGGGCTGCTGGGCGGCGCGCTGGGCGCGATCCTGGGCTTCGTGTTCGCCCAGGTGGTCAGTGTGAACGTGTTCAATTCATCCATCACCTTCCAGCCGCTGCTGCTGCCCGTCACGGTGATCGTTTCGATGGCGATCGCGGCGGTCAGCTGCCTGATGCCCATCAAGCGGGCCGTGGCCATCGATCCCGCCCTGGTATTGAAAGGAGAATGACATATGGCGCTTCTTGAACTGAAGAACGTTTCCAAGATATACGGCGAGCTGAAGGCGCTGGACAACGTGAGCCTGCATGTGGACAAGGGCGAGTGGGTGGCCATCATGGGCCCCTCCGGTTCCGGCAAGAGCACGATGATGAACATCATCGGCTGCATGGACAAGCCCACCAAGGGCGAGGTGCTGCTGGACGGCGTGGACATCTCCCGGGAGAGCAGCAAGCACCTGACCGACATCCGCCGGGACAAGATCGGCCTGATCTTCCAGCAGTTCCACATGGTGGGCTATCTGACCGCCGTGGAGAACGTGATGGTCAGCCAGTACTATCACTCCATGCCCGACGAGGAAGAGGCCCTGGAGGCCCTGGGCCGCGTGGGCCTGCGGGAGCGCGCCAAGCACCTGCCCAGCCAGCTTTCCGGCGGCGAGCAGCAGCGCGTGTGCGTGGCCCGGGCGCTGATCAACCACCCGGAGCTGATCCTGGCCGACGAGCCCACCGGCAATCTGGACGAGGCCAACGAGATCATCGTGCTGGACCTGTTCCGCCAGCTGCACCGCGAGGGCACCACGCTGATCGTGGTCACCCACGACCCCGAGGTCGCCGAGGCCGCCCAGCGCACCATCGTGCTGGAGCACGGCAGGGTGGCGAGGGAGGTCGTCAACGAGAACTTCGTGGAATGAGGTTTTGAGCGTGGAGCGTGGCGTTATAGTATGCCGGGGGAACCGGATTGCCACGTCGTCGCTGCGCTTCTCCTCGCAATGACATCGTGCGGAGCAGGGCCTTGAGCATCGAACCATGTCATTGCGAGGAGTCCCCCAAAGGGGACGACGTGGCAATCCGGACACTTTACACGCATCATCGAAGACAGGAGACTGCTATGAAGAAGCTATCGATCCCCGCAATTATTGTCCTGATCCTCGCCCTCGTGATCGCCGTCGGCAGCCAGACGTTCCTGGGACCCTGCGTGCATGAGGACGGGTCGTTCGGCCCGTGCCACTGGGCGGGGCGGATGCTGCTGGTCGTGGGCGCGCTGCAGGCGGCGCTGGCGCTGCTGGCGCTTGTGCTGCCCGCCGAGCGGCCGGGACTGCTGTCGGCTGCGGCGCTTACCGCCGTCGTCGGCCTGCTGACCCCCGGCACGATCATCTCCATCTGCGGGGTGGACACCATGCGCTGCCGCATGGTGATGCGCCCGGCGATGACGGTGCTGTGCGCATTGACGTGCATTGCGGCGCTTGCGGGGTGGCTGATCGAGCGTCGGAGGAAAGGATAGTTTGCCGTGAGAATGAGACAACTGCCGCTCAGGAACCTGCGGGGCCGCCCGGGACGCACGGCGGCGCTGGTGCTGCTGACGGCGTTCCTGGCCCTGTCGGTATTCGGCGGCTCGGTGGTGGTGCGCTCGCTGCAAAGCGGCCTGGGCAGCCTCCAGGCGCGGCTGGGCGCGGACATCATCGTGCTGCCAGCCAGCGCCGAGAGCAAGGTCAGCTTCAAGGACCTGCTGCTGCAGGGCACCGCCGGCGCGTTCTATATGGACGGCTCGGTCCTCGAACAGGTGCGCGAGGTGGAGGGCGTGGAGATCGCCGCGCCCCAGACCTTTCTGGCCTCGCTGAAGGCGGACTGCTGCGCCGTGAAGGTGCAGGTGATCGGGATCGATCCGGCGGCGGACTTCACCGTGAAGCCCTGGATCGATCAGAGCTACTCCTGCAGCCTTTCCGACATGGAGGTGGCCGTGGGCTGCCGCGTGACGGCGGATGTGGGGGAGAGCCTGAAGATCTACGATCAGTATACCCACGTGGTGGCGAAGCTGGCCGAGACCGGCACGGGCCTGGACACCGCGGTATACTGCAGCATGGACACCATGAAGGCGCTGCTGGCCGCCGCCGAGGCCAAGGGCGTCAGCCACAGGATCACCAGCGATTCCGGCGACCTGGTCTCCGCCATCTACGTGACGGTGAAGGACGGCTTTGACGTTGGCCTGGTGAACAGCCGGCTGAACGGTCACGTGCGCAAGGCCACCGCCGTGAAGGCGCGCAGCATGTTCACCGACGTTTCCGACAGTCTGACCGGCATCGCCTGCACGGTGACGCTGATGATCGCGGCGGTCTGGGCGCTGGCCTTCATCATACTGCTGATCGCCTTTGCCATGATGGCGGCGGAGCGGCGGCGGGAGTTCGCGGTGCTGCGGCTGATCGGCACCTCCCGCCGGGGACTGTGCGGCATGGTGCTGGCGGAGTCGGCGCTGTGCAGCCTGGCTGGCGGCGTGATCGGCGTGGCCGTGGCCGCGCTGGCGGTGTTCCCGTTCACCACGCTGATCGAGACCCGGCTGGGCCTGCCCTACCTGGCGCCCTCCGTCGGCACGGCGCTGCTGCTGGCGGCGGGCACGCTGCTTCTGACGCTGCTGGTCGGCGCGTTGGCCAGCGCCTGGGCGGCCTGGCGGCTGAGTTGCACGGACCCGGGCACGACGCTGAGGGAGGGGGCCTGACGATGCTGAGGGCGGAAAACACCTCCAAGCTGTACATGCGCAAGACGGGCCAGGCCAACCACTTTTATGCGGTCAAGGGCGCGGACATTGCGCTGACGCCCGGCCGGGTCGCGGTGCTGACGGGTCGGTCCGGCTCCGGCAAGACCACGCTGCTGCACCTGCTGTCCGGCCTGCTGACGCCCACCGAGGGAAAGGTGTGGCTGGACGACACCGACCTGTACGTGCTGGACGACAAGGCGCTTTCCCGGCTGCGCAACGGCAAAATTGCCGTGGTGCCCCAGGGCCGAAGCGCCATCGACACGCTGACCGCGCTGGAGAACGTGATGCTCCCCGGGCTGCTGTACGGCGGCGCGGGGAACCGGGAAGGGGCCCTTCGCCGGATGGCGGCGCTGGGCGTCGACCGCCTGGCGGACGCCATGCCCGCGGAGCTCTCCGGCGGCGAGCTGCGCCGCGTGGCCATCGCCCGGGCGCTTGCCCAGTCGCCCGACGTGCTGCTGGCTGACGAGCCCACCGGCGACCTGGACGACGAGAACACCGCCCTGGCCCTGTCGGTGCTGCGGGACGCGGCGAAACAGGAGGGCAGGGCCGTGCTGCTGGTGTCCCACGACAGCGAGGCCGTCCGCTACGCCGACGACCTGTACCGCATGGACGGCGGCACGCTGTCACGGGAACAACTGGTCTGATCCATCCAATAGGGAAGCGCCCGGTCCGGGCGCTTTTTTCATGCCGGACAGATTGATCATTGATATACTCAATCCTTGCGAAATGACCGCCCCAAAGCGGTCATTATTTGCGATTTCGCACATTTTGTTAACATAAGGCTAAAAATGTCCCTAATTTTGCAGGTTTTTGTATTGCCCGTTGTTTCAATAGGATTATCATATTAAGCAGAGGTTATATCGCGCTGTGCGGGAGGTGCGTCCATGCGTCATCTGGATCCAAAGAAGGCACGCTCGTACCGGGAGTTTCTGTACATACTGCCCTTCATACTGTTGGTGGCGGTGTTTTCCTATCTGCCGCTGTACGGCTGGGTGTACGCCTTCCACGACTATCAGCCGCCCAAGCCGATCACCGCGGAGACCTTCGTGGGGCTGAAGTGGTTCCACTACATCGTGTCCAATCCCGTGCGCACGGCGGACGTGCTGCGCGTGCTGCGCAACACCTTTGCCATGAGCGGCATTTCGCTGCTGTTCTCCTGGTTTCCGATGATCTTCGCGGTGTTCCTCAACGAGATCAAGTGCCGCCCGTACCAGAAGTTCGTGCAGACGGTGACCACCCTGCCCAACTTCATCAGCTGGGTGCTGGTGTTCTCCATCGCCTTCAACGTGTTCGGCTCCAACGGTGCGGTGAACTCGGTGCTGACGGACCTGGGGCTGATCGACAAGCCCATATCCTTCCTGAAATCCAAGGATCATCTGTGGTTCAAGATGTGGCTGTGGCTGACGTGGAAGAACGCCGGCTGGGCGGCGATCATGTACCTGGCCGCCATCACCGGCATCGACGAGCAGATGATCGAGGCCGCCCGGGTGGACGGGGCGACCCGCATGCAGATCATTCGCCACATCATCATTCCCAGCATACTGCCCACCTACTTCGTGATCGTGATGCTGAACATCGCCAGCTTCCTGAACAACGGCATGGAGCAGTACTACGTGTTCCAGAACGACTTCAACCGAAAATACATAGAGGTGCTGGATCTGTACGTGTACAACTACGCGCGCAGCAGCATCAAGAACTACCCGCTGTCTACGGCCATCAGCATGCTCAAGAGCATCGTCAGCGTGGCCCTGCTCGCCGGAACCAACGCGGTATCCAAGCTGATTCGCGGCGAGGGCTTCATTTAACCAGCATGACAGACGGGAGGGAAAGGGCATGAGCAAGCACAACCCCAACGGCGTGCAGCTTGACAAGAGCTTCACGGATCGGGTGATCAGCGTGATCACCTATCTGGTGTACGCGATCTTCGCCTTCGTGTGCATCTATCCGTTCTACTACATCTTCATCAACTCCATCAGCGCCAACAACCTGTCCGAGCGCGGCAAGGTCATCTTCTACCCGATGGAGATCCACTTCCAGAACTATGTGAACGTGGCCAAGATCCCGGGCCTGATGAACGCGGCGAAGATCTCCGTGCTGAGGACCGTGATCGGCACGGTGCTGACGGTGATCGTGGCCGGCTTCCTGGGCTATATGTTCACCCGGCAGACGCTGTGGCGCCGCCGCTTCTGGTACCGCTTCGTGGTGGTGACGATGTACTTCAATGCCGGCATCATCCCCTGGTACCTGACCATGGACAAGCTGGGCATGACCAACAACTTTTGGGGCTACATCTTTCCCACGATCATCCAGCCGTTCTACATCATACTGTGCAAGACCTTCTGCGAATCGGTGCCCAAGGAGCTGCAGGACGCCGGCGAGATCGACGGCGCGGGCACGCTGCGCATATTCTTCAGCATCATGCTGCCGGTCATCAAGCCGATATTGGCCACCATCGCCATATTCGCGGCGGTGGCCCAGTGGAATTCCTTCCAGGACACGCTGCTGCTGATGACCAACACCGACAAGCTGAACACGCTGCAGTACGTGCTGTTCCAGTACATCAACCAGGCCAACAGCCTGAAGGCGCTTATCAGCAGCACCACGTCCTCCAGCCAGCTGGCCGCCACACTGGCCCGCGCCGCCACCGCCACATCTGTGCGCATGACGGTCACCGTGGTGGTGGTGCTGCCCGTGATGCTGGTGTACCCGTTCTTCCAGCGCTTCTTCACCAAGGGCATCATGATCGGAGCGGTGAAGGGATAAGGGAATGAGAAATGAGGAATTAGGAATTAGGAATTGAGAGTGCTGTTTTCGATCAATCAAATCCGTCAGGATTTGTACCGCCATTCCTCATTCCTCATTCCTAATTCCTAATTCCAAATTCTAAGGATATACAGGCTTCGGCCTTGTATCACATAATAAAAGGAGGGTTACTATGAAACGGTTTATGTCTGTCCTGCTGGTTTTGGCCATGGTGCTTTCCATGGGCCTGTTCAGCGCGGTGGCTGAGGAAGCGCCCCTGGTCATCGATGTGTACGACGCGGCGGCCAACTACAACGGCACCCAGTCCGGCTGGTTCGCCAAGGTCATCAAGGACCGCTTCAACATCGAGCTGAACATCATCGCACCCCAGGTCGTGGGCAACGAGGTGTTCGCCACCCGCGCCCAGACCGGCAACCTGGGCGACCTGATCGTGGTCGACAAGAAGGACATGTCCGACCTGCTGGAGGCCGGCCTGGTCCGCGACATCAGCGACAAGCTGCCCGAGTGCGCGAACATCATGAAGTTCAAGACCCAGATCGACGCCTACAACAAGGGCCTGACCGGCGAGGACGGCGTGTACTACGGCATCCCCTCTGAGATGACCGACACCTCTCCCACGTCCATCACCGACGACGTGATCTACTCCTCCCCGATGATCCGCTGGGATCTGTACACCGAGGTGGGCCGTCCCCAGCTGAAGAACCTGGACGACCTGCTGGACTGCCTGGCCAAGATCCACGAGATCCATCCCACCAACGATGACGGCGACCCCGCCTATCCCTTCACCCTGTGGCGCGACTGGGACGGCAACGACAACATGATCGGCATCGCGAACGTCGTGCAGCTGACCACCTGGTACGGCGAGAAGCTGAAGCAGAGCGCCATCCTGAAGCCCGACAACACCTTCACCACGGTGTATGACCGCGACGCGGCCTACTACAAGATCACCAAGTTCCTGAACAAGGCCTATCAGATGGGCATTGTCGATCCCGAGTCCGGCGAGCAGCCCTGGGACGACGTGGCCAACAAGCTGTCCACCGGCCGCGCCGACCTGATGTGGTACAGCTGGCAGACCGGCTTCTGGAACAGCGTGGATCGCCTGAACGCCGGCACCGGCTTCATCTTCATCCCCGTGGAGGACATGAACTTCTACGCCGACGCCGACCGCTACTTCGGCTCTGACCGCATGTTCGGCGTGGGCTCTCAGGTCGAGGGCGAGAAGTACGACCGCATCATGGCCTTCCTCGACTGGTATGCCAGCCCCGAAGGCGCCACCTTCCAGCACTGCGGCATCGAGGGCCTGAACTACATCGTCGGCGAGGACGGCAAGTTCGTGCCCTATAAGGACAACGCTCTGATGGACAACCTGCCCGTGCCCGAGGAGTACGGCGACGGCGGCTACAACGACGGCAACAACCAGATCAACCAGTGGATCGTCTCCGCCCTGTGCGTCAACGACATCACCGGCGAGCGCTTCGCCCAGAAGTACTGGCAGTCCTACAAGGACATGACCATGACCGAGATGAAGAAGGAATGGCAGGAGACCTTCGGCGCCGAGGATTCCGTGGACTACATGAAGAAGCATGACCAGCTGGTGGCCAGCCCCAGCGTGGACTTCACCCCCCGTGCCGACGACAACGACATCGCCGCCCTGCGCGTGGACGTGAACACCCAGCTGTGCACCTACACCTGGAACCTGATCTTCTGCGAGACCGACGACGAGTTCGAGGCCCTGTGGGACGAGATGATCGAGCAGCTGAACGGCTTTGGCTATGAGCAGCTGTACGCCTATGACTGCGAGACCTACCAGCCCGAGGTGGACGCCAAGCTGGCTGTGACCGAATAAGCCATACTGCGACCAACAAGGGGCGCTTCAATGCGAAGCGCCCCTTTCCATAACGTGAGGAGGGATTTGCCCGTGGATCGGTTCAACGACACGTCCGCCCGGCTGCCGGACGGCACCATGTATGAATTCTGGGAGCAGCCCTGCCGCTGGGACCGCGAGCTGATCGTGGACGGCGGTGCGCCCAACGCCGACGACGGCAACGATGGCACAGCCGCCGCGCCGCTGAAGACCATCAACGCAGCCGCTCAAAGGGCCACCCCCGGCACCCGGGTGCGCGTGCACGCCGGGCTGTACCGGGAGTGCGTGAAGCCCGCCATGGGCGGCGAGGGGCCGGCGCGCATGATCGCCTACGAGGCCTGGGGCGACGGCCCCGTGGTGATCAGTGCCTCGGAGCCGGTCACCGACTTCACCCCCAGCACCGGCTGGCGGATGCAGGCCCGCCCGGATGTGGAGCGGGACGTCTCCGGCGTGCGCATCTGGCGCCACGCCCTCGACCCCGACATGTTCCGGGGCTACAATCCCTTCTGCGCGGTGAACATCCTCCACGACCGGCTGTTCATCGAGTACGACAAGACAGACATGACCCCCTACCTGAACCGCCGCGGCTGCGTGTTCTGCGACGGTAGGCCGCTTACGCAAGTGGCGCTGTACAACCAGCTGGCCGCCGGGGAGGGGACCTACTGGGTGGAGCACAACGGCCAGGTGGTGCACTTCCGCCTGCCGGGGGACGCGGACCCGGCGGACCATAGGATCGAGCTGACCGTGCGGGAGCAGTGCTTCGCGCCGGAGGTACCGTTCCTGTCCTACATCCGCGTCAGCGGCTTCACCTGCTGCCACGCGGCCACCGGCGCGCCGGTGCCCCAGCGGGGCGCGATCTCCTGCTTCCGCGGGCACCACTGGATCATCGAGGATTGCAAGGTGGACTGGTCCAACGCGGTGGGCATCGACGTGGGCAACGAGTGCTGGCACCACGAGATCATCGAGGGCCAGCAGATCGGCTTCAGCGTGGTGCGCCGCTGCCAGATCCTGGATTGCGGCGTCTGCGGCATCGCGGGGCTGTTCGCCCAGCGCATGCTGATCGAGGACAACCTGATCCGGGGCACCGGCTGGCAGAGGATGGAGCTGTCCTGGGAGGCGGGCGCGATCAAGCTGCACAACAGCATAAACGCCCTGATCCGCCGCAACGTGTTCCGGGACACCCTGCGGGCCGACCACCTGTGGCTGGACTGCGGAAACGAGAACAACCGCATCACCGGCAACCTGTTCCTGGACGGCATCGAGCAGCGGGAGGCCATATTCATAGAGTGCACCCGCGACGGCGTGAACGTGATCGACAACAACGTGATCTGGAACGTGCCCGGCCGCTTCGATCCCGCGAAGGTGCCGGTGGAGCCCGGCTCCTCGGGCTGGTACAAGCTGCGGGAGAACGAGGCCGTGAACGGCTACGGCGTGTACGCCGAGGGCACCGACCGGCTGGTGATCGTGCACAACCTGATCGGCAGATGCCGCCACAGCGGCTACTACGCCAAGCCCGTGCCCTTCCGCATGGGCGGCTCGGACCGGGGCGGCACCTCGCGCCGTGCCCGGGTGGAGAACAACATCTTCTACGACTGCGGCGAGGCCGCCATCGTGTTCCCCACGATGGACAACCGGGCCGAGGGCAACCTGTACGTGCGGATGAAGGGCGGCTACCTGCGGGTGATGTACCCGGAGCCGGAGGTCTGCCTGAACCTGCCCGCCTGGAAGGAGTTCTGCGGCTTCGACCTGACCGGCCAGAACGGCTGGTTCGACGTCGAAGTGGACCGGGACGGCGCGATCCATATCCACGACAGCGCCGACGCGCCCCGGGGCCTTCCCGACCAGCTGAAAAGGCTGGCGCTGATCCGCCGCCCCGGCGACGTGGCCCCCGTCGCCGCCCTGCCGGAGAGCCCCGCCGACATGAACGGCGCGGCCCGCGGGGAATCGGCGCTGCCGGGACCGCTGGCAACCTGGGATTGACGGAAACGACAGGATGGCCGGAGCCCAGACAGTGGGTTCCGGCCATTGCTTTGCAGATATCCTTATTCCGCGTCCCCTTCGACCCTGCGCCAGGCGCTCAGGTCGAGCGGGTCGTTTTTGTTGGCGTACCAGTGCAGCGTGCGGAAGGCGTTGCCGTTGTTGGTAAAGGGGTTGAAGTCCTCCACGTAGGCGACCAGCTGCTCCGGATCGCGCTTTTTGTCGTCCGTCAGCGCGTTGCCGGTGAAGGGGTTCACCGGGTCCTCCACGATATCCTTCAGGGCCAGAAGCGGCGTGTCGGCGTTGGTCATGAAGCGCTCGTCCACGGTGAAGCCCTCGGCGTCAAAGTCCTTGAACATCAACAGCGGGTTGAAGCCCAGCATGTCCTCGGCGGGGGTCATGCTGGTGTTGAACAGCGAAAGACCCGTGCCGTGGTCCGCCACCAGTATGATGCGGGTGTTGTCGTACACGCCCTTTTCGCGCAGGTCGTCGAACCAGTCGGCCAGCTTCAGCATGGCGGCCATGTTGATGTGGTAGTGGCGCATCTGGCGCTCGCTGGTCAGGCGGATGCCGTTGCCGCCGGCGTCGTAGCGCACGGCGTGGGCCGCGTCGTATTCGGTGTTGTCCACCACCAGCTGGGGGGTGTAGTCCGGCTCGCTGAGTATCATCTGGGAGTGGGTGATGTCGTTGTCGATCATCAGGAAGGTGCCCTTGCCCTCGCTGCGGACCTGGGCGTACCGGGGCAGCTTGCACAGCACGCCGTAGTTCTTCATGAAGTCGTAGCTCAAGCCCCGCGCCCGGGACAGGCCGCTGATCTGCTGGGTCCAGGCGGCGTCCATCTCGTTGTAGCGGCCGCCGTCGTACAGCACGCGGTGCAGCGCCAGCGGCGCGGCGCGGAACACGCTGTAGCAGAAGAAGTTCCTGTGCTTCAGGGATTCGTTGCTCTCCAGCATGTCCGAGCTGTCCACGGCCTTGCCCGTCTTGGTGATGAAGGTGCGGATGCCGGGGTAGTCGTCGTAGATCGACATGTCCGGCACGTTGCCGTAGCCCGCGTAGGGCGCGTCGCACACGGTCACGTCGTAGCCCTTCTCCCAGAACAGTGCGGGCATCAGCTTCAGCGCCTCGTCGTGCTTGTCCCGCAGCGATACGTCCGCCCGGGCGTTCATCGCCTGGGGGATATACTCGTAGCCGCCGAACAGCCCGGGGGTGCCCACGTTGGTGGCCGTGCCGTAGGACAGCGTGTTGGGGTAGAAGGTGAAGCCGGAAAAGCGCTGCTTCAGCTCCGGCTTTTCCTCGAAGATGTAGGGGATGAAGCAGCCCAGCCCGCGGTCCAGCATGAACACCACAACGTTCTTCCCCTCGGTGTCCAGCGGGAAGGAGACGTTGCCCCGGTCCACGGTCACGTCCACGGTCTCCAGAACCCGGCGGTTCTGGCTCTCAACGAAGGCGGCGTCGGAGACGGACAGGCCCAGCACCGCCAAGCTGGCCGCGATGCCCACGATGCGCACCAGCTGCTGTCGCTTCTTCCACACGATATACACCAGGCCCATCACTGCCAGCACCAGCGCCAGGTTGAACAGGATGTCCCGCTTGGCGATGTTCATCCGGGAATCATATTGCAGCTCGGCGGACATCGTGCCGTAATTGCCGCCGAAGCAGGTGTAGTTCAGCACCGCCACCGCCCCCGCCGCGGCCACGGCATAGCCGAACAGCCGCCGCGCCTTCGCGCCGGAAAGGTAGTAGAACACCGTAAACCACACCAGGAACGTGCCCGCGGCAGTCAGCAGCGAAGACAGCACGTAGTTCAGCGTGGAGGTGTAGTTGGAGATGTCGATGAACTCCGTGGGCGAGGATTTGAGCACGCCCAGCGGGATCAGCGCCCCCAGCAGCAGCGTCAGAAACACGCATCCCGCGTGGAACACCAGCCGGTCGCCCCTGGTCTCCGCCACCGCGGCGGCGGAGCGGCGCTTGCCCCGGCACAGCAGCAGGGGCAGCTGCAGGCCGATGCCGCCGACCAGCATGAGCGCCGGGCGGATCCAGCCGTAGTACAGCCTGAACCGGATCAGGAACACCGCCAGCAGCGCCAGCAGCGCGACGCCCGCCAGACTGCACAGCCGCGCCACGGCCTTCCTCGGGTCCTTCATGGCGCAGATCAGGTTCTTCACCAGCGAGAACAGGTTGTTCAGCGTCCAGTAAAACACCAGCCCCGCGGGGGAATCGTACAGCAGCACCAGGAACAGTATCGCCATGCCGTACAGCTGCAGCTTGCTCTTGAGCGGCATGCCCTTGGTGTAGACGGCCCCGGACGCGATGTTGATGCCGGTCATCAGGATCGGCAGCAGGTTGATCGCATGTCCGGCGATGTGAAGCAGGCCGTCCGGCGCGCCCAGGTCCCGTATGGGGCCGAAGGACGCGCCCTGGATCAGCTGGAGATGGGAAAGGTAGCTGTAGGCGGCGATGAAGAAGGGGACCTCCAGTATCAGGGACAGCGAGCCCTTCAGCGCGTACCAGGGCTTGTAGCGGTTCTCGCGGTAGTAGGTCTGCTGCATCATGAACCGCTCGCTGCCCCTGAAGGTCTTGCGGATGTGCTCCAGGCCCCCTTGAAGCCGCAGGGACAGGGCGCGGTCCTCGTCCTGTATGGCGTCGGTCCGGCGGTACAGCGGCAGCAGCAGCAGGTTGATCGTCAGGCTCAGAAACACGATCAGCGGCCCCGGCGCGTGGGTCACCGTGCGATAGGCCAGCTTGAACACCACGTCGTACAGCAGCACCAGCGGTCCCAGGATCAGCTTGTACAGCATCGAAGCAATCGTCATATCAGCATCAATTCCCCGCTTGCTTTATTTCGTCGTCCTGCAGCCGCCGCCAGGCGCTCAGGTCGCCGGGGCGGTTTGCGTTGGCGTACCAGCGCAGTGTTTTGAAGGTGTTGCCGTTGTTGGTGACGGGCCGGTAGTCCGACACGTGGGCCACGCGCTGCTCCGGCGCGCGCTTGGGCGAATCCGTCAGCGCCTTGCCGGTGAAGGGGTTCACCGGGTCCTCCACGATATCCTTCAGGGCCAACAGCGGAGTGTCGGCATTGGTCATGAAGCGCTCGTCCACGGTGAAGCCCTCGGCGTTGAAGTCCTTGACCATCAGCAGCGGGCAGAAGTGCATCATGTCGTCGCGGCTCAGCCGAAGGCCGAACAGCCCGTCCAGCCGGAAGCCGTGGTCGGCCACCAGTATGATGCGGGTGTTGTCGTACACGCCCTTTTCGCGCAGGTCGTCGAACCAGTCGGCCAGCTTCAGCATCGCAGCCATGTTCACGTGGTAGTGCTGCACCTGCTCCACCGTCTCCAGCGCAAGCTCGCTGCCGTCCGGGCCCCGGCGGGTGATCGCGCCATCCTCGTAGGCGGCGTTGTCCACCGTCAGCGCCGGGGTATAGTCCGGCAGCTGCAGCAGTACCGGGGCGTGGGTGGTCTCGTTGTCGATCATCAGGAAGGTGCCCTTGCCCTCGTCGCGGACCGCCGTCTCCTTCGGCAGCGCCGACAGCGCGCCGTAGGCCTTCATGAAGCTGTACTCCAGCCCCCGGGCCCGGGTCAGTCCCGAGGTCACCTGGGTCCAGTTGCTGTCCACCTGGCCGTAGCGGCCCTGGTTGTACAGCACCTTGTGGAAGATCAGCGGCGACGCGCGGAACACGGCGTAGCAGAAGAAGTTGCGGTGGCGCAGCGCCTCGTTGCTCTCCAGCATCTCATCGTCGTCGATGGCCTTGGCGGTCATCGTGATGGCGGTGTTCATGTCGGGCCATTCGTCGAATATGGAAAGGTCCGGCAGCTCGCTGTAGCCGGCATAGGGCGCGTCGCACACCGTCACGTCATAGCCCTCGCCGTGAAACAGCGCGGGCATCAGCTTCAGCGCCTCGTCGTGCTTGTCCCGCAGCGGCTCGTCCGCCCGGGCGTTCATCGCCTCGGGCGTGTACTCGTAGCCGCCGAACAGCGCCGGCGCGCCCACGTTGGTGTGGCTGCCGTAGGACAGCGTGTTGGGGTAGAAGGTGAAGCCCGAAAAGCGCCTTTTCAGCTCCGGCTTTTCCTCGAAGATGTAGGGAATGAACCGACCGATGCCCCGGTCCAGCATGACCACGGCCACGTTCCGGCCCGACCGGTCCATCGGGATCGTCACCTGGCCGTCCCCGGCGTCGGCGCGGGCGGCGCTCTGCAGCTGGCGGTCGGCGCCCAGTATGGCGGCGGCGTCCGCCACGGACATGCCCAGCACCGCCGCGCAGCCCGCCACGGCCACCACCCGCATCAGCGCCTTGCCCCGCTTCCACAGGGCGAGCGTCGCGCCCATCGCCGCCGCAACGGCCAGCAGATTCACCAGGTATTCCCTCTTGCTGATCAGCAGTCGGGCCTCGTAGGCCAGCTCGGCGGACATCGTGCCGTACCCGCCGCCGAAGCCCACATAGTCGATCACGCACACAGCGCAGGCGGCCGCGGTGAGCCAGGCGAACGCCGTGCGCGCCCTGCCGCCCAGCAGGCGGTAGTAGATGTTGAACCACAGCATGAATGTGCCTGCGGCCAGCATCAGCGATGACAGCGCGTATTGCAGCGGGGAATGGTAGTGGGCGATGTCCACGAATTCCGCAGGGGACGAGCGGATCACGTCCAGCGGGATCAGCGCCCCCAGCAGCAGCGTCAGGAACGCGCAGCACAGCATGAACAGCGCGTTGTCGCCCCGGGAGGCGGGCCCGGTGGCGGGCTTCTTCGGGGGCTTCAGACGGTATGCCGCGTTCTTGGCCAGCGAGAACAGGTTGTTCAGCGTCCAGTAGTACACCAGCAGCGCCGGGGAATCGTACAGCAGCACCAGGAAGACGAGCGCCATGCCGTACAGCTGCAGCTTGCTCTTCAGCGGCATGCCCTTGGTGTAGACGGCCCCGGACACGATGTTGATGCCGGTCATCAGGATCGGCAGCAGGTTGATCGCGCGTCCGGCGACCACCAGCAGGCCGTCCGGCGCGCCCAGGTCCCGTATGGGGCCGAAGGCCACCCCCTGGAACAGCCGCAGGCCGGAAAGATAGCGATAGGCCGCGATGAAGAAGGGGACCTCCAGCATCAGCGACAGCGAGCCCTTCAGCGCGTACCAGGGCTTGTAGTGGTTTTGCCGGTAGTAGGCCTGTTGCATCATGAAGCGCTCGTTGCCCCTGAAGGTCTTGCGGATGTGGGCAAGGCCCTTCTCAAGCCGCGCGGACTGGAGGCGTTCCTCCTCCTGGAGGGCGTCGGCCCGGCGGTACAGCGGCAGCACCAGCAGGTTGATGGTCAGGCTCAGCAGCGCCACCAGCAGCCCGGGATTCTGGGTGACAAAGCGATAGCCGATGCCGAAGACCAGGTCGAACAGCAGCGTCAGCGGGCCCAGTATCAATTTGTAAAGCAGGGATGATATCGTCATATGTCTATCTCATGAATAGCTGCGCGGCGTTGGCTGCCATGTGGCACAGCGCCGCGGCGGTAAGCCCCGCGCCGGGGTGGGCGGCTTCTCCGAAAAGGTACGCGCCGCCGAAGGTGAGGCCCGCGGCGAAGGCCGCGAGCATGCGGACGGGCGCGCCGTGGCCCGCGGCGAACAGCGCCGAGGACAGCGCCAGCGCGGCCCAGCCGGGCATCAGCGCCCTGCCGCGCCGCATCGCGACGCCGCGGTACACGGCCTCCTCGCACAGCGGCCCGGCAAGGCACAGCGCAATCAGACCCACGGGGCCGGCGGGGGCCGCCTCATCGGCGAAGGGCAGCGCCCCCGCCAGCAGCCCAAGCAGCGCGCCGCCCGCCAGCCCCGCCAGCGCGGGCAGGAGCCTTGGCACAGGCGCGGGTTCGCCGTCGTGATGGGCCCAGCACAGCGCCGCGGGCAAAAGCAGCGGCGTCGCCCACTCGCCCGCAAGGCGGCCCAGCACCCGGCGCAGCGCCAGGTAGACGAGCACCGGCACAAGCAGGCGCAGCCAGGCCGCCGCGGCCTCAGGCGGACGCCGGTTCATGCCGGGAGGCGTCCTTCGCAGGGGCGGCCTCGGGGCGGCTTTGCAGCTTGCGGCGGGTTTCCAGCATGAAGTCTACGGTGGCCTCGGCGGAGTGGCCGATGTTGGCCCAGGTCTCCCGGCGGGCCTGGTCGCGGCCCTCGCGGAAGCGGGGCTGATTCAGGCAGCGCTCCACCAGCGCGCCGATGTCCTCAAGGTCCTTTTCCTCCAGCTGCAGGCCCAGCTTTTCCAGGATCGAGAAGGTCCACAGCTCGTCCTCCAGCCACCAGGCGTCGTAGGGGCCCTTGTCGAACTCGGCCTTGGAATAGATCACCGGCCCGTCGAACACCAGCGCGAAGTCGAACATCACGCCGGAGAAGTCGGAGATCATCGCGTCGCTCTGGCGCAGCACCTCGAAGTTGTCGTTGCTGCGGTCCCAGCGCAGCCGTTCGCTGTCGGGATAGGCCTGCATCAGCTCGTCCATCAGCGGCTTTTCAGACACGAAGGACTGGGGGTGCGGGCGCACGATGATGTTGTAATCCGTCTTCAGCAGCGCGTCGATCAACCGCCTGCCGTACACGGTCAGCAGCCCGCTGGGGCCCCAGGAGGGGGCCAGCAGCACCGTGGTGGGATGGGCCGGGGCGGGGCCGACCTCGTCCAGCCGGGCCTTCAGCCTGTCCAGGTAGGGAAGGCCCACCAGCGGCATCTGCTTGGCGGGCAGCCCGCGCAGCGCCTCCAGCTTGCGCAGCTGATCGACCTGGTACTGGCCGGTCAGCAGCACCGCGTCAAAGTAATCCAGGCCGAACATGCGGTACAGCGTGGCGTCGTTGGGCATGTGCAGTATGTGCATATAGCAGCTCACGTCCCTGGAGCGCTTCCATTGGTAGACCTCCAGCCCCGGGGTGGTGGAGAGCACCACGTCGGCCTTCAGCGTGTTCATCCGCGCGAAGGCCCGGTTGCCTTCGCCGATGAACTCGGCGCGCACGTGGGTGTAGGCCGACTTCAGCGCGGGATCGTCCGGCGAGGCCGTCAGGTACACCGCCGACTGGCCGCGGCGCTCCAGCTCGTCACATATGGGCTGGAAGGTGTTCCAGTAGCGCTTGTCGTCGGTGAATATGGCGAAAGGGATCCGGGTGGCGTCCTCGCTCTTCTGCCTGCCGCCGCTGAAGGCGAAGCGCAGCTTGATGATGACGTTGCGCAGCATGTAGATCGCCGCGCTGAGCACGCCGATCAGTATCGTGAACAGCATGCTGCCCGTGCCGGGGTCGATATAGAAGAACATAACAGGCCTCCTGCTTGATAATACCGCGTCTATTCTAACACCTGTGTGTAAAATGCGCCACACTTTTGGCAAAAACAGAACAAAAAAACGGCTCCGCGAAGCGCGGAGCCCGTATGAACGGGGAAATCAGTCGCCCTGGCGGAAGTGCCGCCACTGCACGGCGTAGAAGGCCAGCCCCACGGCGACCCAGACCGCCAGCATGATGTAGGATTCCCTGCCGAAGTGCACGCCGGACAGGCCCGGGATGGGCACCAGCTGCAGCACCATGAACGCCACCGAGAAGACCACGCCGGTGATGGCCATGGAGCGCAGGAAGGGGGTGCCGTCGCCGTCGCGGCGCACGGTGATCAGCGTGGAGGCGCAGGTGAAGAAATAGCCGATGGACGCGCCGATGGCGCTCATGTCCACGAACCAGCCCAGCGCCTCGCGGCCCAGGATCGGGCCGGACAGGGAGGCGATGATGCAGAAGATCATGGCGTTCTTCGGCGTGCCGTAGCGCTTGTCCACGCGGCCGAACCACTCCGGCAGGAAGCCGTCGCGGCTCATGGAGTACATCAGCCTGGAGGAGGCCAGGTAGAAGCCCATGATGCCGGAGAGCACCGCGCAGGAGACGCCCACGCCGATCAGCACCTTGCCGAAGGTGCCCAGAAGCTCCTCCGCCGCCACCAGCAGCACCCACTCGCCGGCCATCACCCGGTCGGGCCAGTTCTGCAGCGCCGCCGCGGCCACGGTGTTGTTGCTGGTGTACACGAAGCAGCCGAACACGATGGCGATCATCATGATGAAGCTGACCTTCTTGAACGAGAAGTTGAACTCCTCGGCGGCCTGGGGGATGGCGTCAAAGCCCACGTAGGCCCAGGGCGCGATGGCGAAGGTGGCCAGTATGGCCGACAGCACGCCCGCCGTGCCCCGGTGGGCGAAGGGGTCCAGACCCTCGGTGGTGGCCCCGGCGGCCATCGCGGCGGCCTTGTCGAAGCCCCACACGGGCTTCATGTTGATGCCCTTGGCCTTGGCGCTGATGATCGCGGCGATGGCCAGCGTGAATACGCACACCACCAGCAGCGTGGACAGCACCGTCTGAACGAATCCGGCCTTCTTCACGCCGATGATGTTCAGATACCCGAACAGCAGGAGCACCGCCATGGCCAGCAGCATTTCGCCCATGTAGATGTCAAAGCCCGCGATGCTGTAGTGGAAGCCGAACTTCAATATGTCGGCGGGGCCGTCCAGGCCGTCCACGATCAGGCCGATGGCGGTGCTGTTCATGGGCACGTTGGTCAGGTAGGCCACCACCAGGAACCAGCCGCACAGGAAGGCGGCGTTCTTGCCGAAGCACATGCGGGTGAAGGTGAATTCGCCGCCGGCCTTGGGATACTTGGGCACCATGTAGGCATAGCTGAAGGCGATGATGATCATCACCAGTGCGCCCAGCACCATGGCGATAGCCGTGCCGGCCACGCCGGAATTGGGCAGGAACTTCTTGCCGGGGTTGATGAAGGAACCCCAGCCGATCACGCAGCCGAAGGCGATGGCCCATACGTGCATCGGCGAAAGCTGGCGCTTCAGGCTGCCGTCGCCCTTCACTGGCTTGGTGTTGTTCATGGGAAGAACTCCTCTCTGTGGTCGTTAAACATCGTAGGTCTTGTCGATGGCCTTCAGCTCGCGGAAGGTATCGATCTCGATGATATCCTCGTCGAAGCACTCGCGCACCTCCACGGCGTAATGCTCCTTGCGGTACACCAGGGGCACCTGCTCCCAGTAGCGCTCGCGTCCGCCGGGCATGGCGTAGACGTCCGCGATGTCCTGGGACAGACGGTGGCCGTCGGCGTCGTTCCAGTAGGAGATGCCCACCATCTGCCAGCAGTCCAGCCCGCCCACCTTTTCCTCGGTGATGATGCCGTCCTTTACCGTGAAGCACCAGTCGTCCGTGCGCTCCTTGCGGATGGCCAGAAAGTCGGACTGGTAGTGGTACCTGCGGATGATCGTCGGGTTGGACAGCAGCAGGTCCGCCTCAAACACATAGCTGTTTGAAAGCAGGTACCGCGCCACCAGGGCGCTGGAGATGTTGTTGGCCTCGTTGTACATCGGGTTTTCCAGGAAGCGGATCATCGGATACTTGTACAGCAGCTGGTCGAACTGCTCGGCCAGGTAGCCGCGTACGATCACGATGTCCTCGATGCCCGCGGCCAGGCAGGCGTCGATCAGTCCGTCGATGATGCGCGTGCCGTGCACCCGCACCAATGGCTTGGGGGTGTTGAAGGTGATCGGTACCAAACGGGAGCCGAAGCCTGCAGCAATGAACACGGCGCGGCGCGCGCGATAGGGCTCCAGCGCCTCCAGACCCGCGGGGGTGATCGCGCCGCCCTTGGTGTAGCCCAGGCGGTTCAGCTCCCGCGCCACGCGGTTGATCGTGCCCAGGGAATAGCGCGTCGCCTTCTCCAGGTCGCGCTGGGTCATGGTATCCTTGGCCGTGGCCAGGGCCTCCAACAGGTCGAATTGTTTTCTGCTCAGCGTCTGTTCCATGTGTGCCTTACCTACCCGCGTTCAAATTCGTGGTTAATGTTACTATATTTTGAACATGCTGTCAACCGGCATGGGCCCTGCGCACGGCGAAGATTCCGTTAATTATCGGGGCTCGGTTGCCATTGACAAAGCGGCGCCGTGCCGTTACAATCATTACAGGAAGAACCACACAGGAAAGAGGATGCGTCGATGAGAACAGTGGTCGCGAAGTTCGGCGGGACCTCCCTGGCGGACGCCGGGCAGTTCCGCAAGATACGGCAGATCATCTCCGAGGACCCGGACCGCCGGTTTATCGTGGCCTCCGCGCCGGGCAAGCGCTTCGACGGCGACGTGAAGGTCACGGACCTGCTGCTCGACTGTCACCGGGCCGCGGTCAGCGGCGAAGACTTCGAGCCGCAGCTGCGGACCGTCGCCGCCCGCTACGCCGATATCGCCGGCGCGCTGAGCCTGCCCTTCGACCTGGACGGGGAGATCGACCGGCTTCGGGCGCACCTGCAGGGTGAGCCCTCCCGGGACTACGTGGCCAGCCGGGGCGAGTACCTGGGCGCGCGGCTGCTGTCGGAATACCTGGGCTTCACCTTCGTGGACCCGGAGTGGTGCGTGTGCTTCGACGAGCACGGCGCGCTGGACACGGCGATGACCCTGCGCACGCTGGGCGCGGCGCTGAGGCCGCTGAAGAACGCGGTGATCGCCGGGTTCTACGGCGTGGACGCCGCGGGCCGGGTGCGCACGCTGCCCCGGGGCGGCTCGGATGTGACCGGCAGCCTGGCCGCCGCGGCCATTCGTGCGGACCTGTACGAGAACTGGACGGATGTCTCCGGTCTGCTGGCGGCGGACCCGCGCATCGTTGACGGGGCCCGCACCGTCAGGTACGTCAGCTATCGGGAGCTGCGCACGCTGTCCTACATGGGCGCATCCGTACTGCACACCGACGCGGTGCTGCCGGTGTCGGACGTGGGCATTCCCATCAACATCCGCAACACCGACCGGCCCGGGGACCCCGGCACCGTGATCGTGCGCAAGCTGCCGGAGGGGGAGACGAAGGCTCCCATCATCGGCGTGGCGGGCCTGCCCGGCATGTCGGTGATCCAGGTGGAGAAGCTGATGGTCAGCGACGAATCCGGCTTCACGGCGATCCTGCTGGACATGCTGAAGAACCGCCAGCTGCCCTTCGAGCAGTGCCTGACGGGCATCGACACGGTCACCCTGGTGATCAAGGGCGAATTGCTGGAGCCCTGGAAGGAGGACCTGTTTGCGGAGATCCGCGCGCGGCTGAACCCGGACTACCTGGGCCTGACGGAGCACCAGTCGATGATCGCCGTGATCGGCGAGCGGGGCACCGAGGCCTGCGACGCCAACGTGCGGGTGCTGCGGGCGCTGGCCGGCGCGGGCGTGCCCATCAATACGATCAATCAGGGCGCGGGCAAGCTGAACCTGCTGGTGGGCGTGCCGGAGACGCGCTATGAGGAGGCCGTGAGGGCTATTTACGGGGCGATCGATTAGAGAGAGTGGACGATGGGCAGTGGACGGCGGACGGTTATAAGACGTGGGGGTCGTGCGGATATGGATATGGTCGAGCGGTGGGGCGTGTTCGAGGCCCGGGTGAACGGCGCTTCCGAGGACAATCCCTTTACCGAGCGGGAAGTGACCGCCGTGTTTCAGGGCGCGCACGAAACGGTGCGGGTACACGGCTTTTACGACGGCGACGGCGTGTACGCTGTGCGCTTCATGCCCGCCTATGAGGGCGAGTACACCTATGTGATCGACGGCAGCTACGGCGGCGGACGGGTGGAGGGCGCTTTTCGCGCGCTGCCGCCTTCGCCGGGCAACCACGGGCCGGTGCGCGTGGCGGGGCAGTACCACTTCGCCTATGAGGACGGCACGCCCTACTACTGTATCGGCACCACCTGCTATGTGTGGGACCTGCAGGACGACGCCCTCGTCGAACAGACGCTGGACACGCTGAAGCACAGCGCCTTCAACAAGCTCCGCTTCTGCGTGTTCCCGAAGCACTACGACTACAATCTGAAGGAGCCCCGGTCCTATCCCTATGAGGGCACGCCCATGGATTCCAGTGTGCTGACGCCGGAGAACTTCATGGACTACACCTTCAGGACCGAGGGGAACCGTTTCGACTACACCCGCTTCAACCCGGCCCACTTTCGCCACGTGGAAAGCTGCATACTGCGCCTGCAGGAGCTGGGCATCGAGGCGGACCTGATCCTGATGCACCCCTATGACCGCTGGGGCTTTTGCACGATGACCCGGGAACAGGACGATCTGTACTGGCGCTACGCTGCCGCCCGGTTCTCGGCCTATCGAAACGTGTGGTGGTCGCTGGCCAACGAGTACGACATCTTTCCCACCAAAACCGTCGCCGACTGGGAGCGCTGCGCCGGCATCCTGGTGGAGCGCGACCCCTACCGCCACCTGCGCTCGATCCACAACTGCCGCCCGTTCTACGATTACAGCCGCCCTTGGATCACCCATTGCAGCATACAGCGCCAGGACCTGTACAAGACGGCGGAGCTGGTGAACGAATGGCGTGAGCGCTACGGCAAGCCGGTGGTGCTGGATGAGATCGCCTACGAGGGCAACATACAGCACGGCTGGGGCAACATCACCGGCGAGGAGCTGGTGCGCCGCTTCTGGGAGGCGGCTTGCCGCGGCGGCTATCCCGGACACGGCGAGACCGTGTTGAACGGGGAAGGCACGCTATGGTGGTCCCACGGCGGAAAGCTGTGGGGCGAGAGCCACAAGCGCTTCGGGCTGCTTTTGGACGTTCTGTCCCAGACGCCTGGGCTGGGCCTGATGCCCTGGGAAAAGTGCGGCTGGGACGAGGTGTGTGCCGTGCCGGAGAGAGAGTTCATGAAACCGGTGAAGTCCTGTTACCTGTACTACTACAGCTTCATGCGGCCTTCGTTCCGGGACTATCACATCGACGACGACACCCCCTTCGAGGCGCGGGTGATCGACACCTGGAACATGACCGTGGAAAACCGGGGCGTGTTCAGGGGTCGGTTCCGCCTGACCCTGCCCGCTCGGCCCTACATGGCCGTGCAGCTGGTGGCCGTACAATGACGAATGACGCCGAAGCCCGTCGGACTTCGGCGTCATCTGTCATTTCAGCTTCAAATCTCCGTCCTTCACCCAGCCCAGCCGCCTGATGACGGCGTGGATCAGCAAAGACAGGCCGGCGGGCAGCACGAAGCAGATCAGCGCGAGCCCCAGCCAGTCGGCGGCGGTGATGGCGGCCTTCGCGCCGGAGGCCACGTCGTTGACCCAGCCGGTGTACACGCCGATCTGGCCCACCAGCCCGCAGGTGCCCATGCCCGAGGATACCGGCGCGCCATTCATCTTCAGCCCGAACAGGCAGGTGGCCAGCGGCCCGGTGATCGCCGAGGCCAGCGTGGGGGCGATCCACACCCGTGGGTTCTTCACGATGTTGCCCATCTGCAGCATCGAGGTGCCCAGCCCCTGGGACACCAGTCCGCCCCAGCCGTTCTCCGGGAAGGAGATCGCGGCGAAGCCGATCATCTGGGCGCAGCAGCCGGCCACCGCCGCGCCGCCGGCCAGTCCGGTCAGCCCCAGCGCGGCGCAGATGGCCGCCGAGGAGATGGGCAGCGTCAGCGCCATGCCCACCAGCACCGACACCGCGATGCCCATCAGGAAGGGCTGCAGCTCAGTGGCCAGCATGATCAGCCTGCCCACCGCCATGGCCGCCCGGCCCAGCGGGGGCGCGATCAGGTAAGAAAGCAGCAGCCCCGCGCCGATGGTCACCATCGGGGTGACGAGTATGTCCACCTTCGTCTCCTTGGATACGGCCTTGCCGCACTCCGCGGCGAGGATCGCCACGAACAGCACCGCCAGCGGCCCGCCCGCGCCGCCCAGCGCGTAGGCCGCAAAGCCCACGGAGATCATCGAGAACAGCGCCAGCGGCGGGCACCTCAGCGCGTAGCCGATGGCCACCGCCATCGCCGGGCCGCTCATCGCCGATGCGATGCCGCCCACGGTGTAGTCGACGCCAGCCACCGTGGCCACCGTGGCCGTCAGAAACGGCACGTGCAGCCGCGCGCCGATGGTGTCGATGATCGTGCCGATCAAAAGAGAACAGAACAGCCCCTGCGCCATCGCGCCCAGTGCGTCGATGCCGTAGCGCCGCAGGGAGATCTGAATGTCCTTGCGCTTCAAAAAGGCCCTGATGCCCGCCATAGCCGTCACCTCGCGCTCCTTTTTGCGCTTGATTATAGCCGATGCGCGTTATCGCTTCAATGCCGCGCGGGTTAAATGGAAAGATTGTGTTTTTGACCGGGATGGTTTATAATGACATTACAGGAGGGATGTGCCATGAAGATACTGGTGACCGGGGCGCGGGGCTTTGTCGGCGCGCGGATCATGGACGTGCTGGCGGGGGCGCAGGCCGCGCCGTCGCTGAGGGGTATGACGCGGGACGACATCCACCGCTGGATCGGGGCGGAGCGGCCCGACGCCATCGTGCACACGGCGGCGATGTCGGATATCGGCGAGTGCGCCGCGGACCCGGAGGGTTCGCGCCGGGCGAACGTGGACATCCCCGTGTGGATCGCCGAGACCGGCGTGAAGGCGGTGCTTTTCAGCAGCGACCAGGTGTACAGCGGCTGCGCAAAGCCCGGGCCCTACGTGGAATCGGACGCCTGTCCGGAGAACCTGTACTCCCGGCAGAAGCTGGAGATGGAGCAGAAGGTGCTCTCCGTCAACCCGGACGCGGTGCTGCTGCGGGCCACCTGGATGTACGACATGCCCCGGTACGGCACGCCGAACCGCCCCAACTTTCTGACGATGATGCTGGGCCGGGACGCGCTGGCCTTTTCGGGCGCGGCGCGCAGGGGGCTGACCTATGTGCGCGAGGTGGCGGCGAACATCGAAGCGGCGCTGCGCCTGCCCGGCGGCGCGTACAACTACGGCAGCGAAAACGACCTGACGACCTTCGAGACCGCCCGGCGCTTTGCCGAAGCGCTGGGGCTTCGCGTCGCCCTGTCCGGCGATATCCGGGAACACGATTTTTCGATGAACTGCGACAAGCTGAGGGCCGGCGGTATCACCTTCGGCAGCACGCTGGAGGGCCTGATGCGCTGCGCGTCGGACTACAACCTGTTCAACTGGCGCAAGTGAGGAGGGCCGGTATGATCTTCTTTCAGCGCTTCTACCTGGACCGGGAAAAGGACATCGTGGTGGACCTGTACATGGAGGGCCGGCGGCTGTTCCATGTGATCCGCACGCCCAACCACCACACGGGCAACCTGATCACCAACCTGGCCCGGCTGTGCGGGCTGGAGACCACTCCGGACGAAAACGGCCTGAAGGTGATCCGTGGCGAGATCCCCTGCTATTTCGACGGGGACAACCGGCGCATGTACATACTGCGGCTGGGCAACACGAAGATCGCCAACATCTATCCGAGCGGCGATGTGGAGCTGAAGGCCTCCATCCCCGCCATCTCCAAGACGCTGATGAGCCAGACCAAGGATTATCGCCTGGGCGTCGAGAAGACCATCGTCAAGACCTATCTGCGCAGCGACTGCAAGTTCCGCACCGACCTGCACACCCACATGAACGGCAACCTGCCGCCGGACGCGCTGATCGCGCTGGGCATCACGCGGCAGCTGCGCTATCCCTACTACTATATCAAAAAGCTGGGCCTGGGCTGCACGCTGGACCAGATCGCCGCCCTGGAGGCGCGGCGGGTGGAGGCGGAGAAGACCCTGGGCGACATCCCCCTGACCGGGCGGCACCGCGAGCGGCGCATCGACGACTATACCTTCATCAACTTCGCGGACCTGATCCTCGGAAATCCCCGTGACGCCGTCGCCAACATCGATAAGATCAGGAATTCCCTGACCATCCCCAAGGACGGCCAGGCGGTGTTCGCGGACCTGGAGAAGGTATACCTGTACCGCTATGTGTTCACCAAGGGGCAGACCTTCGATACGCCCTTTACCGGCATCAACCTGGGCGGCATACCGGACCGGGAGGTGGCCGCCTATGCCGCCCAGATGCTCCGGGACCGGGAGGACGACCGCTATCGCGCCAACACGCTGTATCAGGACCTGCTGCTGTGGATTGCCCGGGAGTACCAGAAGCGGGGCATCGAGTACGCCGAGATCTCGGACACCGCGCTGCTGAACCGCGCGGAGGCCCCGGCGCGGCTGCGGCAGATCCATGAGATCATGCCCGCCGTCACCCGGGAGACGGGCGTGCTGTTGCGCTTCCTGGCGGGCATACGCCGCATCCCGCTGACCATCGTGAAGGACCACGTGACCCCCAACGACTATCTGGCCGAGAACCTGCGCTGCCTGCGGGGGATCGCCGGCGACCCCTACGTGGCCGGCAGCGACATCATCGGCGAGGAGATTAACGACATCCTGGAGCTCAAGAGCGTCATCCGCGAGCTGGTGGCCCTGGCCGGGGAGCATCCGGGCTTCGTGATCCGCATCCACGCGGGTGAGAACGACAGCCTGCGGGACAACGTGGCCAACAGCATACGCTGTGTCACCGAGGCGCTGGCGCCGGACCAGCCGATGCCCGCGCTGCGGCTGGGCCACGGGCTGTACACCTGCGACCTGCGCAGCGCCAAGGGCAAAAAGCTGCTGGAGGACATGCGCGCCTGCGGCGCGGTGCTGGAATTCCAGATCACCAGCAACGTGCGCCTCAACAACCTGAGCCGCCTGGAGCGCCACCCGCTGCGCCGCTACCTGAAGGCGGGGGTGCGCTGCGTGCAGGGCACCGACGGCGGCGCGCTGTACGGCACCAATTCCATCGACGAGGAGCTGAGCCTGGAGAAGCTGCTGGGCCTTACCCACGAGGAACTGCTGAGCATGCGCGGCGCGGAGGACGAGATCCTTTCGGCCAGCCGCCGGGTGTTCGCCGAGCGCGTGGAGGCGTTCCGGGCGGCCTGTCCCGCCGGGGACGCGGAGCTGTACTACCGCGCCAGACTGGGGGACGCGGGCCACGCGCCGAAGGACCTGTGGCGCGGCGGGGGCAAGCTGGCCGCCGAGGAGGCGCTGAAGGCGGCCATATCGCCGTTGCCGGAGGGGCTTTTTCCCATCGTGGTGGCGGGCGGCAGCTTCAACAACAGCCAGCACCGCACTACCGTCAGCGCCGGCGACCGGGCGTTCATCGACGCGCTGCTGGAAAAAGCAGACCCCGGTCGGGTCTGCTTCGTGGTGGGCCACACGCTGACGGGGCAGGAGGGCTACCTGGTGCGCCGGGCGGCGGGGAGGTACCGGGTGTGCGCCATCGTGCCCAGCCGGCTGACCCGCGGCGAGGCCGCACGGCTGAAGGAGGCCGGGGTGGGCGTGCTGGTGTCCATCGAAAGCTCCGGCATGGGCCTGTACAAGAGCTTCGCCTATGAGATCTTCAAGCGCACGCCCTCGGCCCTGATCGCCTTTGACGGCAATTCCGCCGCGCTGAACCTGCTGCAGGAGGCCAAAAACGCCCGCCTCAAGTGCCGCATCTACTACAACCCCCGCTCCCGCGGCCTCGCCGCCAAGGCGAAGCTGCTGGAGGGCTACGTCAGGCCGCTTTCCGACGCGGGGACGGTGCTGGGGGAATGTGGACTGGGGAATGAGGAATGAGGAATTCAGGTGGAGATCCTTCGGACTTCTTTGGTTCAATGGAAAACGGATTGCCTTTGCGAGGAAGCCGGCCGACGTGGCGATCCGGTTCCCCACTATTTGCCTATTGCCTAATGCCACATTTCCTGTTCCCTGTTCCCTGTTCCCTGTTCCCTGTTCCCTGCTT
>JBGUQG010000207.1:0-15982 GCA_045130815.1 Christensenellales bacterium
GGTCAGGACCCCGCTGGAAAGCCGCCTGGAGCGCATCCTTTCCGGCATCGGGGGCGTGGGCCGGGTCAGCGCGATGATCACCGAGGACGACGACGGCAATGTCGCCGGGGTGGTGATCGTCGCAAACGGCCTTGAGGACGTGTCCGCCTATCTGCGGGTGCAGCGGGCGGTGCTGTCGCTTTTGGACGTCCAGGCAGACCGGGTGGAAATCATCGGCGGATGGGAAGATTTTGGAGGTGCGCGATGAACAGGACCGTGAAGCGGCTGATGCAGGCCGCGCTGCTGGCGGCTGCGCTGGCGGCGGATTCCATTGTCTCCGTGCGGCTGGCGGCGGGGAACGAAGCGGTGACCGCCGCCGCCCTGCCGGGGGAGGCCGATCCGCTTTACGCCTTTCGCCTGGAGCGGGAGCAGCTGCGCGCCCGGGAGGAGGCCCAGCTGAACCAGATCATCTATGCCGCCGGCGCGGAGGAGGACGCGGCCCTGGCCCGGCGGCGGCTCATGGACATGCTTGCCCGCGCCGAGGCGGAGACGACCCTTGAGGGCGTGCTCGCGGCCCGGGGCTTTGATGGCGCTGTGGTCACCGTGTCGGATAGCGCCGCGAACGTGCTCGTGCGCCGGGAACAGCCCCTGACGCAGCGGGAATCCGCGGTGATTCTGGAGCTGGTGACCCGCGAAACGGGCCTCGGCGGCGGGAACGTAAAAATCATTCCGGTAAAATAACGGAAAGTATTTGCGCAATCGCGGGTTTTCTGCTATAATAGATTCCGTATAAGGAGGTATGCCACATGAGCGAAAATTATCCTTCCGATGTCAAGCTGAACGAGAACCCCAACGGCACGGTTTCCTTCGCCACTGAAGTCGTTGCTACCATCGCAGGTCTCGCGGCCACAGAGGTGGACGGCGTCGCCAGCATGATCTCTCCCGCCTCCGGACTGGCCGATATGTTTTCAAGGAAGAGCAATCGCAACCTGACCAAGGGCGTTCGCATAGATCTGGAGGACAACAGGGTGTCCGTGGACATCACCATCACGGTGGATTACGGCTCCCCGGTGCCGGATGTGGCCCGCAACATCCAGGAGAATGTGAAGAAGGCCATCGAGACCATGAGCGGCCTGGACGTGAAGAACGTGGACGTTCACGTGACCGGCATCAGCTTCGAGCGCGAGCAGCGCGCCAACGCTGAGTTGGACGAGCAGCATCGCAAGATGCTGGAGAAGAATGCCGAGGCCGAGGCGGACAAGCCCGCGGAGGAAGCGCCCGCACAGGAAGCCGAGGCCGAGACTGAGGTTGAGACCGAGCCCGAGGGCGACGATTACGACGCCGAAGGGGAGATCGTGGACGACGAGGACGATGCCTTCGACTTCAACGACGATGAGGAATACGACACCGACGTACAGGAAGACGGCGAGGCTGTGGAAGCGGAGGAAGCGACTGAGGCCGGGGCCGACGGGGAAGAAGAGGACAAGATAGTCTGAGCGCCCCGCAGGTCGATACCGACGATTCCGCGACGGAAATGAGGATGCATATGAAACTGAGTGTTGGCAAGAGAATACTGATGTTCATACACTGGCTGTTTTCGCTTTTGATCTGCGTGGCCTTCGCGCTGTACCTGATCGCGCCGGAGTTCATCATGAAGTACTACGGCATCGTCGAGTCGGCGGTCACCCTGAAGTACCTGCGGATCATCGGCATCGCGCTGCTGGTGATCTACGTGGCGCTGGCCATCGTGCAGATCTACCTGATCTTCAAGCGCAGGAAGCGCTCGGACAGGGGCTTCATTACCGTGGATTCCAGCGACACCGGCAAGGTGCGCATCGCCATATCCGCCATCGAGCAGATGGTGCGCCAGTCGGTGACCAACATCGACGGCATCACCGAGATGAAGATCAACATCGACAACCAGGACGACGCGATCATGATCGGCGTGAACGCCAGCATCGTCAACGGCAGCCACGTGCCCACGATCACGATGAACATGCAGCGGGCCATCCGCCAGTTCGTGGAGATGAACTGCGGCGTGGCGGTGCGCTCGGTGTCCATCAACATCAACGCCGTGACCAATGCCGCCGAGGCGCCCCGGCGCAAGCGGCTGGGCCGAGGCAAGGCGGAAGGCGCCGCCCCGGCAGAGCCCGTCGCGCCGACAGCCCCCGTGACGAACGAGCCGCCCAGACCCGCCTGGATCACCCCGGACCCGGTGCCGGTCCCCGTGACGCCCGAGCCCGAGCCTGAGCCGGAGCCCGCGTATGAGGCCGATGACAAGCAGAGCGGGGCCGTGACCGAGACCCCGGTGTTCGACTTCGATAAGCCCTATGAGTCGGAATTCGCCAAGGACCTGGCGGCGATGAAGGCCGCGGAGCAGGAAGCCGTGGCGGAGCCTGACGCCCTCGGGGATGACGAGCAGTAATCCCTGATAATTCAATTCTGTGCTGTTGCGGCGGCGCGCGTGCGTGCCACCGCAACAGTTGTGATTATACGCATATACGATTCTTCGCCCTGGGGCGGGAAAGAGAGCATTGAACTATGGATAGAACCGTGGCGCGCGCGCACGCGATGAAGCTGATCTACGAATGGGAGATGGGCGGCGACGGCGGCGAGGAGACGCGCCTGAACCTGCTGGAGGTCGCGCCGAACGAGCGCGAGGCGGATTTCATGAACAGCCTGGCCGAGGGCGTGATGGCAAACGCGAATGACATCGACGCGCGCCTTGCGCCGTTCCTCCGGGGCTGGAGCATCGATCGGCTGACCCGGGTGGACCTGGCGATATTGCGCCTGGCCGCCTATGAGCTGATGCTGGGCCAGACTCCCGCCGGCGTTGCGATCAACGAGGCAGTGGAGCTGGCCAACCAGTATTCCACTGAAAAGGCCGGCGGCTTCATCAACGGCGTGCTGGGCAGCCTGGAGCGTGACATGGAGGAAAAGGCGTCCAAATGATGGGCATGACGAATGGCCCGGCGGCGCTCACCGTGTCCGAGCTGAACGAATACGCACGCAAGCTGCTGGCGGGAGACCCGCTGCTTCGAAGCCTGGAGGTCACAGGCGAGATCTCCGGCTACAAACACCACTACAGCGGCCACCGCTATTTCTCGCTGAAGGACGAGAACGCACGGGTGCAGTGCGTGATGTTCCGACAGAACGCCATGAGCCTGGACTTCAAGCCCGAGGATGGCATGCGGGTGACAGTGCGCGCCTCGGCCTCCATCTTTCCCCGGGACGGCAGCTTCCAGCTGTACGTGAATTCGATGCTGCGGGCGGGGCAGGGCGACCTTTTCATCCGCTTTGAGCGGCTGAAGCAAAAGCTGCTGGCGGAGGGCCTGTTCGACCCGGCCCGCAAGAAGGAGATCCCCGCCTTTCCGTCGGTGATCGGCGTGGCCACCTCCCAGACCGGCGCGGCGGTCCGCGACATCATCCACGTGGCCCGGCGGCGCAACCCGAACATCGGCATCGTCGTTTCCCCCTGCGCCGTGCAGGGCGAGGGCGCTGCCGAAGACATCGTGCGGGCCATACGGCGGCTGAACGAGCGGGACGTGTGCGACGTCATACTGGTGGGCCGGGGCGGCGGCTCCATCGAGGACCTGTGGGCCTTCAACGAGGAGGTCGTGGCCCGGGCCATCGCGGCGTCCCGGATCCCGGTGATCAGCTGCGTGGGCCACGAGATCGACTTCACCATTTCCGATTTCGCGGCCGACCTGCGCGCCCCGACGCCATCCGCCGCGGCGGAGCTGGCCGTACCGGAGCTCGCGGGCATGCGCGAGGCGGTAAACGGCATGCTGCGCCGCTTCTCATCCGCGATGAACAGCGCCCAGCAGCAGAGGAGGCTGCGCCTGCAGGCGATGATTGCATCGCCGCTTTTGACCGCGCCGGGGCGGGCCCTGATCGAGCCGCGCCGCGCCGAATTGAAGGCGCTGACGGACCGCGCCCTGCGGGCCATGCCCGCGCGGATCGAGCGGCAGAGGCATAAACTGATCGCCCTGGAGGCCTCCCTTCGGGCGCTGAACCCGGCGGCGGTGCTGGACCGCGGCTATGCCGTGGTGCTCCAGGAGGGCCGGGTGACGGGCAGCGTGCTGGCCGTCGATCCGAAAAAGCCGATACGGATTCGCCTTTCAGACGGCAAAATGACCGCGAAGGTCAATCAAATCACCCCAAAGGATGGACAGCCATGAAGAAGAAGATCACCTTCGAGGAGGGCATGCGCGAGCTGGAGGCGCTCACCCAGGCGCTGGAAACCGGCGAGCTGTCCCTGGAGGATTCCTTTAAGGCCTACGAGCGCGCCACCCAGCTGAAGGACAGCCTGAACGCGCTGCTGGACGAGGGCGACAGGCGCATCCGCCTGCTCACGGAGTCGGGGGAGACCACCCTTTCAGAGGGGGCGGAAGCATGAATACGCTGAAGGACTACGCCCAAATGGTGAACGCACGGCTTGAGCAGATCCCCGCCGTGATCGACGAAGGCCGGTATGAGATCGGCGAAATGCCCTGGCTGCTCAGCCAGTCCATGCGCTACAGCCTGTCCGCAGGCGGCAAGCGCCTGCGCCCCTGCATGCTGCTGGCGGCGGTGGAGCTGCTGGGCGGCAGCGTGGAGGAGGCGCTGGATTTCGCCTGCGCGGTGGAGATGATCCACACCTATTCGCTGATCCACGACGACCTGCCGGGCATGGACGACGACACCCTGCGCCGGGGCCGCCCCACCAATCACGTGGTGTTCGGCCAGGGCCAGGCGATACTGGCCGGCGACGGCCTTCTGAACTGCGCCTTCGAGACGATGCTGAACCGCGCCTGCGAGCGCCCAGAGGGGGCGTCGCGCTGCCTGATGGCCATCCGCGAGATCGCCACCGGCGCGGGCGTCACGGGCATGATCGGCGGCCAGGTGATGGACCTGCACTGCGAGCGCAGCCGCGAGGGCGGCGAGGCGGCGCTGGAGTACATCCAGTACGGCAAGACCGCCTGCATGTTCATCTATCCGCTGCGCGCCGCCGCGCGGCTGTGCGATGCCGGCGAGGCGGACGTGGCGGCGCTCACCGCCTATGGGCGCGCCTTCGGGCTGCTGTTCCAGGCCACCGACGATCTGCTGGACGTCACCGGCGACGCCGCCGACATGGGCAAGACCCTGGGCAAGGACGCGGCCAGCGGCAAGCTGACCTGCGTATCCGTGTTTGGCGTCGACGGCGCGCGCCGGCGGGTGGAAGCGCTGCATCGCGAGGCGCTTTCCGCCCTCGAGCGCTTCGGCGAAAGGGCCGGATTCTTCCGCCAACTGGTGGATTCGATGGTGGACCGCACCAAATAAGCGATACTTGGAGAACATCCGATGTTACTCGAGCAAATACACGAACCGTCGGACCTGAAAAAGCTGAGCCTCAGGCAGCTGAAGCTGCTGGCGGAGGAGCTGCGCACGGAGATCGTGAACGTGGTTTCCGAGCGGGGCGGGCACCTGGCCTCGAACCTGGGGGCCGTGGAGCTGACCATCGCCATACACTATGTCTTCGACACGCCGACGGACAAGCTGATCATGGATGTGGGCCATCAGTCCTATGCCCACAAGCTGCTCACCGGCCGCTACGACCGGTTCCGCACCCTGCGCCAGAAGGGCGGGCTCAGCGGCTTTCCCCAAATGGACGAGAGCGAATACGACGCCTTTACGGCGGGGCACGCCTCCACGGCGATCTCCGCCGCGCTGGGCATGGCCCGCACCCGGGACATCATGCACGGCGATTACGATGTGATCGCGCTGGTGGGCGACGGGGCGCTGACCGGCGGCATGTGCTTCGAGGCGCTGAACGACGCGGGCCAGAGCAACACCCGAATGATCGTGGTGCTGAACGACAACGACATGTCCATCGCCCAGAACGTGGGCGCGCTCAGCCGGTACCTGACGCGGCTTCGCCTCAGCAAGGGCTACATCGCCATGAAGCGGGGCGTGCGCAGCCGCCTGGAGCGCCTGCCGAAGGTTGGCCCGCCGCTGTACCGCTTTTTGGAAAAGGTCCGCAACCTGGTCAAATCCGTATTTGTGGACGACAAGCTGTTCGAGGCCCTGGGCTTCAAATACATGGGCCCGGTGGACGGCCACGACCTGAAGCAGTTGATTCGCGTGCTGAAGCGTGCCAAGACCTATGACGAGCCTCAGCTGATCCACGTGGTCACCCAGAAGGGCCGGGGTTACCAGCCCGCGGAGGACCAGCCCACCCGCTTCCACGGCATCGCGCCGTTCTACATCGAATCCGGCGCGAACAAGAGGGATTCGCAGATCGCCTCCGGCACCATCGTCGCCCGGCAGCTGATCGACATGGCGGACAATGACATCCGCGTGTGCGCCATCACCGCCGCCATGCCCTCCGGCACCGGCATGGACGCCTTCCAGCAGGCCCACCCGGACCGCTTCTTTGACGTGGGCATCGCCGAGGAGCATGCCGTGACGATGGCCGCCGGCATGGCCAGCCAGGGCATGAAGCCCTATGTGGCCATCTATTCCACCTTTCTGCAGCGGGCCTACGATCAGATCATGATGGACGTGTGCCGCAACGGCCTGCCCGTCACCTTCCTGATCGACAGGGCGGGGCTGGTGGGCGAGGACGGCGCGACCCACCAGGGCGTGTTCGACCTCAGCTATCTGCGCAGCGTGCCCGGCCTGGTGGTGGCCGCGCCACGGGACGTGCGGGATCTGAAGCAGCTGGTGGCCCTCAGCCAGGAGTTGAACGGGCCCATGGCCATACGCTATCCCCGCGCCTGCGAGGACCTGGGCCCCGCGATCCAGAGCCAGGGCGCGTTCGGGATCGGCAAGTGGGAGCTGCTCAGCGGCGGCAGCGACGTGATGATATTCGCCGTGGGCCAGATGGTGCAGACCGCCATGCAGGCCGCCATCGAGCTGATGGGCAAGGGCGTCTCCGCCGGCGTGGTGGACGCGCGCTTCGTCGCGCCGATGGATACGGAAATGCTGCTTGGGCAGGCCAGGACCGTGCGCCTGGTGGTCACCGCCGAGCAGAACGTGCTCTCCGGCGGCTTCGGCGAGGGCGTGCTGGACGCGCTGGCCGGCGAGGGCGTGGATGTGCCCGTGCTGACGCTGGGCGTGCCGGACCGCTTCATCGAGCATGCCACCGTCGCTCAGCAGCTGGAGGAGTGCGGCCTGACGCCCATCGCCATGGCCAGAAGGATACTGGAGCGCCTGAGGGCGGCGGGGGAGGCGCGGTCATGAAAAAGCGCCGCGCCGACGAGGCGCTGCTGTCGGATATGAACCTGGAATCCATCGCCCTGGCCCGTGCGCTGATCATGGAGGGCCGGGTGATGGCCGGCGACCGGAAGATACTGCGCGCCAGCGAGATGCTGAAGGAGGGCGAGACCCTCCGGGTGAAGGGCCGGCTGGACGCCTACGTCAGCCGGGGGGCGCACAAGCTGAAGAAGGCCCTGGAGGTCTTCGGCATCGACCTGAACGGCGCCGTGTGCGTGGATGTGGGCGCGTCCACCGGCGGTTTTACCGACGTGATGCTCCGCGCCGGGGCGCGCCGGGTGTATTCGGTGGACGTGGGCTACAACCTGCTGGACTACCGGCTGCGCAGCGACCCGCGGGTCGTCTGCATGGAGCGCACCAACGCCCGCTTTCTGACGCCCGGGGATTTTGATCCCAGGCCGGCCTTCGGCGCGACGGACGTGTCCTTCATATCGCTGAAGGCGGTGCTGCCCGCGGCGCTGGGCGCGCTGGAGGGGCAGAACGCCCGGTTCGTGGCGCTGGTCAAGCCCCAGTTCGAAGCCACGAAGGCGGAGGTCGGCGAAAAGGGCGTGGTCCGGGACCGACGCGTGCACGAGCGGGTGCTGAAGGAGATCGCCGATTTCATTCCCACGATCGGCTGGGCCGTGAACGGGCTGGACTACTCTCCGATCCGGGGCCCGGAAGGTAACATAGAATTCTTGATGGACCTCGTGCGCTGCGACAACCTGACGAAAAATGAGGTCAAATATTCAGTAGATGTTACAATTAGCCGCGCGTATGACAATTTTTTTAAATCCTCGAAAGAGGGCTTGTAACCCAAGCCCTCTTTGGTATATTGTATAGGTAGGGAGTGGTTGCGTTGTCCGTTCGCTGCATAGGAATACGGTGGAATTCGTCCAAGCCCTCGGGCCTGGAGGTCGCCGGCAGATTGATCGACCTGTTGCGGCGGAGGAACGTACAGGTGTGCCTGGACGCGGAGCTGAACGCCGCGCTGGGCGCTTCCGACTGTATCGTGGATCAGTTTGAGCGCAGCCAGCTTCTGATCGTACTCGGGGGCGACGGCACGATCCTCTCCGGCCTGGACAGCGCGATTCCCAACGATCTGCCGATCCTCGGCGTCAACCTGGGCCGACTGGGCTTTCTGACCGGGATCGAGACCGACGAATTGGACGGTCGGGTGATCGACAGGCTGCTGGACGGGGATTACGGCATTGACAAGCGCACGACCATGATGATCGACGGCCTGGACAGGCTAAGATACTTTGCCCTGAATGAGATCATCGTCACCCGTGCGACGCCCTCGGTCAGGATTCTCTCAGTCGAATACGAAGCAAACGGCACCCTGGTGGATTGCATTTCCGGCGATGGGCTGATTGTCGCGACCGCGACGGGCTCTACCGCCTATTCGCTGTCTGCCGGCGGGCCGGTGATACTGCCCGGCCTGGATTGCTTTGTGCTGACGCCCATCTGCCCGCATACGCTGAACGCCCGGCCCGTGGTGGTCTCCGCCGAAGAGCGCATCACCGTGCGCGTCCGCGACGGCCGCGACGGTGTGCAAGCGGTGCTGGACGGGCGCAGGGTGGTGCCGCTGACCGGCGAGAGAACCGAGATCACCATCCGAAAATCGGACCGGCCCGCGCGCTTTGTAAGGCTTTACGAGAAGAATTACTATGGCCTGCTGCGCAGCAAGCTGTCCGAATGGACCCATTGAACAAAAGACATGAATCCCCACAATCTTTCGACTGGGAGGCTTCACCGGAATGAAGAGCGCGCGCCATAATCTTATATTGGATATCATCGAAAACAAGGATATCGAAACCCAGGAGGAGCTGGCCGAGGAGCTGCTGAACAGGGGCGTCAAGGTGACCCAGGCCACCGTGTCCCGGGATATCAAGGAGCTGAGGCTTTTGAAGGTGCTCTCTGAACACGGCGGCTATAAATATGCCACCGTGGAGCGGGCAGAAAAGGGCATGAACGACCGCTTCGCCCGCATTTTGGCGGATTCCATCGTCAATGTGGAGCCCGTGAACAACCTGATCGTGGTCAACACCCTCACGGCCAGTGCCAACGCCGCGGGCGAGGCCATCGATTCCATGAAGTGGAGCGAGGTCATGGGCACCATCGCCGGAGACAACACGCTGCTGATCATCACCCGCTCCAACGAGGCCGCGGAGGCCCTGATGGTCAAATTCAACGGCCTGCTGAACGATTGAGCGGGGCCAGACTATGCTGCTTGAACTGACAATCAAGAATATCGCGCTGATTGAATCGCTGCGCATCGAATTTGCGCGGGGATTCAATGTGCTTACGGGCGAAACCGGCGCGGGCAAGTCCATCGTGGTGGACAGCATCAACCTGACGCTGGGCGGGCGCGCCGACCGGGACATGATCCGCACCGGCGCGGATCGGGGCATGGTCCAGGCCCTGTTCGACGTATCCGGCAACGAAAAGGCGCTGGAGCTGCTCAAGCAGCTGGATATCGAGCACGACGACGGCGTCATCGCCATCCGGCGCGAGCTGAGCCGCGCCGGCAGGAACATCTGCCGCGTGTCCGACGTGGTGGTGCCCCTCAATACGCTCAAGCAGCTGACCGGGCTGCTGATGGATGTGCACGGCCAGCACGAGCACCAGGCGCTGATGAACCCGGCGCGCCACCTGGGCTTTTTGGACGACTACGGCGGGGAAGAGCAGGCCGCGGCCCGGGACGAGGTGGCCCGGCTGCACGCAGCCCGCGGCCGCGTCGCCGGGGAGCTGAAGCGTCTGATGAACGATGCCGCGGAAAAGGAGCGCCTTTCGGACATGCTCACCTTCCAGGTGCAGGAGATCAGCGCCGCCAAGCTGAAGCCGGGCGAGGAGCAGAGGATTGAAAAGAAGCTGTCCATGCTGGAGCATTCCGAGAAGATCCGCCAGGGCGTGGAGGGCGCGTACACGCTGGTGTACGAGGGCGACGGCCGGGGCCCCAGCGCTCAGGAGGCGCTGCTGCGCTCGGCGGAGGCCATGGACGGCATTTCCCGGCTGGACGAGCGCTATGCCGCGCTGGCCGCGCGCCTGAGGGAGCTGTACTACGGCGCCCAGGACGTGGGCTACGAGTTGCAGGCCCTCATGGAGGATCTGGACTTCGAGCCGGACCAGATCGACAAGCTGGCGGGCCGGCTGGATCTGATCAAGCGGCTGGAGCGCAAGTACGGCGCGACGGTGGAAGAGGTGATCGAATTCGGCGCGAAGGCCGCGGATCGCCTGGGCGAGCTGAAGCGCAGCGACGAATCCATCGGCGAGCTGAAAAAGCGCTACCGCGAGGCCGACGCCAGGCTGCGCGCTGCCTGCGACGCGCTCACCGCCCTGAGAAAAGAGAGCGCCCGGGCGCTGGCGGAGGCTATCTGCGGCCAGCTTGCGGACCTGGGCATGGGCAGGACCCGCTTTGAGGTAAGGGTAGAGCCGGAGAGCAAGCCTACCGCCCAGGGCATGGACCGGGTGGAATTCATGATCTCGCCCAACCCAGGCGAGCCGCTGCGCCCGCTGGCCAGCATCGCCTCCGGCGGCGAGATCTCCCGCGTGATGCTGGCGCTGAAGGCCATCGCCGTGGACCAGGAGGGCGTCGATTCGATGATATTCGATGAGATCGATACCGGCGTCTCAGGCCGCATGGCCCAGGTGGTGGGCGAAAAGATGTGCCTGATCGCACGGAACCGCCAGGTGCTCAGCGTGACCCACCTGCCCCAGATCGCCGCGCTGGGCGACGCCCACTTCCTGGTGGAGAAGGTCGCCGGCGAGGACCGCACCGACACCCATGTGCGGCTGCTGGACGACGACGGCCGCGTCCGCGAGCTTTCGCGGCTTGTGGGCGGCGCGAACGACAGCGAGAGCAGTCTCAGCCACGCGGCCCACATGCTGAAGGACGCCGCCCGGCGCAAGGAACAGCTTCGATAATGATCCCGCGAAAAAGCACCACGCCGATTTGGCGCGGTGCTTTTTCGCGGGATCATTGTTCCTTGGTCTCGATCAGGCCGGAGTTGATGTAGTGGGCCAGTATGTCCACGATCCTGGGGTTCTTGCCGCCCCGGGCCACGATCAGGTCGGCGTATTCCACATAGTTGCGGATGTGCTTTTCGTACATGGGCTTTACCGTATCCAGGTACTGCTTGTACACGCTTTCGATGGTGCGGCCGCGGTCGCGCAGATCCCGCTTCACGCGGCGCAGCAGGCACACGTCCGGGTCCACCTGGATGTACACCTTGAAATCCAGCAGGTCGCGCACCTGGGGGTCGTAGAACACGTGGATGCCCTCCAGCAGCACCACGTCCGTCGGCTGGATCAGCCCGTCGGGATCACAGCGCCGGTGCTGGGTGTAATCGTATTCCTTGGTGGTGATGGGCTCGCCGCGGCGCAGCTTCATCAGGTCTTCCCGCAGCACGTCGTGCTCGAAGATTTCCGGCTCGTCGTAGTTGATCAGGCAGCGCTGCTCATAGGTCATGTCCGGGTGATCCTTGTAGTAGGAATCCTGCTTGATGTACACGCAGGGCTTCTCCAGCCTCGACGCCAACGCCTTTGCCAACGTGGATTTGCCGCTGCCGCTGGCTCCGCAGATACCGATGATCAGCATGGTGCATCCCTCCTGGTTCGCGTTCCTGGTACCTATATTCTATCATAACTGAACCGGGATTACAATGCGGCAAAAAGTTCCGCGCCAAAAATATTTCAATTTGTGTTCGATTGCATTTTGGGGCGATCGTGGTATAATAATACCGTAAATCGAACAAATGTTCTATTACGGAAGGAGGGGGATCATGCGCACGATACTGCACAGCGACCTGAACAACTTTTACGCCAGCGTGGAATGCGCCTACGATCCCTCCCTTAGGGACAGGCCCATGGCCGTGTGCGGCGATCCCGAGGCCCGGCACGGCATCGTGCTGGCCAAGAACATGCCGGCCAAGCGCCTGGGTATCGTCACCGGCGAGGTGATCTGGCAGGCCCGGCAGAAGTGCCCGAATTTGATCGTGCTGCCGCCCAACTATCCGCGCTACATGCGCTTTTCCCGGCTGATGCGCGATATCTACGCCGACTACACCCATCGGATCGAGCCCTTCGGCCTGGACGAGGCCTGGCTGGATGTCACCGGCAGCGCGCTGTCCGGCGAGGCGCTGGCCGACCGGCTGCGAAGCCGTGCCCGGGAGGAGCTGGGGCTCACGCTGTCGGTGGGGGTGTCCTTCAACAAGATCTTCGCCAAGCTGGGCAGCGACATGAAAAAGCCGGACGCCACCACGCTGATCACCCCGGAGAACTTCCGCCAGAAGGTGTGGCCGCTGCCCGCGGGCGACCTGTTGTACGTGGGGCCCGCCACCCGGCGCAGGCTGGCGGGGCGGAACCTGCGCACCATCGGCGATATCGCCCGGTGCGATCCGGAGCAGCTGCGCCTGGCGCTGGGCAAGCTGGGGGACATGCTGTGGTGCTTCGCCAACGGGCGGGACAACACCCCCGTGATGGAAGCGGACGAGAGCGCGGAGGTCAAGTCCGTGGGCAACAGCGCCACCACGCCCCGGGACATCGTGGACGCCCGGGACGCTCACATGGTGCTGATGGTGCTGTCCGAAAGCGTGGCCGAGCGGCTGCGGGCCCAGGGCCTGCGGGGCAGGGTGGTGTGCCTGTCGGTGCGGGATTGCCAACTGCGCTGCTTCACGGCGCAGCGCCGGCTGGACCACGCCACGGCGCTGGCCTCGGAGATCTGCGCCTGCGCGATGGCGCTGCTGGATTCCCGCTATCGCTGGGAAAGGCCGCTGCGCAGCCTGGGGGTCAGCGTGAGCGTTCTCCGGGGCGCGGACGAGGACGAACAGCTGTGCATGTTCCCGGACGCCGCCCGGGCCCGCCGCTATGACCTGGAAAACGCCATGGGGGATATCCGCCGCCGGTTCGGGCACTTCGCCATACAGCGTGCCTGCCTGATCGGCTGCGGCGAGTTCGGGGCGATCAATCCCCGGGACGATCACCAGATCCATCCCGTGGGCTGGAAAAACGCGTGAGGGGAAGTGAGCTTGTATGGCACATCGGGCCTATGTCAGGGTGCTCGTGGATGTGGACGAGATCGGCAAGATCCGCCCGCTGAAGATCATCTGGGAGGACGGACGCGGCTTTGAGGTGGACCGGCTGCTGGATGTGCGGATGGCAGCCTCCACCAAGTGCGGGGGCCAGGGCATGCGCTACACCTGCCGCGTGCGGGGCAGGCAGGTCTACCTGTTCGAGGACGAGGGCCGCTGGTTCGTGGAGGCCAGGGACGTCCCCGCGGGAAATTTCTGAGCCGCCCGGCATGACGTGGCGCGGGGGCGCATATATATGGATAAACACAATGCATAACCGGAGGGATACGATGGAAAATCCAAATAACAGAATCGTTGCGGTGGGCAGGCTGGAGGGCGAGCTGGAGCTCAGCCACGAGGTGATGAACGAGCCCTTTTACACGGGAACGCTGCTGGTCAGGCGCCTGTCCGGCACGGTGGACCGGCTGCCGGTCACCATTCCCGGCAAGCTGATGGCGCTGCTGCCCCAGGACATGGGGGCACAGCTGTTGATGACGGGCCAGGTGCGCTCGTACAACAAGGTGATCGACGGCGCGGGGCGGCTGATGGTCACGCTGTTCGCCCAGAGCATCGCGCTCTCGCCGGACAATGACACGCTGAACAAGGTATCGCTGACCGGCGCGCTGTGCAAACCGCCGATCTACCGCTCGACCCCCTTTGGCCGGGAGATCTGCGACATGATGCTGGCCGTGAACCGGGCGTTCGGGAAAAGCGATTACATTCCCTGCATCGCCTGGGGCCGAAACGCCCAGTACGCCTCCCGATTCGCGGTGGGCGACAGCGTGCGGCTGACGGGCCGCCTGCAATCCCGGGAATACCAGAAGCTGCTGGAGAACGGGGAATACCTGTCCCGCAACGCCTACGAGGTGTCCTGCTTCACGCTGGAGAGCGCCGAGGCGGACGCCCACGCCTACGGCGCGGCGGAAAACCGCTATGTGATGGAGCCCGCGGGCCGAAGACACCTCAACTGAATCCAAACGGTCCCCGTTTTTCATGGGAATTGAAAAACGGGGATTGCCATTTTGTGCGGAATGCGGTACAATCGTGGCAGTGAAAAGCGAAAGGGGAACACAAGCATGTCCTGTACCACCGTATTGGTTGGCAAAAACGCCAGCAACGACAGATCCACGATGATCGCCCGCACCGACGACGGCCATTTCGATGTGAAGAAGCTGATCGTCGTCCGGCCCAACAAGCAGCCCCGCAAGTACAAGAGCGTCATCTCCCACCTGGAGATCGAGCTGCCCGACGATCCCATGCGCTACACGGCCTGCCCCAGCGTCGACAGGAAGAACGGCATCTGGGCAGCCACCGGCATCAACGCCGCCAACGTGGGCATGACCGCCACCGAGACCATCACCTCCAACCCCCGCGTGCTGGCGGCGGACCCGCTGGTGGAATACAAAAAGGCCGAAAGCCGGCGGGAGAAGGACGTGCCCGGCGGCATCGGCGAGGAGGACATCGTGGTGCTGGTGCTGCCCTACATACATTCTGCCCGCGAGGGCGTCGTCCGCCTGGGCCGGCTGCTGGAGCAGTACGGCACCTATGAATCCAACGGCATCGCCTTCAACGACAGGGACGAGATCTGGTGGCTGGAGACCATCGGCGGCCACCACTGGATGGCCCGCCGGGTGCCCGACGACGCCTGCGTGATCAACCCGAACCAGTTCGGCATGGATGCCTTCGACATGGAGGATGCCTTCGGGGCGCAGAAGGCCCACATGTGCTCGAAGGACCTGAGGGAGTTCATCGCCGACAACCGCCTGGACCTGAACCAGAACGGCGCGTTCAACCCCAGGGACATCTTCGGCTCGCGCCGGGACATGGACCACGTGTACAACACGCCCCGGGCCTGGTTCATGGGCCGCTATCTGACGCCCGTATCCCACCGCTGGGATGGCGAGAACGCCGAGTTCACGCCGGAGAGCGACGACATCCCCTGGTCCCTGGTGCCGGACAGAAAGGTGACCGTGGAGGACGTGAAGTACCTGCTGTCCGCCAACTACCAGGGCACGCCCTACAGCCCCTATACCAACCGGGACACCGGCAAGCGGGGAATGTACCGCTCCATCGGCATCAACCGCACCGGCGTGACCTCCGTGTGCCAGATCCGGGAGGATGTGCCCGAGCCTATCCGCGGCGTGGAGTGGATCTGCTTCGGCTCCACCACCTTCGACGCCCTGTTGCCCGTGTACGCCAACGTGGACGCCATGCCGAAGTACCTGAGCGGCGTGACGCTGGACGCCAGCACCGAAAACTTCTACTGGGCCAGCCGCATGATCGGCGCGCTGGCGGATCCCCACTACGCCGCCTGCGTGCAGCAGATCGAGCGCTACCAGAGCGCTGTGGCCGTGAAGGGGCGGCAGCTGATCCGAGAGTATGACCGCCGGATGACCGAGGCCGGCGACTTCACCCTGACCGCGCAGGCCAACGAAAAGCTGGCGGACATGGCCCGGCAGCAGACCACCGACGCGCTGAACAAGGTGCTGCTGACGGCCAGCGAGCGCATGAAGAACGGCTACAACCTGGCGGACAACTGAATCTGATCGCAAAAGGGCGGCCCAAACCGTCCTATTGTGCATCCTGGTCTTGAAATTTGACAAAAATGTGATATAATATAATCAGTGGACTATACAATCCGGGCAGGGCGGGAGGGCGCGGCGATGACGGTTCAGCAAAAGGTCATACTGATCGCGCTGTTGGTTCTCGGCGCGCTG
>JBGUQG010000208.1:0-2179 GCA_045130815.1 Christensenellales bacterium
CCAGGAATACCTTTTTGGGATCAAACAAAGACATTTCAATCGACTCCTTTGCTTGTTATATCGTCCCGCGCGCCGGCGCGAGCACCGGCGCGCGCAGAGTCCGGATCAATGGGATCACTTGTTGACAGCCGCCATCTTGCGCGCCTTGGCCTCGGCCTTGCCGCGGAACACGTCCAGCGTCACGGCCAGTATGATGACCGCACCGATGACGATGTACTGGATGTCGTTGCCGGCGCCGAACAGGTTCAGGCCGTCGCGGATGGTGGCGATCAGCAGCGCGCCGATCATGCTGCCCCAAATGGTGCCCTTGCCGCCGCGGAAGGAAGCGCCGCCGATGATGCACGCCGCGATGGCGTCGGTGTCAAAGTTGGCGGCGGAGGCCGTGTTGGCGGAGTTCAGTCGGCCCGCCAGCACCACGCCGGCGACGCCGCACATGAAGCCGGAGATCGTGTACACGATGGTCAGCACGTCCTTGGAACGAATACCGGACATGCGCGCGGCCTCGGGGTTGCCGCCCACGCAGTAGATCTGGCGGCCCAGCGCCGTGTGGTTCAGGAACACGTGGAAGATCACGTACACGATGATGACCAGTATGAAGCTCACCGGGAAGCCGATGGAGAATATCGTGGCCTTGCCGATCCACAGCACGGGGTCGATGCCCTTGTTGTTGAAGCCGATGGTCTGGCTGTGGGTGATCAGCAGCGCCATGCCCCACAGCACGAACTTCATGCCCAGGGTGGAAACGTAGGGGTGCGGCAGGTCCAGTCGCGTGTACAGCGTGCCGTTCATAAAGCCGCAGAACGTGCACAGCGCGATGGCCGCCACGATCAGCAGCACCGGGTTGGTGATGCCGCCCTGCATCATGACGCCGATCAGGCAGGTGGCCAGTATGGCGTTGTAGCCCACGGAAAGGTCGATGCCGGCGGTGATCAGCGCCAGCAGCATGCCGGCGGCGATCAGGCAGTTGATGCTCGTCTGCTTCAGTATGTTCATCATGTTGGCCATGCGCAGGAACTTGCCCGGCAGCACGATGGTGAAAATGATAAACAGCAGCGCCAGCACCATCAGCGGGCCCAGCTTCCATAGCAGGTCGCCTATGCCGGCCTTTTTCTTCGTATCGTTCATGCGATCTTACCTCCCCATGCAGCTTTCATGATGTCTTCCTGGTTGAAGTGTTCGCTGTCGCGGTCGATCTCGGCCATGACCTCGCCCTCGCGCATGACCACCACGCGGTCGGCCATGCCCAGCACCTCGGGCAACTCGGAGGACACCATGATCACGCACTTGCCCTGCTTGACAAGGTCGTTCATCACGTTGTAGACCTCCACCTTCGCGCCGACGTCGATGCCGCGGGTGGGCTCGTCAAAGATGTAGATATCCGCGTCGCAGTTGATCCACTTGCCGATGACCACCTTCTGCTGGTTGCCGCCGGACAGCTGGCCCGTGACCTCATCGGCGCTGGGCGTCTTGATGCGCAATTCCTTGATGCGCTGCTGGCTGTTCTTCGCAATATCGCCGTGATTCAGCAAAAAGCTCTTCCTGAAACGCTTCATGTTGGCCAGGATCAGGTTCATCTTGATGCTCTCGGAGAGCACCAGGCCCTGGCCCTTCCGGTCCTCGGTCAAAAAGGCGATGCCGTTTTTGATGGCCTGGCCGGGATTTTTGTTGTTGACCTTCTTTCCCTTTACATACACCTCGCCGCCGTCCAGCGGGTCCGCGCCGAACAGCGCGCGCATGGTCTCCGTGCGGCCCGCGCCCACCAGGCCCGCGAAGGCCAGGATCTCGCCGCCGTAGGCCTTGAAGCTCACGTCCTTCAGAACGCCCAGCTCCTTCAGGTGGCGGCACTCCAGCATACATTCGCCCTTGGTGCCGAACTCCTTGGGGAACTGGTTCTCCAGCGACCGACCCACCATGGCCTGGATCAGGGAATCGTTGTTCCAGTCGCCGATGTCCCGGGTGTCGATGTGCTCGCCATCGCGCATGACCGTCACCCGGTCGCACAGCTCGAACAGCTCCTCCAGCTTGTGGGACACGAACAGTATCGCGATGCCCTGGCTCTTCAGCTTGCGCACGGTGGCCATCAGCTGCTTGACCTCCTGCTCGCCCAGGGAAGAGGTGGGCTCGTCCATGATCAGCAGCTTGGCCTTCAGCGAAACCGCCTTCGCGATCTCCACCATCT
>JBGUQG010000209.1:0-10120 GCA_045130815.1 Christensenellales bacterium
TTCAGGCAGAACTTCAAGCAGGCCACGGTCATCTGGCTGATCATGCTGGCCGCCGGGGCGCTCATCGTCGCGGACGCCATGCTGCTGTCCCGGCTGCGGGCCGCCAGCGACGGCGCGATGGCCGTGATCTGGACGCTGCTGCTGGCCTGCATCTTCGCCTGCATGATCGCCTATGTGATCGTGCTGACCTATATCTTCCCGCTGCTGTCCATCGCCAGCAACACCACGGCGAACATGTTCAAGAACGCCTTTCTGATCGGCACCCACTATCTGTTCGTCACCATACTGGTGCTCTTCGTGCACTACGCGATGTTCTTCCTGGTGGTCAACGTGTTTACGCCCCTGATCATATTCGGAGAGGGCCTGTGCGCGGTGATCAGCGCCCACATGCTGCTGAAGATACTGCGTCCGCTGCTGTACGACCCCAACGCGCCGGCGAAGAAGGAAGACGAGGAGGACCCGCTGCCGTGAAGCTGACCGAATCGGAGCGGGCGGAAAACCGGGCGGCCCTCGCCCGCATGACCCTCGCGCAGCGGCTGGACCACATCTTTGAATACTACAAGTTCCCGCTGGTGCTGGCCCTGATCGCCGCGGTGGCGCTGGGCAGCGTGACCTATTACCGGCTGACCCGCAGGCAGGCGCTGCTGTACGTCGGCTGCGCGAACGTGGCGCCGGGCGACGCCCTGGACGCCGCGCTGGGCGACGGCTTTGTCCGCGCCGTCGGCGAGGATCCCCGCAGGAGCGAGGTGCGGCTGTACCTCAACCTGTACCTGAGCCGGGACGCCTCCGCCCAGAACCACGAATACGCCTACGCCTCCCGGCTGAAGACCCTCGCCGCCATGGCCAACGGCCAGCTGGACGTGATGCTGATGAACCGCGAGGCCTATGACATCATGTCCTCCGGCGGCTATCTGCTGCCCCTTGAGGGCTGCCTGGACGGCGACCTGTACCGGCGGGTGGAAGGCGCGCTGACCGAGAACACGGTGATCCTTGAGGACAACGGGATCGAGCACGACCTGGACGAGAGCGTCCCCTACCGAGCCGAGACCGAGCAGGTCGTCAACGGCCTGGCGCTGTCCGGCTTTCCCCTGTTCGGCGGGGCCGGGCTGTCGGGCGAGGTATACCTGGGCATCATAGGAAACAGCGCCCGCATGGACGCCGTTTCACAGTATATCGATTATCTGACCGCCCCGGCCCGGGGCGACGGCGCATAGGCCGACCCATCGGGAGACAGCAAGCATAGGCCATTTCGGCGATATCCTCCGGGGGCGGCGCTTGCCGCCCCCGGAGCCTATGGAATCCGGCATGACGGCCATTTCTAAAGCCGACGGCAGGAGCCGCGCTCGACGAACGTGCCGGGAAAGGCGATGTCCTGGACGAGGTCCTGCTTGCCCTCCACCCGGTCGATCACGCGGTCGACCAGCGACGAGAACATGGTGCGGAAGTCGAAGGCGAAGGTGCTCAGCGGCGGCGCGAAGGTCCCGCCCAGGGGATGGTCGTCCGCCCCGATGACGGAGATGTCGCCCGGGATCGACAGGCCCAGCTCGGCGCAGGCGTCGTACACGCCGAAGGCCACGGAATCGTTGTTGGCGCAGACGGCGGTGGGCAGGTCGTCCATGCAGCCGCGCAGCATGGCCAGCGCGGCCTCCCGCCCCGTCCTGCGGCGTATGCCGCCGAAGGCGAACCACTTGTTGCGGATCGGAAGGTTGTGCCTGTGCAGCCCGCGCAGATAGCTGTTGTGCCGATCCAGGCAGCTGACGCGGGACAGATCGCCGCTGACGACGGCAATCTTGCGGTGCCCCAGGCCGTACAGGTAGTCGATGGACTGCTCGGCGGTGCCGCCGTCGAAGTTCGCCGTAAAGCGGTTGGGACAGCGGTCCCCCTCCCTGCGATAGTCGAACAGGCCCACGATCTGCTCCAGATCCGTCAGCTGGCCGATGACCGGCTCGTCATTATCGATGCCTATGAAGATCCCCGCGTCGATGCGGCGCTCCAGGAACGTCTTGCGGATGAAGTTGCGGGTGCCGTCCTGCCCGATGTCGCCCAGCATGCAGCACAGCACCAGGTAGCCCCGGGCCGCGCAGGCATCCATGATGTTCATCAGGTAGCCGGAGATCAGCCCGTCGGCGGAAAAGTCCTCGCTGCCGAACCAGAACAGGCCGATGGTGCGCATATTGATGCCGGACAGCAGCTGGCCGGACAGCTGGGGATAGTAATGGTATTTCTGTATGACCTCCATGACCTTCTGGCGGGTGCTCTCCGGCACGTTGTCATAGCCGTTCACCACGCGGCTGACCGTGCTCCGGGACACGCCCGCCAGCCGCGCGATGTCGCTGCTGGTAAGCCTCTTGTTCATGCGTAAGCCCTCACGGTTTCAAAGCCCTGTGTCTCGGGTGTTTTTTTCATTATAACGGCCAAACGGGGTTTGTGTCAATACGAGCGAACACGTGCTTATTAAATACATACCGTATATTGTTGCAATTAACCATTAATAACCCATTATTAAGGTGACCTTATTGTGCATTATGTAGAAAATGATAATTTCTACTTGTAAACACGCGTTTATTTTGCTATAATCCCCTTGAACCCGGAAGGCAAAGCCGACCAACATCAACAGGAGGGATAACGAGATGGCTATGTGGAGAAAACTGTTGGCACTCACGATTGCCCTGACACTGGCGCTTTCTCTCGCCGGCCTTTCCGGTGCCGTGGCGGAGGAAGAGGACGGACCGCTGACCCCCTACAAGGATCCCGTGACCATCACCTGGACGGTGCCCGCCTCGGCGGTACAGCAATTCTTCAACGGCGACACCTATGACGACAACGCCTGGTCCCGCCTGATCAAGGAGCGCCTCAATATCGACGTCAAGGTCGCGTTCTCGGCGGATACCTCCACCGACGCCTACACCAACAAGCTGAACACCACGCTGGCCTCCGGCGATCTGCCGGACATCGTGAAGTGGGACACCATCACCCAGTTCCGCCAGGCCCAGGCCGAGGGATACCTCGCCAACCTGGAGGAGGTTTGGGAAAAGTACGCCACGCCGGAGCTGAAGGCCTTCCGCGAGCGCTATACCGATTCCTTCGACGCCGTGTCGGTGGATGGCCAGCTGTACGGCTTCCCCTATATGGAGGACAACTTCCACAACGCTGCCTACCTGTGGATCCGCGACGACTGGCTTGAAAACCTGAACGCCGAGCCGCCCAAGACCGTCGAGGAGATGGTCGAGCTGGCCCGCCGCTTCACCTTTGAGGACCCGGACAAGGACGGCGTGGACGACACCTACGGCCTGGGCCTGCAGGGCATGGTGGCCACGAACAACGTGGGCACGCTGATGGGCCTGGCCGGCGCCTACGGCGTTCCCGGCTACAACGACACCGGCGTGTTCTACCGCAACGCCGACGGCGAAATGACCTACGCCTGGATCCAGCCCGGCATGAAGGAATGCCTGGCCCTGGTGCACGGCATGTATGAGGAGGGCCTGATCGACCCCGAATTCACCGCCCTGAACACCAGCACCATGGAGGCCCAGGTCACCAACGCCAACATCGGCATGATGTACCACATGAACTGGGGCACCTGGCATCCGTTCAACTATTCCTATCAGGCCGACGGCGTGATCACCCGTCCCTATCCGATCCCGCTGGCGGAGGGCCACACGCCCCTGATGGGCATCAATTCCAACGAGATCGGCGACTTCTACACCACCGTGAGCGCCACCTGCGAGCATCCTGAGGCGCTGATCAAGATCCTGAACCTGTATGAGGAGGTCGTGATCCGCGGCAACGCCGAGGATTTCGACACCTACTGGGCCAACGAGCAGTACCGCCTGAGCCCGGCCTACATCGGCATCCCCACCGAGCTGTTCGCGCCGGAGATCCACGCCGCGCTGAACGCCGGCACCAGCGACGGCCTGAGCGGCACCGCCCTGGAGTACTACAAGTATGTCACCGGCTTTGAGGACGGCTCGCTGGCCGACAACACCAACGCCTACGGCACCTGGGGCCAGATGTTCGTGGACGGCTACGGCGGCTCCATGAAGATCGCCCTGGAATACAAGGACAAGGGCTGGCTGGTGCAGAACCTGATGGGCTCCGAAATGCCCGATATCTGGCTGCAGAACTCCTCGGTGCTGGCCGACATGGTGGAGACCACCTTCGTGGACATCATCGTGGGCAACCGGGATGTGGACTACTTCGACGAGTTCGTGCAGAACTGGCTGGCCGCCGGCGGACAGGAGACGCTGGACTGGCTGAACGAGAGGTACCCCGCGGGCTAAAGAACACGGCATGTGAATCGCTCGGGGCGGCTGACCGCCGCCCCGATTTCCGTATCCATCCGTGAGAGGTGTGAAGGTCCATGAAGAAACTGCAAAACTCCCGCTTCCGAAGGGAGCTGCCGCTGGTGGTCATGCTGCTGCCGGCGCTGGTTTTCGTGATCGTCTACCGCTACGGGCCCATGCTGGGCGTGGTGATGGCGTTCCAGAAGTTCAGCCCCGCCAAGGGCTTCTTCCGTTCGCAGTGGGTCGGCCTTGAAAACTTCCGCAACCTTTTCACAATGCCGGATATCGGCCAGATCATATTCAACACGGTATTCATCTCCTTCTCCAAGATGACGCTGGGCATCGTGGTGCCGGTGGTGTTCGCGCTGCTTTTGAACGAGCTTTCCAGCACCGCCCTGAAGCGCACCTACCAGACGCTGGTGTACCTGCCCCACTTCCTTTCCTGGGTCATACTGGCGGGCATCTTCGCGGACCTGCTGTCCAAGGACGGCATCATCAACACCACGCTGATGAGCCTGGGCTTTGAGCGCGTCGGCTTTCTGAGCGACCAGAAGGTCTTCCCATGGACCATGATCATATCGGACGTGTGGAAGGGCTTCGGCTTCGGCTCGATCATCTACCTGGCCGCCCTCACGGGCATCGACCAGAACCTGTATGAGGCCGCCGCCATCGACGGGGCCAACCGCTGGCAGCAGATGCTGCACGTGACGCTGCCGGGCATCGTTTCCACCATCGTGCTGATGACGGTGCTCAGCCTGGCGAACATACTCAACGGCGGCTTCGACCAGATCTACAACCTGTACCGCCCCGCCGTGTACCGCACCGGCGACATACTGGATACCTTCGTGTACCGGCTGGGCATCGACAACGCACAGTTCTCGCTGTCCACCGCGGCGGGGCTGTTCAAATCCGTCATTTCAAGCGTACTGATCATCACCTCCTACAGACTTGCGGACAGGTTTGCGGGATACCAGATCTTCTGACCGAAAAGGAGGCTTCTGTCATGGGCATGAGCAAAATACTGGAGCATGTGAAGTTTTCACAGGTCGGCTTCGTGGTGAACGACCTGGAGGCGACCAAAAAGGTCTACGCGGCGCTGTTCGGCGTGGAGGTGCCCCCCACGGTGGACGGCGGCGTGTACGAGGTGAACCGCTGCAGCGTGTACGGCAAGCCCGCGCCGGAGGCGGCCTGCAACATGGCCTTCTTCGACCTGCGCCCCGGCGTGCAGCTGGAGCTGATCCAACCCAACAGCGCCCACTCGGTCTGGCGCGACATACTGGATGAAAAGGGCGAGGGCATCCATCACATCGCCTTCAACGTGGACGATACGGACGCGGTGGTCAAGGTGCTGGTGGAGGAATACGGCGCGGTGGTCGAGCAGCACGGCCTGTACGGGGACGCCAGCGGCCAGTACACCTACCTGGACGCGCAGGACACGCTGAAGTGCCGCATCGAGCTGTTGGAGAGCTTCAAAAAATGAGCAGGGATAAGGCGCCGCGGTCAGGCGGCCTGATGATCTCCCGGGGGCGCAAGGTGTTCCTGGCGGCGGACCTGGTGATCCTGACGCTGCTGGCGCTGTCGTGCACGCTGCCCTTCGTGAACCTGCTGGCCATATCTTTCTCGAACAAGACGGCGGTGGCGGCGAACCAGGTCAAGCTGTGGCCCATCGGCTTCAACACGGCCGCGTATGAATTCATACTGAACAGCTCGCAGTTCCTGCGCGCGCTGGGCGTCTCCGTGCGAAGGACGGTGCTGGGCGTGTCGCTGAACATGCTGCTGATCGTGCTGACCGCCTTCCCGCTGTCCAAGACGAACCAGGAATTCCGCCTGCGTCCGCTGTTTTCCTGGATATTCGTGATCACGATGCTGTTCGACGGCGGCCTGATCCCCACATACATGATCGTGCGCTACACCGGCCTCATGGACAAGATCTGGGCGCTGGTGCTGCCGGGGGCGCTGGTGGTGTTCAACATGCTGGTGGTCATGAACTACATGCGCAGCCTGCCCCGGGAGCTGACGGAGGCGGCGGCCATCGACGGCGCGGGCCACTTCCGCACGCTGTGGCAGATCGTGCTGCCCGTATGCAAGCCGACGCTGGCCACGGTCACGCTGTTCTCCTTCGTGGGCCACTGGAACAGCTGGTTCGACGGCATGATCTACATGAACCGCGTGGAGAACTACCCGCTGCAAAGCTACCTGCAGACCATCGTCATCAACCCGGACGCGTTCTTCCGCAACGCGACGAACGTGTCGGAATCGCTGTCGCGGTTCCTGAACCTGACCAACGCCCGCACCACCAACGCGGCGCAGCTGTTCCTGGCCACGATTCCGATCATGCTGGTCTACCCGTTCCTGCAAAGATACTTCACCAGCGGCCTGATCATGGGCAGCGTGAAGGGATGAGAGGTGAAAACGATGAACGCACCGGTTGAAAGGGAGAAATTCATACAGATCAACATCGTCGTCAGGGACATCGAAAGGGCGGCGCGGGCCTGGTCGCAGATCCTGGGCATTCCCATGCCCGAGATCCGCGAAAGCCACCTGCAGTCCTCCGGCGGCTACAGCTACACCTATCGCGGCCGGGAGACCCCCTGCGACCTGAAGGTGTGCAACATCGACATGGGCGGCTTCGTGCTGGAGCTGCACGAGCCCGCCGGAGGCGAAAGCTCCTTCCAGGAATACCTGGACAAGCACGGCAACGGCGTGCATCACCTGGGCTTCGAGGTGGGCGACCGGCGCGACGCGGTGATCGGCGCGCTGGAGGACATGGGCCTGGACGCGCGGCGCACCGTCGGCTACTATCCCGGCAGCAGCTGGACCATCGTGGACAGCGAGGACGTGCTGGGCGTGAACCTGAACATCAAGCCGGTGAGATAGGCCGGAAGCAGCCGGGCGGGTGGCAGACATGTGCCGCCCGCCCGTTTTTGTCCGGGGCCAGGTCGTTTTCCGACGGGCACGCGCAGTTTCCGCGCCCTCACTCCGGCCGTCCGTCGCAGAACGCCCGCACCCGGTCGTAGAAGTCCTTCGCCTCCTCAAACGCGCCGTGGCCCAGGCCGTCGTACACATACATCCTGCTGCCGGCGATGCCCCGGCGCAGCTCGGCGGCGGCCTCCCGGCCCACCGTATTGTCCTCGCCGCCCGCCAGGATCAGCGTCGGACAGGCGATCCCGCCCAGCCGGTCCTGCGCGTCAAACCGCAGTATCGCCCGGGCGTTTTTCAGGAACCGGTCGTAGCTCCTTGGCTTCGTAAACCGGGCCACCAGGGAAAGCATCCTCCGGTTCCTTCGAAGATAGGCGTCCGAATACATCCTCTCGGCGGTGTCCGTCATCAACGCCGCGTGGTCCCCGCGCAGGGCCATGTCGATCCAGCCCGAAACCGCACCCTGAACGGTACCGTTGGCGTTCGGGGCGGTGACCGCGAGGATCAGCCGCTCCACCCGCTCCGGGTGGCGGATCGCCAGGCACTGGGCGATCATGCCGCCCTGGGAGACCCCCAGCACACAGGCCCGGTCGATCCCAAGCCGCTCCAGGGCCAGCGCCTGGTCGTCAGCCATGTCCTCGATGGCATACCCCTCCGGCATGTCGTCCTTCCGGCTGAACATGAACACGGTGTAGTCCCGGAAAAACCGCCTGTAGGGCAAGGACAGGACCGGCGCCTTGCCCTTCACCGTGGCCAGTCCGTCCGACAGCCCGGGCAGCACCAGCAGCTTCCTCTCACCCCTGCCGAAGGCGGCATAGGCCATCCGCGTATCACCGATTTTTACATGTCCGTTTTTCATGGTACCCTCCGCTGCCGAAGCGTCATGGCAAGCTCGATCTCATTCTCGTCCCCGGCGCCCGTCGCGCGAAAGCCCTTGCGCTCATAGAGCCTCCTCGCCGCCGGATTGTCCCGGCCGCAGGTCAGGGCCACCCTGTCGGAATCCCCAAAGGGCTTCGCCCGGATGTATTCGATCACCCGGTCCAGGGCCGCGCTGCCCAGGCCGCGCCCCTGCATGGAGCGGTCGATCATCATGTGCCAAATGTCATACTCCGGGACATCATCGTCATAGATCACCATGACGTAGCCCGCCATCCGCCCATCCGCATAGATGCCGAAGGGCTGGCACTGATCCCGGTAGACATAGGCCTGGGCGAGGCTGCGGATCGGGTGGGAGACAAAGCGCTCCTGCCCCGGCGCAAGCTCGAGATGAAAGGCGTCAAGAAAGTTGTCCTCTGTGATGGGCCTCAGTTCGACCATGCCGTTCCCTCCTCCTTTTCGTCAAACCCCGCTCCGCCGACGTCCGTTTCGTTCTTCCAATCCTCTCTTGCGTTCTGATTCATAGGCGGCCCTTTCCCCGCGACGCGCTATCCCCTGAGGTTGCTCATGGCCTGCGGATTGTTCCCGGTGATCGCGCCCAGCTTTTCGCAGATATCCATCTCCTCGCAGCTTCCGCAGGTCTCTATGCCTCTGGCGAGGGCGCATTGGCGCACGGGACAGAGCGAATCGCAGTAGGGCGTCTTCACGCCGTCTATCCGACAGCCCTCGCAGCGGATCATATCCGGCGTGATCTCCACGCCGTTCAGCTCCGACCATTCCTTCGCCACCCTCCGGCGCAGCGCGTCGTCGTGGTTCACCGTCGCCAGCCGTGCCTCGCAGGGCTCGCAATCCAGCCCGCAGAATCCGATGTAATCCTTCATACGCTCAGCCTCCGTTCACGTTTCGGATGTATTCCTCCTTTGGGATCATGGGGCTCTCCAGCGCCGCGACAGTCTCCGGGGAGAGCGCCAGCCGCGCCGCGTATTCCGCCCCGGCCGCTTCAAACCGCTTCAGCAGCGGGTCGGCGACGCCCGCGGCTTCGGGCACGTTCAACAGCGGCGCCTCCGGCACGCAGACCATGTCCGGGCGCCCGAAGCAGGCCCTGCACATCCGCTTCAGACCGTCGAAATTGCCCTCCCAATGCGGGAAGCCACAGCCGCAGATCACCAGCGTATGGATGCGTGAAAAGTCCGCCAACGGCTCATGCCGCACCGTTCCGTCCGGCTGCTGCACCATGCGCATCCTGACCAGCGGGATCGTCCGATCCAGCACCGCCTTCAGATGGGAGGGCATGCCGTAGCAGTACAGCGGGAAGCTCCAAAGGATCACGTCCGCGTCCCGGTACAGGTCGAGTATCCCGTTCTGATCGTCGTCGATCACGCAGTGCCCGTCTCCCCGCTGCCAGCAGCCAAAGCAGCCCCGGCAGGGCGCGACCTTCTTTTCTCTCATATGTACGATATGCACCTCATGCCGGCCATCCCGGTTCATACCCTTCAGAAAGGCGTCCGTCAGACGGAAGGTGTCGCTCTTTTTCTTGGGACTGCCGTTCAATACAAGTATTTTCATCTTCTGCTCCTCCGTTTCTTTTGGGTCGTTTTGTATTCATCGATTGATTCGTTTCCAACATTTCTGAAAATATGAAACGACCTTCTCCTGAATATCATTTCATAAAAGATGTTGTTCAATGAAGTCACCTCCGCAGATCCGAATTCTTATTGCGCGTCTCTTTCTCACGCACCCGCAACGATCCTGCGAATGCTCTCCCAATCGGCGCATCTCTGATAGTTATTATTCGGAAAAGCACAGTCTCTGTTCCATGGCCTGTCAACCACCAGGACCTTCAGTTCCGGCAGATGCTCGAAAAACCTGAATGCCTTTGGAGAATCCTCCACTGCGTAATCAAACTTCATCCTGTAATAGTCTTCCAGTTCAAGCGTGCTGCTGCTGTTTTTGAGAAAGTGATCCCTTCCATATTTATTGAGACAGTACAGTCTGGCGTTCTTCAGTCCATGCTCATCCAGCCATATCCGGGACGGCTCATA
>JBGUQG010000210.1:0-10683 GCA_045130815.1 Christensenellales bacterium
CGCCCGTCAGCCCCGTGATGATCCGGCCCGCGATACCGTTCATCGTCTACTTCCTGGTCGGCATGATGAGCACCACGGTCTGCTCGCTCTCGCTGGAGGGCAAGAACTGGTGGATCATCCAGAGCATGCCCATCGAAAAGAAGACCGTGTATCAGGGCAAGATGCTGTTCAACCTGCTGCTGACCGTGCCGGCCATGGCCTTTTCCACGCTGTGCATGTGCGTGGCGGGGAAGGCGCCTGCGCTGGATACGCTGCTGTACCTGCTGCTGGGGCTGGCGCTGTGCGCGTTTTCCACGGCCTGGGGCTGCGTGTGCGGCGCGAAGCACCTGCGGCTGGACTGGGAGAACGAGGTCGAGGTCATCAAGCAGGGCGCGGGGGTGGCCGTCTACATGTTCCCCAACATGCTGGTGACCATCGCGCTGACCGTGGTGTCGGTGATCCTGGGCCTGCGCGTCGATTCCCGGCTGACCACCCTGGGCTTCACGCTGATCGCCGCGATCCTGGCCGCGCTGAGCTATCTGCGCGTGATGGCGCTGGCCCGGAGGAAGACGCCGTGACGCGGCTGATCACCCTGCGCGAGAGGCCGGAGCTGCTGAGGGCCGCGGCGACCTGGTTCTGCGAAAAGTGGGGCGTGCCCCGCGAGGCCTACCTGGAGCGGATGACGGCCTACCTGAACGGCGATACCGAATACGCCTGGGCGCTGTGCCTGGACGGGGAGGAAATCGTCGGCGGGCTGGGCGTCATCGAGAATGACTTTCACGACCGGCCGGACCTTGCGCCGAACGTGTGCGCCGTGTACACCGAGCCGGCCTTCCGGGGCCGGGGCGTCGCCGGGCGGCTGCTGGATTTCATCGTTGGCGAAATGCGCGAAAAGGGCGTGTCGCCCCTGTACCTGGTCACCGACCACGTGGGCTTCTACGAGCGCTACGGCTGGGAATACCTGTGCCAGGCCCACGAGGACGGCGGCGGGGCGACGCGGGTGTACATCCACCGGTGAACGGAGGACGGGATAATGATCGGAAAGAGCTTTGAAACGCGGTGCGGCGTCATCCGTTATTGGGTCAGCGCCGCGCCGGACCGCGGTCTGACTCTCGTACTGCTGCCGGGGCTGACTGCCGACCACCGGCTGTTTGACAGGCAGGTGGAGCACTTTCAGGGCACGCGCCGCCTGCTGGTGTGGGACCCGCCTGGGCACGCCGCCTCCTGGCCCTTTGAATTCGACTTTGACCTGATGGACGTGGCCCGCTGGCTGGACGGCATATTCGAGCGGGAGGGCATCGACGCCCCGGTGATCGTGGGCCAGTCCATGGGCGGCTACGTGGGTCAGGCCTACGCCCAGCTGTTCCCGGACAAGCTGCGGGGGTTCGTCTCCATCGACTCCGCGCCGCTGCAAAGGCGGTATGTGACCGCGCCGGAGATTTGGCTGCTCAAGCGCATGGAGCCGGTCTACCGCTGGTACCCGTGGAGGTGGCTTTTGAGCTCCGGCACCAACGGCGTGGCCGCCACCGAATACGGCAGGACCCTGATGCGGGAGATCATGATGACCTACGACGGCGACAAGGCCCGCTACGCCAGGCTGTCCGGCCACGGCATGGGCATGCTTGCCCGGGCCATGGAGGCGGACCTGCCCTATGAGATCAGATGTCCCGCGCTGCTGATCTGCGGCGAAAAGGACCGGGCGGGCTCCTGCGTGCGCTACAACCGGGCCTGGCACAGGAATACCGGCATCCCCATCGAATGGATCAGGGGCGCGGGCCACAACGCCAACACCGACGCGCCGGAGACGGTCAACCGGCTGATCGGGGACTTCCTCGCGGGCGCTGAAAAAGGTTGCCTTCCGGCCGTTTCTATTGTATAATGAGATGACTGAATGTGTGAGGTGATGTGAACTTGAAGCCTGTCGCCAAGAAGGTGCTCTATGCGGCGTTCATATTCGGAACGCTGCTTGTCGTGCTGCTGCTGGCGCTTCGAAGCGGCGATCTGGAATCGTCCATCGAGGCCATCGGCAACATGCCCATGCGCTATGTCAACGCGGGCATCATACTGACCTTCCTGGCCATCTTTGCCCAGACGCTGAGCACCTGCTCGGCGCTGAGGACGATGGGCTATCGCATCGGCCTTACGAAGATGTTCGGCCTTTCGATACTGGGCGAGTTCTATTGCTACGTGACCCCCGGCGCGTCCGGCGGGCAGCCGATGGTCATCTACCAGCTGTACAAGCGCAAGGTGTCGGTGGGCGACGCCACGTCGGCCCAGCTGGTGCACCACCTGTTTTTCCAGCTGGCGCTGACGCTGGTCACCACGGTGCTGGGCATCGTGTATCACCGTCTGATCCTGCAGCAGGTGGGCCCCAGCCTGCCGGTGCTGGTATTCGGCTATTGCTTCAACCTTTGCGTGCTGATACTGATCGGCCTGCTGTGCTTTACACGCAGGCCCGTGCGTTGGATGATCGAAAAGCTGACGGGGCTGGCCGCGAGGCTGCGGCTAAAAAAGGTGGCAAAGCTCCGGGAAAAGGCGCTGGATACCGCCGACCAGTTCTACAACGCCACCCAAATGCTCAATAAAAGCAAGGCGGAGATGCTGCGGCAGCTGGGCTGCGGCCTGCTGCGCGTGCTGTCGCTGAACAGCGTGATGTACTGCGTGTACCGCGGCCTCGGCCTGCGGGAATTCTCCTTCGGCGCGCTGCTGGCGATGAGCGTGATGCAGTATACCTCGGCGGCCTACACGCCCCTGCCCGGCGCGTCCGGGGCCCAGGAGGGCGTGTTCGCGCTGTACTTCGGGAACATGTTCGGCCAGGATCACCTGTTCTCCGGGATGCTGGCCTGGCGGTTCATCACCTACTATCTGGTGCTGGGCGTGGGCGTGTTCGTGATGCTCAGCCTGGGCGCGAACCGGCAGAAGGCCGCGGCGGACGCCCTCAGCACCCAAGCGCACCCGCCCGTGCCGAACGACGCGGGGGACGAGGACGAATAAGCCTGTCTGTTTCCGCGTTTTCGGCCACAGCGCCGCGGCGAAGTCGCCGTTGCGCGCGCCGATGAGTATCACGGCGGCAAGCACGGCGATTATGATGCCCGGATACAGGATTTTGCTCTTTTTGCTTATAACACTATGGAATCGATGGGGAAGGACGCGCCAAAACGGACCGGCGCGCCCTTAAGCATGCTCCGTTCCGATTGTAGCGCGGCGACGTTGATCTGTCAATACGCGGCGGCACAGTACGGAACCGGAGATACGGGACCGACATGAAGCATGTGAGGAGAATGAACATGAAAAAGACCTGGTTGATCACCGGCTGCAGCGAGGGCGGCATCGGCGCGGGCATCGCGAGGGCGGTGCTTCGCCGAGGCTACAACGCCGTGGTGACGGCGCGCAGCGTTTCCAAGGTGGAGGGCATTGTGAAGGACTTTCCTGACACGGCGCTGGCTGTGGCCCTGGACGTGACGGACAAGGACAGCATCCGCGCTGCGGTGACGGCTGCGACAGAGAAGTTTGGCCGGATCGACGTGCTGGTGAACAACGCCGGATACTGCTATCGCTCCTCGGTGGAGGAGGCGGATCGCGCGGGCGTGGACAGGATGTTTGAGACCAACTTCTTCGGCCCCGTGGCGCTGATCCAGGCGGTGCTGCCCGGCATGCGCGCGCGCCACAGCGGCGCGATCGTGAACGTCAGCTCCATCGGCGCGGTGCGCACGGGCGCGGCCTCCGGCTACTACGCCGCCACGAAGGCGGCCATGGAGCTGATGAGCGAGGGCCTGGCCGCGGAGGTGAAGCCCCTGGGTATCCGGGTGATGATCGTAGAGCCGGGCGCGTTCCGCACGCACTTCTACGATTCCTCGCTGAAGGGCGCGGCGATGACCATCGGCGACTATGCCGACACCGCGTGGAAGCGCTCGCCGGAGAACGCCGTGAACCAGAAGCAGCAGCCCGGCGACCCGGAAAAGGCGGGCGACGTGCTGATCGACGCGCTGGAGCGGGAGGATGCGCCGACGCGCCTGCTGCTGGGCAGCGACGCGGTGAAGGCTGTGCACGCCACGCTGGAGAGCCGCATCCGCGAGGTGGACGCCTGGGCCGGGCTCTCCGCGAAGACCGACTTCTGAACCGGGGGATACGGCATGAGGATCGAAAAGCTGAGGACAGCTCATCTGACCAACCCCCTGGGCTGCCGGACGGACGCGCCGGTGTTCTCCTGGGTGGTCAGCGAATCCACCGGCGCGCGCCAGGCGAGCGCCAGGCTGCGCGTGGCCCTGGACGAGGACATGACGGATACGGTGTACGATTCCGGCGCGCGGGCTGACCTTTCCTCGCTGGCCGTGCGGGCGGCGTTGGAGCTGAAGCCGCGCACCCGCTACTACTGGCAGGTGTCGGTGACCGCGGACGACGGCGACGCCGGCGCCTCCGACGTGGCCTGGTTTGAGACCGGCAAGGGCGATGAGCCCTGGCAGGGCCGCTGGATCCGCGCGCCCTTCGACGGGCCGCCGCGGTTTCGCAGGGCGTTCGTCGCCGACGGCCCCGTGAAGCGGGCGCGGCTGTACATCTGCGGGCTGGGCCTGTACGAAGCCGGCTTCAACGGGCAGAGGATCGGCGACGAGGTCCTTGCGCCGGGCTACGACAGCTATCAGTATCAGATCCCCTATCAGACCTATGATGTCACCGGCGCCGTCAGGCCGGGGGAGAACGCGCTGGAGGTGCTGCTGGGCGCGGGCTGGTACGTGGGCCGCTACGGCTTTGACGCGCGCACCGAGAAGCTGTACGGCGAGCACATGCAGCTGCTGGCGGAGCTGCATATCGATTACGCGGACGGCAGCCGCGTCGTGATCGCCACGGACGATGGCTGGCGCTGCGGCCACTCGCCGGTGACCGGCGGCAACCTGTACGACGGCGAACACTATGACGCGCGCCTGGAGGGCGCGCCCTGCGGGGCGCGCGCCGTTCCCGCCAACGCGCCGGAGGGCAGACTGGCGGCGCGGCTGGCCACGCCGGTGAAGGTGATGCAGACCTTCGACAGATTTGATCTCATCCGCACCCCGGCGGGGGAGTGGGTGCTGGACTTCGGCCAGAACATGGCGGGCTGGGCGGCGTTTGACTGCGACCTGCCGGCGGGCGGCGCGGTGCGGCTGCAATACGGCGAGCTGCTGCAAGACGGCTGCTTTTACCGGGACAACCTGCGCACGGCCCTGGCGGAGTACACCTTCATTTCCGGCGGAATGCCCGCCGCGGTCCGGCCCCGGTTCACCTACTACGGCTTCCGCTATGTGAAGGTGGAGGGCATGACTGAAGCGCAAATCCGCGCGGCGGACTTTCGCGCCGAGGCCATTTGGTCGGCGCTGGATGCCACGGGACGGCTGCGCACGTCCAACGACAAGGTCAACCGGCTGATCGAAAACGCGCTGTGGAGCCAGCGGGGCAACTTCGTGGACATCCCCACCGACTGCCCCCAGCGGGACGAGCGCATGGGCTGGACCGGCGACGCCCAGGTGTTCTCAGAGACGGCCTCCTACAACATGTACGCCCCGGCGTTCTACCGCAAGTACCTCTCCGACATGCTGCTGGAGCAGCGGGGCCGGGGTGGCAGCGTGCCCTTCGTGGTGCCGGACGCCCTGGCGGTGCGTGTGAAGAAGTACGGCCCCCAGGCGGGCTCCTTCGGCCAGGTGGACGGCTCCTGCGCCTGGGGCGACGCGGCCACGGTGATCCCCTGGAACCTGTACCGCTATTACGGCGACCCCGTGCTGCTGGCGGAGCAGTACGAGGGCATGAAGCTGTGGGTGGAGTACATACGCCACGAGGACGAAACCCGGTGCGGCGGCAGCCACATCTGGTCCAGCGGCTTCCACTTTGCGGACTGGCTGGCGCTGGACAACCCGGACAAAAGCAGCCCCCTGGGCGGCACGGACAGCGCTTATGTGGCCACCTGCTATTACTACCTGTCAGCGCGCCTGACGGCAAAGGCCGCCCGGGCGCTGGGCAGGGACGAGGACGCCGAAGCCTATGCCGCGCTGGCCGAGGCCGTCAGGCAGGCGTTCCGGCGTAAATACTTCGACGCCGACGGCGCGCTGCGCATCAAAACCCAGACGGCCCACGTGCTGGCCCTGAACCTGGACCTCGCGCCCGAGGGAACGGAGCGGAGGACCGCCGAGGCCCTGCGCGCGCTTTTGAAGGCGAAGGGAGATCACCTGGACACTGGCTTTGTGGGCACCTATCAGCTGTGCCCGACGCTCACCAGGTTCGGCATGAGCGACGTGGCCTACACGCTGCTGCTGAACGAGGACTATCCCGGCTGGCTGTACGAGGTGAACCTTGGCGCGACCACGATCTGGGAGCGCTGGAACTCGGTGCTGGCGGACGGCAGTGTGTCGGACACCGGCATGAACAGCATGAACCACTACGCCTACGGCGCCATCGTCCAGTGGATCTATCAGACCGTGACCGGCCTGCGCCCGGACGACGATCACCCCGGCTTCAAGCGGGCGATCATACAGCCGGTGCCCGACCCGCGGCTGGACTTCGCCGAATGCGAATACGATTCCGCCGCCGGGCGCTACGCCGTGCGCTGGCAGCACGGTGAGGATGGCACGGTATTTACCGTCACCGTGCCCTTCGATGCCGAAGCGCGGTTCATTCCGCCCCAGGGCAGCCGGATCGCAAGCGTCAACGGCAAGGACGGCGGGGCGGGGGAGCTGACGCTGACGCGCGGCGTGTGGGTGATACGGATCGGGGAATAGGTGTCAATACAATGCGACGCCGGCTTTTGTCGGCGTCGCATTGTATTGGCATCTATTGTATCAGAACGTCCTGACCCCCAGCAGCGCGCCACAGCTCTCCCGCACGATCAGGCTGCACTCGCGGATCTGGGAAAAGGAGCCGCCGCCATCCAGACTTGCGATCAGTTCCTCCACGGCGGTCACGCCGTGGTCGAAGGGATGCAGGTCCACCGTGGTCAGCGATGGGTTCAGATAGGGGGTGAAGAACTGGTTGTCGCAGCCGATCAGGGCCACGTCATCCGGCACGCGCAGCCCCATGCGCTGCAGCTGACGCAGCGCGCCAAGGGCCACCAGGTCGTTGATGGCGATGATGGCGGTGGGGCGCTTTTCAGGCGTCGCGCCGCTGAACAGGCGGCTGACGCAGAACTCGCCCGCCTGGGGCGTGAAGCCCGCGTCGGTGCGCATCTCCCGGTCACAGGGCAGGCCCAGGCGCTCCATCTCCCCGAAATAGGCCCTGCGCCGCGTGCTGGAGGAGCGCATGCCGCCGGAGCCGCCGATAAAGGCGACGCGCCGGTGCCCCAGCGTCACCAGGTGGGCAAGGGACTTGCGCACGCTCAGCGAAAGGTCAGAGGTGATGTTCACGCAGCTGACCCCCTCCACTCGCGGCCCGATGGTGACGATGGGCATGCGCTGGGCGATGCGGCAAAGGCGCTTGCGGATGTCGTCCAGACCGCCCTGCTCCATGGCCGCGCCCACCACCACCGCGCCGGCCACCGGCAGGCGGACGACGCTGTCCACGGCTTTATCCTCATTCCCGCCGGAAAACTCCGGCTGGCACACGATCAGCGGCCTGCCCGCGCGTCGGGCGGCCTGCTCGGCCCCGGCGCACAGCATGCCGTAGTAGGGGTTGGTGAGGTCGGAGATGATCAGCGCCAGCGCGTTGTCGCAAGCGGCCTCCGGGCGCTTCTCCGCAGTGCTCTTGCGGTAATCCAGCGCCTTCGCCGCGGCCTCCACCCGTTCCCGGGCCGCCGCGCTGCCGCCGCTGCCGGACAGCACGCGGCTGACCGTGGCGACGGAGACCCCTGCCATCGCGGCCACGTCGTTGATGGTCACGGCCTTCGGATCCATAGCCTCGCCTCCCTCATCGGATTGATGGGACAATTATAGCATGGTGCAATGAAAATTGCAATAGATGTTTTCTTGTATATTTTCAACTATTTTCATTTAGTGATGAGAATATATGAAACAATTTACGAAAAGTATTGACAAATGTCCCGATTCCCCCTATAATGGGTGCAAGCGTTGAAAACGCTTTGAAGCACCGCACATCCGGCGGGCACAGCCCGTTGAGAAATAAGGAGGAACAACCCATGAAGAAAGCGCTTCAGACGGACTGGCGCTGGACATTGCCGGGGTCTATCCCGGGACGGCGGGCGTAAGTATCCTGCGGCGGCGCTTCGCGCTGGACGGGAACGGCAGGCTCGCGCTGACGGACGAGGTCGAACTCGACGCCCCGCGGGCCGTTACAGAGACGTTCATGCTGCGCCACGCGCCCGAGGTCGTGAACGGCTGCATCGTCTCCGGACCGATCCGCATAGCGCCCGACAGGCCGATGACGATCAGCGTTGAGGAGATCCCCGTCGCCGACCCCCGCATGGCGAAGAGCTTTCCCGGCAGTCTGTGGCGCGCGGCGTTCGTCGCGCCTGCCGCCGCAAGGCACCGGATACAGTTTGAAATCGAGAGGATACGCGCATGAACAGATACGCTGAAAACCCGCTGAAGACCCGCGCGGACGTGGCCCGGCTGGCCCGGGATCTGATCCGGCCGCTGGTGCCCTGCCTTTCCGAAGACAGGGCGCGGCTGCACCTGGGCGATTCCGGAGCGGTCTACGATTCGGCCATCGCCGGCATGGAGGGCTTCTCCCGCGTGCTGTGGGCGCTGGTGCCGATGCTGGCCGGCGGCTGCCCGGAGGCGGAGGAATTCTGGCCCCTGTGGCGGGAGGGCATCCTCCACGGCACCGATCCCGACCACGCCGGATACTGGGGCGACATCGGCGACTTCGACCAGCGCATGGTGGAGATGGCCGTGATGGGCATGGCCCTGAGCATGATCCCGGAGCGCTTCTACTTCGACCTGCCGGAGGCCGCCCGCCGAAACCTGTACCGCTGGTTGGACCAGATCAACCACTATGACATGCCCCAAAACAACTGGCTGTTCTTCCGGGTGCTGGTAAACACCGGCTTTTTGCGGGTGGGCCTGCCGGTGGACGCGGCGCGGCTTGAGGATGACCTGGCCAATCTGGAGACCCACTACTGCGCCGACGGCTGGTACTACGACAAGCCGGCCCAGCGGGATTACTACACCCTGTGGGCCTTCCACTACTACGGCCTGGTGTACGCCCGCTATATGGGCGAAAGAGACCCGGAGCACAGCGCCCGCTTCATCGAGCGCGCGCGGCTGATCCTGCCGCGGTTCGCCGCCTGGTTTGACGAAAAGGGCAGGGGGCTGCCCTATGGCCGGAGCCTGACCTACCGCTTCGCCCAGGGCGCGTTCTTCAGCGCCTGCGCCCTCGCCGGGGTGACGGGCGGCGACGGGAAGCTGCCGCCGGTGTCCTGGGGCCAGCTGAAGGGGCTGCTGCTCAGGAACCTGCGGGACTGGATGGCCCGGCCCATATTCGACCGGGACGGCATACTGACCATCGGCTACGGCTATCCGAACCTGATTTGCGCGGAGGGCTACAACGCCCCCGGCTCGCCCTACTGGGCCATGAAGGTGTTTGCCGTGCTGGCCCTTCCTCAGGATCATCCCTTCTGGCAGTCTGAGGAAGCGCCCTATGTTCCGCCGGAGGTGCTGCCGGACCGCGAGGCGCGCCAGCTGATCACCCGGGCGGGAGATATGGTGATCGCCTACACCGCCGGGAACCACGCCTACGAGCACGCCCACGAGGATGAAAAGTATGAAAAGTTCGCCTACTCCACCGCATTCGCCTTCTCCGTGGTGAAGGAGTGCGGCACGCTGCGCAAGGGCGCTTATGACAGCATGCTGGCCCTGCGGCGGCCCGGCGGGCTGTGGCATACCCGCAGCGGCTTCGAGGCGTTTGAGCTGACGGAAAACGGGACCCGGTGCGCCTGGTCGCCCATGGCGGGCGTCACGGTGGAGACGGACATCGTTCCCCAGGGGCATTGGCACGTGCGCAGGCACACGATCCGCGCCGACTTTCCGCTGGAGGCGGCGGAGGGGGCCTTCGCGGTGCCCTCGGAAGCGCCCGGCGAGCGCGCCTGCGACTGGGCGCGGACGGCGCGGCAGGCCTCGGACGACCGCGCCCTGGCCCACGGGCCGCTGGGCAGCACGGGCATCTATGCCGTGACCGGCTATGCCCGGGGCGAGGTGGTGCAGCCGGAGCCCAACACCAACCTGATGGCCCCCCGCACGCTGATCCCCACGCTGCATGCGGAGGTCCTGCCCGGCGTGACCCGGCTGGCCTGCGCCGTCTGGGCGGGTACCCTCGACGATGCTCCCGATTCCATCCCGGAGGAGGTCCTTGAAATTGCGCAACGATGTGAATGAGATCCTGAACAGGATCGTGGAAAAGGCCCGCGCCACCGTGCCCCTGGCAAAGGCGTGCGCGACCCTGCCCTACGGCGGGGACGGCGGGGCCTGGCGGTCCGCGCCCTTTGACGGCAACAGCTGGTGGACCGGCGGTTTCTGGCCGGGGATTATGTGGTTGCTCGACGCGCTGACGGGCGACGGAAGCTTCAGGGCCGAGGCCCTGCGCGCGGAGGACCTGCTGACCGCCGAATTCAGAACCTACAACAGGCTCAATCACGACGTGGGCTTCATGTACCTGCTGTCCTGCGGCGCGCGCTACAGGTTCACCGGCAGCGCCCAGGCCCGCACGGACTGCCTGCACGCGGCCAGCCTGCTGATGGGCCGTTTTAATCCGGCGGGCTTCATCCGCGCCTGGAACGAGCCGGAGCGGGTGGGC
>JBGUQG010000211.1:0-5517 GCA_045130815.1 Christensenellales bacterium
CACCGCGGCGGCCACGGCGGCCACCACCGGCCCGAACACCATCGCGCCGAAGGCGTTGATGAAGAAGGCGATGTTGATGCGCAGGTCCGCGGCGATGGGGATGCTCAGCGGCTTCAGCGCCACCCGCAGCGCGATCATCAGCGCGGCGAAGATCAGCACGCGCCGCTTTTTGAATTCGCCCGCGGCGCACCGCCAGTATTCCCGGCAGAAGGGCGTGTCGAACAGCTTTCCGGAATCGGATGAAATGGATTGCATGAAAATACCTCCTTTCAGAGCAACGCACTGGCTGCCTAAAAAGGAGGTATGCTATCCCCTTATGGCGTTCAGCGGGTGCGGGCCTCCAACCGCGGCAAATGCCTTCGTCCGCCAGACAACTCCCCATTTTGGCGGCACTTAACGAAGAAGGCCCTACTCTGACGGCATCATTATAATATAGTGCGGGCACAATTACAATCATCTTTCCGTGCAAACCGGAATTTTATACAATATTAACATGCCGGACACTGTATTGCGGCTCCGGCGTTTTCTACGCGATTCGCGCGATATTTCGACATTTGTTGCCACCGGCTTGACAGGCCGACGCGCGTGCCACTATAATGAGACTGATAAATTGTGTTAAGGAGAATCACCATGGGTATTTTCAGCATCATACTGGGCTTTATCACCTTCGTCGGCTTCATCTTCGGCGGCATAAGGGTCGGCAATATCCTGAGCGCCCTCAAGGAAGACCTGGCAAAGAGCGTCGTGTCCCTGAACACCGTCTCCAGCACCGCGCTGGTCATCATAGCGGTCATCGTGTTCGCCTTCATCGGCCTGTTGATCGGCATGAACCTGATCATGCACGGCATGACCTACCGGAAAAAGCAGCCCGGAAGCTCGTCGCTGAGCATGATCAGCATCCTGCTGGGCGTGATCGCGTTCTGCCTGTTCACCATGGTCGGCGTGTATATCTCCAACGTGCTGATCCCCTACAAGGAGCTCATCTCGATGTTCCCGCAAATGGCCTTCCTGAAGTCGTCCTCCGACGCGGTGCTGTACGGGATCGTCATCGGTCTGTTCGCCTTCATCGGCCTTTTGATCTGCATGAACATGGTCATGCACGGCCTGACCTACAGGAAGGTCGGAAAGCTGCTCAGGCGCAAGTGATCCTCTTCACAACAGCCGCCGCCCACATCCCGTGAGCGGCGGCTGTTTTTCGCTTCCCATTGTTCACCAAATTGACATATAAATAGACGTGCGCTTTCGCCGGATATATGCTATAATACAAAATGGGTATGGATCAAATTCCGCGCCCGACACGTCTAAAGCAACGCGCGGCAAGGCCGCCGGGAGGATATACTTTGAAATACGCGATATTCAAGCCGAGGGAGTCGGACCGGAACTTCCTGTTCTCGGTGCTGATGCTGACGGTAAAGATGCTGTTCTTCGTGATACTGCTGATCGGCCTGATCGGCGGCGGCGTGGTGGCCGGGGTGGCCAAGGCCTGGGTGGACACCGCCCCGGACCTGAACCTGGCCGCCATCGGCGCGCAGAGCCAGACCAGCTTTATCTACGATTCCAGCGGCAACCTAATCATGGAGTTCAAGGGCTCGGAGAACCGCATCTACGTTGAGATCGAGGACATACCCCAGCAGCTGATCAACGCGGTGATCGCCGTGGAGGATTCCCGCTTCTACGAGCACCACGGCGTGGACCTGAAGCGCATCGTCGGCGCGATGGTGAACAACATCCTCGGCGGCAACACCCAGGGCGCGTCCACGATCACCTGCCAGCTGGTGAAGCTGACGCTTCTGAACAGCGAGCAGAGCTACAAGCGCAAGATGCAGGAGGCCTACCTGGCCCTGGAGCTGGAGAAGAACCTGACCAAGGAGCAGATTCTGGAGGCCTACCTGAACGTGATCTACATGGGCGGCAGCAGCTACGGCGTGAAGATCGCCGCTCAGGACTACTTCGGCAAGGACCTGGACGAGCTTTCCCTGCGGGAGTGCGCGGCCCTGGCCCGCATCATCCGGAACCCCTATCGCTACAATCCCCGGGCGAACTACTACACCCGCCACAGGCCCGAGGTCATCGAGGAGCAGACCAACTACGTGCTGGAGGAGATGCTGGACCAGCGCCTGATCACCGAGGAGGAATACGAGGAGGCCCACAGCCAAAAGCTGAACGTGATCGAGCGCTCCACCGCCGCCAGCGACAACATGTACGACAACGCCTACTACGTGGAATACAGCGTGTACGACGTGGTCAGCAAGATGCTGCGGGTCGAGGGCCTGGAGGACACCAGCTACAACCGCAGCCAGATGGAAACCAAGCTGCGCAACGGCGGCTACAAGGTGTTCACCAGCCTGAAGCCGGACATACAGCAGGCGGTGCAGAACGTGATCACCGGCTGGACCCAGTATCCCTCGATGCGCTATTCCAACGACAGCGCCACCCAGGCCTCGCTGGGCGGCGGCGAATACCTGACCGTGGTGCAGCCCCAGTGCGCCTGCGCCGTGGTGGACTGGCACACCGGCGAGCTGGTGGCCATCGTTGGCGGGCGCAACGAGCCGGTGCAGCGCAAGCAGCTGAACCGCGCCTACCAGAACGACATGCCCGTGGGCTCGTCCATCAAGCCGCTGGCGGTGTACGGGCCGGCCTTTGACCTGGGCTACTCCCCCGGCACGCCGGTGATGAACCTGCCCATCCCCATCAAGGACTGGGTCAGCGAGACCGGCTATCCCAACAACTTCGGCGGCGGCAGCTTCAGCGGCGTGGAATCGATGCGCCGGGCCATCAACCAGTCCCACAACACCTCCACGGCCCACGTGCTGATGGACTATGTGGGCGTGGAGAACTCCGTCACCTACCTTTTGAAGCTGGGCGTGAACCCGAACCACATCCGGGCCAACGGCTCCGGCCTGGCGCTGGGCTCCTCGGGCCTGTCGGTGATCGAGCTGGCCACCGCCTTCGGGGCCATCGCCAACCGGGGCGTGTACCAGGAATCCTATGCCTTCACCCAGATCCTGAACCCCGACGGCACCGTGTACATCGACGTGAACGAGGTCCAGGAGACCTGGCAGGCCTTCAAGCCCTCCACCGCCTACATGCTGGTGGACGTGCTGAAGGGCTGCGTGGGGCCCGACGGCACCGGCTCCCGCGCCAACTTCGGCGGGCTGACGGTGGCGGGCAAGACGGGCACCAACACCAACAACATCGGCGTGACCTTCGCCGGGATGACCGGCTATTACGCCGCGGCGGTGTGGGTCGGCTCGGACAACTACAAGCCGCTGACCAGCGACGCCACCGGCGGCACCTACGCCGCGCCGCTGTGGGCCCAGATCATGACCGAGGTGCACCTGCTGACCGGCTGTACCACCGATCGCGCCATCATCAACGGCTCCCCCGCCGACTATAACCTGACGGCCTGCACTGTGTGCGCCGTGTCCGGCATGCTGCCCACCAGCGCCTGCCGCAACGACGTGAACGACTACGGCACCAATACCGACTACTACCTCTCCGGCACCGAGCCCACCGCCTACTGCAACATGCACCGCGCGGTGACCATCTGCGCCTACAGCCACCTGGTGGCCTCGGGCTCCTGCCACAATACCCGGGTGTTCGGCATGATCTTCATTCCCCAGGGGCACCCGCTGCGCTACGCGAAATCGCTGGACGACGTCACCCGGTACTTCACCGGCGCCTCCACCAACGAGAGCAGTACCAGCCTGTCCAGGTGTACGCTGGGGTATTAGCGCCCCTGCATAAACACCTCCGCACCGTCAATGCTTACAGCGACGACGGTGTGGAGGTGTTTTTCTATGGGCAAGCGCGTCGACCGGGCGGCGCTTTGGGGGCTGGCGGCCCTCGGCTACTACCTGTTCTTCCTGCACGCCTGGGGCGGCATCCTCCCGGCGTGCGCCTCGGCCTTCGCGGCCTGCGCGCTGACGCGCTTCCTTCTGCGTCGGGCGCGCCTGCCACGGAGGGCCCCGGCGTCGCGGGCGCGGGCGGGGCTGCTGGAGATCGCCGCCATGGCGGACGACGAAGCCCAGCGCCGCCTGGAGGCGCTGGTCCGGGCGCGCTGGCCGGGCGAGGCGTTCCGTCTCGCGCCGGTGCTGAAGCACCCGGAAGCTTCCCTGTCCTCCGGCGACGTGCTGAGCGCCTGGAAGGCCAACCGGGATACAGGCCGCCTGGTGATCGCGGCCACCTGCCCCGCGGAGCCCCGTGCCGCGCTGTACGCAAGCCGGCTTGAGGGGCCCCGGGTCACCGTGCTGGACAGCCGCGCGCTGATCCGGCTGTTGCGCGCGTCGGCGGCCGACGACGTACCGGACCCGCCGGCAGCGCCCCTCCGGCGGCGCTTGCGGGCGTTCCTCGCCGCCGCCTGCGCCCGGCGGTTCTCACTGAAAAACGCCGCGGTGGCCGCGGCGCTGCTTGCGCTGTATTGGGTTCGGGGCAACCCGCTGGGTCTGCTGGGCGCAACGGTGCTGCTGTGGCAGCTGGGCGCGGCGCTCCTTGGGGGAAGGATCGGGAAGAGGCTGTTCGATTAGGGCGACACAGCCCCTTGGGCCATTCCGTTCCCCTGCCCTTCCGGGCGCGGCGAAGAAGCTTCGCATATCGCCATAAGGCGGGCGCTCCGCGTCCGTGTTGCCAGTTCCCTCACAGCTCCTCCAGCTTGATCTTCGGATTCTCCCGGGCCTGGCGGTATATGCAGAAGCGGCTGCCGATGGTCTGCACCGGCTCGGCGTGCACCCGCTCGCACAGCGCGTCGCAGGCCTCCCGGGCGCTGCCGAAGGGCGCGTTCTTCTGCACGGTCACCTTGATCAGCTCCCGCGCCTCCAGGGCGTCCCAGCACTGCTTGACCAGGTTGTCGGTAATGCCGTCCTTGCCGATGTGCAGCACCGGCTCCATCGTATTGCACATGGCGCGCAGGGCCGCGCGCTGTCTGGTAGTCATAATCGCATCCTCCAATTATTCCACGAAATCGAATTCCATCTCGCCGACGACCACGCTGTCGCCCTCCTTCGCGCCCCTTTCCCGCAGGGCGTCGATCACGCCCAGGCGGCGCAGCGAGCGATGGAACCAGTTCAACGACTCCTCGTTGTCGAAGTTCACGGAGCTGATCAGCCGGTCCGTCTCCCGCCCGGTGACATAGTACACGCCGTCCTCCACGTCGATGGCGAAGGGCTCGCCCGCGGCGATGGCCTCGGCGTCGAACAGCTCCTCCTCCGCAAAGGGCTCGGCCGGCGGGCAGCTGTCCAGCAGGCGCGCGGTGGCGTACAGCAGCGCGTCGAAGTTCTGCCGCGTGGCCGCCGACACCGGGTAGATCTCAATGCCCGTGCCGGCCAGCTTCTCCCGCAGCCGCGCCAGGTTCTCCTCCGCCCCGGGCAGGTCCGTCTTGTTGGCCACCACGATCATCGGGCGGTTCTTCAGATCGCCGTAGGCCTCCAGCTCCGCCATGATGGCGTCGTAATCCTGCAGCGGGTCCCGCCCCTCGCTGCCCGCGATGTCGAGGACGTGCAGCAGCATCCGCGTGCGCTC
>JBGUQG010000212.1:0-4422 GCA_045130815.1 Christensenellales bacterium
ATTTTCATGCCCGCTGTCAAGCCCAAACACCCCGTTCCGTTCCATCCAATCAGACGAAATTTTACATTCCCTGCTATTGCTTTTTCCCTGCCCCCATGCTATAATGTCTCTTGTTCGATGTGATGCACATTGTGCCATGGGGCATTAGCACAGTTGGCTAGCGCGCTACATTCGCATTGTAGAGGTCACCGGTTCGAATCCGGTATGCTCCACCAAGCGGAACTCTGTTCGAACCCGTCAGCGGGAACGTGCAGAGTTCTTTTTATTGTTTCAAGGGCTTCATTGCGCGCGGGGTTGAGGCTGACTTCAAGTGGCGTGTCCTTGAACTTGCAGGTGATGACAATATGACCATCATCGTGTACATAGATTCTGTCTACAAAATGATTAAAAACCATATCGCGGGTATCTACATCCTGAATATCGGTGTTCATGTAGGTTGAGAGATAGCGCCTGATCAGAGTTGGCTCATAGGCTATTTGCTGTTTAAGCTTCTCGGTCTCAATGGTCTCTTGAAGGGACTGTTGTTTCTGTTCAAGCTCAACCATACGTTGCTGAGTCGTCCTGGTGAATATCCCCGCTTCAAGTGCTTTTACAAGGTTGTTGAGCGCCTTTTCTGTGGTTTTCAGTTCCGCTTCAAGGCTGTCAATGAAGGACGTGTCGCTGTTCTTTCGACGGTAATAGTCGGATATGGATGCCGTGAGAGCCAACAGGGACGCAGGATCTTGCAGGAAACATGAAAGACCGTGCAGGACAGCGCGTTCAAGGTCAGCTTGCTTTATATTGCGCTTCTTACAGGTCTTGTTTCTCCATTTGTTGGAACAGGCGTAGTAGTAATGCTTTCCGTTGCGTCCCGTCCCCGAAACGCCTACGATGGGCGAACCGCACATCGGACAGAATACGGAGCCAGTCAGCCAGAAGCGGGGAGCTTCGTTTTCCGTGCGTGCCTTGGGAGCGTGTTTGTTGGAAGCATGGCGATTCCGCACTTCATTATAATCCTCTTCGGATATGATAGCGGGAACACCGCCGGGGATCACAATCTCAGCATAGCGGTACTCCCCCAGATACATGCGGTTGGTGAGTATCGTGCGCAGGGAGTTGATGGTGAAATCCCGTCCGTGCTTGGTTTTAACCCCCGCTTCGTTGAGTTCGGTCACGATGCGGGACATGGGCTTGCCTTGAATGTAATCGCTGTAGATGTGCCGTACAATAGCGGATATCGAGCACGCCCATCATTTCGGAGAAGTTGACGAAGGGGCCGGAGGTGATGATTCCCATGTCCAGCATACCCATGCTCATGTCGTCCAGCATTTCGGCTTCGCCACCCAGGGTGCCGTTGGGATAGATCTCGATCTTGTAAGCACCGTCGGTTCCGGCTTCCACCAGCTCCGCAAACTTCTCCGCGGCAACCTGGAAGGAATCCTGTTCGTTGACGGTGGTGCCCAGCTTCAGCACGGTCTCAGCGCTGGCGGTGGCGCACAGGCACATCAGGGCGGCCATCAGCATGGCCATCATTCGGGTCATCATTTTCATTGGGGTTTCCTCCTCGATGTAATGTATTGTTCAATGCCGTTTCGGCAATGAAGCCTTGGTAATTCACGGCTACAGCCGCCGTATGATTTCGTCGGTCATTTCACACGTTCCCAGCGGTTTGATGCCGCTGTCCCCGACAATGTCCGCCGTGCGAAGCCCATCGTTCAGCGCTGCGTCCACTGCGGCCTCCATGGCGTCCGCTTCCCGGGGCAGGTTGAAGGCATAGCGCAGCATCATGGCGGCGGACAGTATCGTGGCGATGGGGTTGGCGCGATCTTGCCCGGCTATGTCCGGCGCAGAGCCATGGATGGGCTCAAACAGGCCCCGTCTCGTCGCGCCCAAAGACGCCGAGGGCAAAAGCCCGATGGAACCTGTGATCTGGCTGGCCTCGTCGGAGAGGATATCGCCGAACATATTGCTGGTCACCACCACGTCGAACTGGCTTGGATTGCGCACCAGCTGCATGGCGGCGTTGTCCACCAGCATGTCGGATAAGGCCACATCCGGGTAATCCTCCGCAACGCGGCGCACCGTCTCCCGCCACAGGCGGGAGGTTTCCAGCACATTGGCCTTGTCGATGGATGTGACACGGCCTCTGCGCTTGCGGGCGGCTTCAAAGGCAACGCGGGCAATGCGTTCGATTTCCATCACGGAATAGGCCTCGGTGTCGTAAGCCTCGAGGCCGAACTTGCCTTCCCTGCGGCCCCTTTCGCCAAAGTAGATGCCTCCGGTCAGCTCGCGCACCATCATCAGGTCAAATCCCCGGGCCACGATATCCGGTCGCAATGGACACTCCGCTCTCAGCGCGGGATAGAGCTTCGCGGGACGCAGATTTGTATAGAGCCCCAGAGCACTGCGCAGCCCAAGCAGCGCCTTTTCCGGGCGCGTATTGCCGGGCAGGTTGTCCCACTTGAGGCCGCCCACCGCGCCCAAAAGCACGCTGTCGCTGGCCAGGCAGCCTTTGACGGTCTCCTCTGGCAGCGGCACGCCGGTGGCGTCTATGGCGCAGCCGCCCGCCAGGTATTCGGTAAAATAAAAGACATGGTTGAACCGTTGACCGACCTTCTCCAACACCTGAACGGCGCTGTCCACGATCTCCGGGCCGATGCCGTCACCCTTCACCAACGCGATATTGTAGGTCACATCACTTCGCCTCCCTTTCCATACGCGCTCTCAGGTAGGGCAGTAGTCCGCCGTTTTCCACGATCCTGCCGATGAAGGGCGGCAGCGCTGTTGCCTGAAAGCGTCTGCCTGTGGTTTCATCCACGATCTCTCCGGTATCGAAGTTCACGGACACCGTATCGCCGTCGCCGATGGATGCTGCCCCCTCCGGGCACTCCAGAATCGGAAAGCCGATGTTGATGGCATTGCGATAAAAGATGCGGGCGAAGCTGGCCGCGATCACACAGCTGGCTCCGCTGGCGCGGATGGCGACGGGCGCGTGCTCGCGGGAGGAGCCGCAGCCGAAGTTCGCGCCGCCCACGATGATGTCCCCGGGACGGACGCGATCGACATAATCAGCGTCGATGTCCTCCATGCAATGCTTTGCCAGCTCGGCAGGATCCGGCGCATTCAGATAACGCGCAGGGATGATGACGTCGGTATCGACGTTATCGCCATATTTGAACACCTTTCCAGTTGTCATGTTATCATTACCCTCCTTCACAGCGATTCGGGCGAGGCGACACAGCCCCGGACAGCTGAAGCGGCGGCCACGGTGGGACTGGCCAATATGACCTCGCTCTTCACATGCCCCATGCGTCCCACAAAGTTGCGATTGGTGGTCGCCACAGCCCGCTCTCCCTCGGCCAGACAGCCCATGTGGCCACCCAGGCAGGGCCCGCAGGTCGGTGTGGAGACGGCGCAGCCGGCCTCGATGAACACCTGGGCCAGCCCCTCCTCCACGCATTGCAAATAAACACGCTGTGTTGCGGGTATGACGATGCAGCGAACGCCCTCGGCCACATGCCGTCCCTTGAGGATTTCCGCAGCCGCCCGCAGATCGGAAATGCGTCCGTTGGTACAGCTTCCGATCACCACCTGCTGAATGGGGATGCCCGCTGCCTCGTCCACGGTCCTTGTATTGGAGGGCAGGTGCGGCAGCGCCACGGTGGGCCTGAGCCGGTCAAGATCGATCACGACCTCCCGCTCGTACTCGGCATCCGGATCGGCCTCGTAGACCTTCACGGGGCGATGGAAGCGATCCCGAACGTATTCCAGCGTCCGCTCGTCCACCGGGAAGATGCCATTCTTGCCGCCAGCCTCAATGGCCATGTTGGCAATGGTAAAGCGATCGTCCATGGACAGCGACGCCACGTCCTCCCCGGCAAATTCCAGCGACTTGTACAGCGCGCCGTCCACCCCGATCATGCCGATCAGGTGCAGGATCACATCCTTGCCGCTGACATGGGGCTGCAGTTTCCCCTTTAAAATGACCCGGATGGCGGAGGGGACCCTGAACCAGTTTTCGCCGGCAGCCATGCCCGCGGCCATGTCCGTGGAGCCCACGCCCGTGGAGAACGCGCCCAGCGCGCCATAGGTGCAGGTATGGCTGTCTGCGCCAACCACGCAGTCGCCCGGACCGACGATGCCCTGCTCCGGCAGCAGCGCGTGCTCGATACCCACCGCCCCCACGTCGTAGAAATGGGTCACGTCCTGTATCCTGGCAAAATCCCTGGCCCGCTTGCACAGCTGGGCCGACTTGATGTCCTTGCAAGGGGTGTAATGATCCAGAGTAATCACGATTTTCTCCGGGTCAAACACCCTTTCAAAACCTGCCTTTTCAAAAACGTCGATGGCGACGGGCGTTGTGACATCGTTGCCCAGCACGATGTCCAGCTTCGCCTCGATGAGATCCCCTGCTTTCACACGCTCAAGACCCGCGTGGGCGGC
>JBGUQG010000213.1:0-6654 GCA_045130815.1 Christensenellales bacterium
TCGAATCTGGAAACTACCGTATAAAATAGCAGCACCGGCAGGAATGATAGGCGCTTCCAATTTCTTTGAACTTGCCGTGGCTGTGGCAATCGCTTTATTTGGAGCATCATCTCCAGCGGCGCTGGCAACAACGGTTGGTGTACTGACAGAGGTGCCCGTTATGCTTTGCCTTGTAAGAATAGCCAATAAAACGCAGGGATGGTTTCCTGCGGGATAATAAAAAAGGAGGATTATATCATGTCACTGTTCGGAAAGAAGAAAGAAGAACTCAAACAGCCGACCTGCTGCTGCGAAGGCAATTCCGGCAATGAACCCGCAGAAGGTAAATCGGTTAGTGAGTGCTGCGGGAAACCGGTTGAGGGCATTTGTTGCATTAAGGTGCTTGGCGCCGGGTGTAAATCCTGCCACCAGCTTTATGAGAATGTCAAAAAAGCTGTTTCCAATCTCGGGATCAACGTAGAGGTCGAGTATATCACCGACATGGAAAAGGTCATGTCCTATGGTGCTATGAGTATGCCCGCCCTCGTCGTAAATGAAAGGGTCGTTTCGGTGGGTAAGGTTTTGAAGGAATCAGAGGTGATGAAATTGATTGACGACCGTTGAAAACCATGCCAAGAAAGAGTATAATAGTTCCATGAAAAACACAGCGCCATTCGCCCCTGTTATCAACGCTGATAACAAAATGATAACAGAAGGGGTGATAGGCTGGATAATATGGACAGATCAAATAATCAAAGGAACCACGAACAGGACGAACAATATTTCCTAAACGGAATCAGTTAAGTCCTGTCGAGTGGGAATAAGTCATTGACGTTGCGCCCCAGATAGGCTATAATATCATTTGACAAATGAATAGCCGGTGTATCTGCGCGGGAACGCGCGGCGCGCCCGGGGGCTTCCCGGCGCGCCATAGGAACGCGGATGAGAATTCCGGGCTATCCCAGTAACCGTGAAGCGGACGAAAGCGCACATCTGCCACTGCATGCAAACGCGGGAAGGCGCGCAAGTAGGATGAGGCCAAGCCGGGAGACTTGTTTACACCGTGAATCGATCGATCCCCTGGGGGTGGGTGAGGCTATTGGGCCGCGGCTGTGCCGGGGTCCGGTTAGTGTTCCTCAGGGAGGGGCGCTTTTTGTTTTGTGCGGCTCTCCCGCTGATTCATTTGATCAAAACAAGGAGGGACACAAGCATGTCCAAGAGAATCGTTACCCTGTTCCTGGCGGCGCTGATCGTGATCGGCTGCCTGCCCGCGCTGGCCGAAGGCGGCATCACCGTGGTGGATATGTACGACCGGGAGATCACCCTGGACGCGCCCGCCACCCGCGTCGTGGCCCTGCAGCCCTCGGACTGCGAGATCCTGTGCGCCATCGGCTGCGAGGACGCGCTGGTGGGCGTGGGCCAGTATTGCGACTACCCCGCCTCCATCACCGATCTGCCCGTGGTGCAGTCCGGCCAGGAGACCAACATAGAGCAGATCCTGGCCCTGGAGCCCCAGGTGGTGCTGATGAACGACATGGCCCAGAGCGAGGACCAGGTCAAGCAGCTGGAGGACAACGGCGTGAAGGTCGTGGTCAGCAAGGCCACCGACATCGAGGGCGTCTACACCGCCATCCGCATGATCGGCGCGCTGATGGGCCGGCAGGACGCCGCCGAGTCCGTGGTGTCCGACATGCAGGCCACCTTCGACGACATCCGCGCCAAGGCGCAGGACGCGGGCAAGACGGTGTACTTCGAGGTCTCCCCGCTGCAGTACGGCCTGTGGACCGCCGGCAAGGGCACCTTCATGGACGAGTTGGCCGGCATCTGCGGCCTGACCAACGCCTTTGAGGACGTGAACGACTGGGCCTCCGTCAGCGAGGAGCAGGTCATCGCCCGCGACCCGGACTACATCGTGACCATCACCATGTACTATGGCGAGGGCCCGCTGCCCGTGGACGAGATCTTGGCCCGCGAGGGCTGGCAGGACATGAAGGCCGTGAAGGAAAAGCAGGTGTTCAACGCCTCCGATTCCAACGCGCTGTCCCGCCCCGGCCCGCGGCTGAAGGACGCCGCCGTGGAGCTGTACAACTTCATCTACGGCGCGGCAGAGGAGGTCTCCCCCGCCGCGTAAGCCCAATCAACCGCCAGGAGCCGAAGCCGTATCGGCTCCTGGTCATGTCAGAGGAAGCCTATGAACGATGACCGGAGCCTGCGGCGGAAGCGGTTCGCTCCCCTCACCTACGCGATTTTGACGGCGGCGCTGCTGATGACGATGACGCTGTGCGTCTGCGTGGGCAGCGTGTCCGTGTCGGTCCCGGACACGGCATGCGCCGTATGGAGCGCGCTGTGGGGGCTGCCCGTTCCCCAAAGCGTGGCCAAAAACATCATACTGAACGTGCGCCTGCCCCGGGTGCTGTGCGTCGCGCTGGCGGGGGCGTCGCTTTCGCTGTGCGGCGCGGCCATGCAAGGGCTGCTGCGCAACCCGCTGGCCGACGGCTCCACCCTCGGGGTGTCCTCCGGCGCGGCGCTGGGCGCGGTGATCGCGATGGCCGCGGGCTTCACGCTGCCCGGCTCGGCCTATGGCGGCGTGATGATCTCGGCGATGGCCTTCGCCTTCGGCGCGCTGGCGCTGATCCTGTCGCTGGCCTACGCGCTGGACCGGTCCCTGGCCACGAGCAGCATCATACTGATCGGCGTGATCTTCACGATGTTCGTCTCCAGCATCATATCGCTGGTGGTCACCTTCGCCAGCGACCACGTGCGCTCCCTGAACTTCTGGACGCTGGGCTCCTTCTCCGGCGTCAACTACGACCAGGCCGGGCTGCTGGCGCTGGCGCTGCTGGTGTGCGGGGCCGTGGTGCTGCGCTACAGCCACGAGCTGAACGCCTTCGCCGTGGGCGAGGACAACGCCCGCCACGTGGGCGTGAACGTGAAGCGGGTGAAGCTGGTCATACTGGTCACGGTCTCGGTGCTGATCGGCGTGTGCGTGTCCGTCGCGGGCACGGTCAGCTTCGTGGGCCTGGTAATGCCCCACATCGCCCGGATGCTGGTGGGGCCGAACCACCGGCGGCTGCTGCCCGCGTCGATGTTCGCCGGGGCCGTCTTCCTGCTGCTGGCGGACCTGGCGGCGCGCACGCTGTTCAGCCCAATCGAGCTGTCCATCGGCGTGGTCACCTCGCTGGTGGGCGCGGTGGCCTTCGTGATCATATTCTACCGCACCCGGAAAGCGAGGTGATTGCCATGCTGCGCGCCGACCATGTGACCGTGCGCTACGGCGAGCGCGCCGTGGTGGACGACGTGTCCTTCCGCCTGAGCGAGGGCCAGTGGCTGATGCTGGCCGGTCCCAACGGCGCGGGCAAGTCCACGCTGATCGAGGCCATCGCCCAGGGCGTGCCCTATGACGGCACCGTCGAATGGGAGGGCCGGGACGTGCGCGCGCTGAGCAGCGCCCAGCTGGCCCGGCGCGTCGGCGTGCTGTCCCAGAAGAACGCCGTGGGCTATGCCTATACCGTGGAGGAGATCGTGGGGCTGGGCCGCTATGCCCATCGCGGCGGCTTCCTTTCCGGCCGCCGCGGCGAAGACCGGGACAAGGTGGACGCGGCGCTGGCGCTGACCGGCCTGACCGGGCTGCGCCGCGCCAGCATGCTCACGCTGTCCGGCGGCGAGACCCAGCGGGCCTTCCTGGCACAGGTGTTCGCCCAGGACCCCCGGGCGCTGATCCTGGACGAGCCCGCCAACCACCTGGACCTCAATTACCAGCAGCAGATCTTCTCCCTGATCCGCGAGTGGCTGGAAAAGCCCGGCCGCGCCGTGCTGTCCGTGGTGCACGACCTGAGCCTCGCCCGCCGCTACGGCACCCACGCCATGCTGCTGGACCACGGCCGGTGCGTGGCCCGGGGCCCCATCGAAGAAGTGATGACCCCAGGGCATTTGGACAGCGTCTACGGCATGGATGTCGCGGGATGGATGCGTGAGCTGCTGGGGGTGTGGGGCTGAGGAAGCAGGCAATGGCAGCTGCCGCGCTGTTGCCTGTGAAAAGCGGTTGGAGGGATCGTCCCCCCAACCGCTTTCAGTAAATCGTCTTGTATTCCTTCGCCCCGATGCTTTCCATGAACGCCTCCAGCCCATGCATATCGTCCACGCGCATCAGGTCGGTAAATCTGCCGGTGGCCTTATCGATGAAGCCCACCGTCATCTCGCCGGTACATATGCTTTTGCGCACGGCGGGCTGCTGGGTGTCCGGGTTCCAGGACACAGATGGCGACTTCGGTCTCTTTTTGAACAACGACACGCTATCGCCCGCCTTCCGAACCGGGGTCGGTATTGATCTCGTCATGGCTGACGCGGCTCTCTCCCTCCACGGCGTTGGCGTCGTACAGGTCGCGTCGGATCTGAGTACTGCTGATCTCAGGCGTTCTGGGCAGGTACACCACCTCGACGCCCTCCTGCTTGAGAAAATCGAACTTGCCCTTCCAGTCGTCGCCCATCACGAAGGTATCCACATGGTATTCATGCACGTCCCGGCGCTTCTGGTCCCAGCTCTCCTCGGGGATCACCAGGTCCACATAGCGCACGGCCTCCACCAGGGCCTTGCGCTGCTGGTAGGTGAAATAGCACTTCTTGTGCTTCTCGTTCCAGTTGAACTCATCGGTGGAGATGGCCACGATCAGATAGTCTCCCAGCGCCTTGGCGCGGCGGAACAGGTTGATGTGGCCGTAGTGCAGCAGGTCGAACGTGCCGTAGGTAATAACGCGCTTCGTTTCCGATCCTCTCCTTAACATCGCGCGCTCGTACTGCACGGACGCGCCGATTTCACATCGCTTCTCCCGCCCCATCAGTCCCTCCACCGCCAGGCGCGGGTCCATGCCACGGTTGACTACGGCGTCCACCGCCTCGGTGATGGGCATGGAGACATTGTAACGCTTCGCCAGCTGCAGCGTGGCGGGGATGGCGTTGATGCCCTCCACCACCATGCCCACCTGTTCGACGGCCTGTCTGGGCGGCACGCCGCCGCCGATCAACTCGCCGCAACGGTTGTTGCGGCTGTGGCGGCTGGTGGCGGTGACCACCAAATCGCCGATGCCGGCCAGGCCCGCGAAGGTCTGCTCGTAGCAGCCCATGGCCTTGCCCAGCCGCGTGATCTCCGCCATGCCCCGGGTGATCAGCGCGGCCTTGGCGTTGTCACCGAAGCCCAGCCCCGACGAAATGCCCGCGGCCAGGGCGATGATGTTCTTCACCGCGCCGCACAGCTCCACGCCCTCGACGTCCGGATTGGTGTACACCCGCAGGCAGGAGTTCATGAAGATGTCCTGCACCCTGCGGGCCACGTCCGCGTCCGAGCAGGCGGACACGATGGTGGTCGGCAGGTCCCGGGCCACCTCCTCTGCGTGGGTGGGGCCGGACAGCGCCACCACGTCCACACGCTTGCCCTTCAGCTCGTCCCGGATCACCTGGGTCATCGTGTACAGGGTGTCCGGCTCGATGCCCTTGGCCACGTCCACGATCACCTGGCCCTCCGGGATGTGCGGGGCCGCGGCCCTGGCCGTGGCGCGCACGAACACCGAAGGCACCGCGAACAACAGCACGTCCCTGCCCGCGCAGGCCGCGGCGATATCCGCGGTGAACCCGGTTTGCGCGGGGATCACCATGTCCTTCAGGTTTTTCTGACGCCGGGTGGATTCAAGCTGTTCGATCTCCTCCGGCAGCGCCGACCACACGACCACACTGTGGCCGCAGTTGGTCAGCATCCGCGCCAGGGCGATGCCCCAGGTGCCCGCGCCCAAAATTCCGATGCTTGCCATGTGCCTCTTCTTCCTTGTGCCGGTCTGAAGACAGTCTACCACAGCCGGCGGCGTTCGTCAACCTTGGCGCACCGCGCCGATGGCGGAAAACAGTATGAAGACCACCAGGTTCACCGCCACGATGCCCGCGCCGGTGGGCATGGAGGCCACGCAGGACAGCAGCATCCCCACCGCGAAGCAGGCCACCGACACGATGGCCGAGCTGATCGTGACCGCCCGGAAGCTGGAGAACAGCCGCATGGACGACAGCGCCGGGAAGATGATCAGGCTGGAGATCAGCAGCGTGCCCATCATGCGCATGCCCACCACCACGGTCAGCGCGGTCAGCAGCGCGATCAGCATGTTGTAGCCGCCTGCCCGCACGCCGGTGGCCCGGGCAAAGGGCTCGTCGAAGGTGACGGCGAAGATCCTGGGATAGAACAGTATGAACAGTACCAGCACCACCGCCGACAGCCCTGCCGAGATGTACACATCCGAGGCGCTCATCGCCAGGATCGAGCCGAACATGTAGTTGTACACGTCCACGTTCATGCCGCTGGTCATGCTGGTGACGATCACGCCCACCGCCAGCGCGCTGGTGGAGATCAGGGCGATGGCCGAATCCCCCCGCATGCGGCTGCGCTCGCTGATGCGCAGCAGCAAAAACGCGCACAGCACCACGATCACCAGCGTGAAGGGCAGCGGGTTCGCCGCGATGCCGCCGCACAGCCCGGCGACGCTCCGGCGCAGCCCATCGGGCAGGAAGGCGGGCAGTCCCTCCGCCGTCACGAAGCCCAGGGCCATCGCCACGGTCAGCGAACCGAAGCCCACGTGGGACAGGCCGTCGCCGATCATCGAATAGCGCTTCAGCACCAGCGTGACCCCCAGCAGCGAT
>JBGUQG010000214.1:0-10390 GCA_045130815.1 Christensenellales bacterium
CCCCCCCCCCCCCCCCCCCCCCCCCCCCCCCCCCCACACCGATTCTGTTTTCATTCCTCCGTCACGCTGTACACCTCCGTCCGGCCCAGCTCGCTGCCGTCCCGGGCCATCTGGGCCACGCACAGGGCGGTGACGGCGGAGGGGTCGTCGGCGCGGGCGACGATGTGGCCGCTGTCGATGAAGATCGTGTCCAGCACCTGGTCGTCCACGACGATGGCGCTGAACTCGGTGAAGTTTTCACCGCTCACCAGCAGGCGGTGGTACTCCCGCGCCACGCCGGTGACGACGATGTCGCGGCTGCCCATGCGCATGTCGGTGCGCAGGTAGGGGTATTCGCCCTCGAAGGCCTGCCGGTCGCCGTACAGCATGTCGTAGCCCAGCAGCTCCAGATTTTGCCGGTATTCCTCGCTCTCCTCGTCGATGTCGGTGGCCTGGTGCAGTCGGTTGACCACGCCGCCGGAGAAGCCCAGCTGCCGGGTCAGGTTGGCGCTGAGCCGGTAGGCCTGCAGGTCCGGGGCCTCGAACTGGCCCCCGAAATTGTTCCAGATCACATAGCGGCTGGCGTAGATGCTGCCGGTGGACAGCAGCTCGTTGGTCAGCTCCAGCGCGGGCAGGTGGTCGCCGTAAGCCACCACGATGGTGGGCTCGTCGAACTTCAGCAGCGCCAGGGTCAGCGCCCGCAGGAAGGCGTCGGTCTTCGGCAGGGCGTTCACGAAGTTCTGGAACGGGGCCAGGGGAATCTGCTCCGGCAGGGACAGCACCTCCACGTCGCCCTCGCTGTATTCATAGGTGTCCTCGTACTTGCCGTGGGTCTCCACCGCCACGCAGAACGCCAGGTCGCGGCTTTCTGTGGCGCGCAGTGCGGATAGGATCTCGTCGGTCAGCACCGAGTCCCGGCACCAGCCCAGGGGGGTATACTTCACGTTCTGCATGTACTCCAGCGGCACGAATCGGTCGAAGCCCAGGTTGGGGTACACGTTGTTGCGGCCATAGAAGGTGGCGGTGTTGTTGTGCAGCGCCGTGGCGGTATAGCCGTATTCCTTCAGGTTGTAACACACGCTTTCGCAGGCGCTCTGCTGCAGTATGGTGTTGTAGGGGGTCTCGCCTGCGCCGAAGGCATCGTGATTCAGGCCGGTGAGCACCTCGAACTCGGTGTTGGCGGTGCCGCCGCCCACGGTGGGCACGTACAGCAGGCCGCTGGGGAACCGTGCGCACAGCCGGTTGAACCAGGGGGTGGGGTCGGCGGAGTAGCGGCTGCCCGTGATCGTGTTCACGTCAAAGAAGGATTCCAGCTGCAGGAACACCACGTTCGGGTGGGACAGGTTGTCCTTCTCGTCGAAGTGGGGGTACACGAACTCGCCGCCCTCCTCGGTGTCGATGCCGGTCAGCACCTGGGCTACCGTCTCCGGGCCGTACTCCACGGGCCGGGAGATGCCCTGCTGGCCAAAGGTGAAGGTGAAGCAGGGCACGAAGCCGTATTCGTTGTAGGCGTCCGCCAGGTTGTCGAAGCGCCGGGGCAGCGATCCGCCCCGCACGCCCAGCGCCGCCACCATGAACGACAGCAGCACGAAGCCCACGAACGCCGCCAGCGACGCCGGGAAGTTGAAGCGCTGCCGCCGCTTCATGCGGGTGAACATGGCGATCACGGCCAGGATCGCCGCGAAGGAGGCCGTGAAGATCAGTATGATCTTGGTCCAGGTATAGTACACCGTGATCAGCGAGAACGCGTCCTTGATCATCAGTATGTCCACCGAGCTGAAGGGCTGGGTGCGCTCCTTGATCACCATGTATTCCACGACGCCCAGCACCAGCCATACCAGCGCCACGGTGCACAGCACCGCCCGGCGGCGCTTGAACAGCTCTGAAAGCACCAGCGTGGTCAGTATCACCAGCCAGCCGAACAGAAACGCCACCGGCGAGTGCCCGATGAAGGCGAAAAGCCGCGCCGGGGAAAGGCCCCGGTTCAGCAGCTCCACGATCAGGCACAGCAATAACGCAATCACCGGCAGGAAGACCACGCGTGGCCTGGCGCTGCCGGTTTCATATGCGATTTCCCGCGGCTTGACGTCGCGCTTGAAATTATTGTGCAGGGGCTTCATGATGCTTTACCAGGTGTCGCTTCCGTCGCCGGGGATCACCTTTTCCATGGCCGCGATGGCGCATTCGATCATGCTGTCGTCAGGCTCGCGGGTGGTGATGTGCTGCAGCCACTTGCCGGGGGCGGAGATGATCCGGGTGAACAGGTTGTCGGCGCGGCCCGCCAGCTTGATCAGCTCATAGCCCACGCCCACCACCACCGGGAAGGTCAGCAGCTTCAGCCCCGTGCGCAGCAGCAGGTTGTCCACGCGGATGAACATCGATACCAGTATGCCCACGATCAGCATCAGCATCATGAACGACGTGCCGCAGCGGGGATGGAAGCGGGTCTGGGGCCGCACGTTTTCAACCGTCAGCGGCAGGCCCTTTTCATAGCAGAATATGGTCTTGTGCTCCGCGCCGTGGTACATGTAGGTGCGCCTTATGTCCTTCATCAGCGACGTGGCCCACACATAGCCCACGAACAGCAGTATCCGCAGCACGCCCTCGAAGCAGGCCCGCAGATAGTAGTTCTGGGCCACCGACGGGGCGGAGAAGGTGATCCACTTCCACAGCTGCATCGGCAGGTACACGAACAGCCCCAGCGCCAGCGCCACGGCCAGCACCGTCGCGATGGGCATCAGCAGCTTCTCAAACAGCCTGTCCAGCGCCGAGGGCTTCTTTTTCCTGTCTTCCTCCTCGTCCTCCAGGCCCGAAAGCTCCGCCGAGCGCATCAGGCACTTGTAGCCGAAGGACAGCGAATCGATCATGTTGAATATGCCCCGGATGAAGGGCAGCTTCAGCACCTTCGCCCGGTTCTGGCCCTTGGTGGGATACTCCTCCAGTATGATCTGCTTGGTCTTATCGTTGCGCACCGCCATGGCCGTGACCTTCGGGCCCCGCATCATGATGCCCTCGATCAGCGCCTGCCCGCCGATGCTCGTCTTCTTCATTGCCATAGTATGTTCCTTTCCTTCGCGGGCCGCGGCCCGCTACATTCATCCTATTCTATTATACACCTCAAGCATCGCTTGTCAAACGTATATTACGACAGTTGTGTTGACTGATTATGAACAGATGGTTAGAAATATCAAACTCAATGCGTTCAGCCCAGTAACCCGGCATTATTTACACAAATGCCGCAGCCTGGCTTCATTATTTCGTTGTATTAAGCATACGTCCATGTTATAATATGGATAGACACGAATACCGATGACAAGGCCGAGGGACGGAGTCCCTCTATTTGTCGTACTTGGAAAGAAATGCGCCGGGTGAGTGCGCAAAGGGGTGCGGACCATGAAAAACACTCTGATCATCAAGGGAAAGAAGAATCGGCGGCGCGTGCTGGCGTGGCTGGCTGTTTTGGCGCTGCTGTTCAATATGAACGTGCCCGCGCTGGCCGCCGACGGAAAGGGCGGATCGACCGGGGAGGCCGAACAGCAGGCCGGGCAGGAGGAAAGCAAGCGGGAAAAGAAGAAGAAAAAGGCCGCCCAGGACGGCGCCTCTGAAGAGGAAAGCCAGAAGAGCAAAAAGAAGCCGAGGATGGCAAAGGCCGCCGACGCGCCCCAAACCACCGACGCGCCCCGGACCACCGACGCGCCAAAGTCCTACAGCTTCAAGGTGGGCAGCCGGCAGTCGCTGCGGCTAAGTGACATCCTCCGGTCCGCGGGCATCGATATCAGCGTGCGGGACGTCACCGGCCTGAAATGGGTGGACGGCACGGACAGCGGCCTGATGTCCTATGTCCGCGAGGAGGACGGACACGGAAGCCTGGTGGACTACGTCTTTTCCGTGCAGAAAAGCTTCAACATCGCCCATCTGCGCGTTTCGACCGACGATGAGAAGTATACCATCGACCTGAAGAAGGGCGTCGCGCCGACGGAAGCGCCCGTGGAGGAGGAGCCGACAGCCGAACCCACGGCAGAACCGACCGGGGAGCCTGTTGAGGGGGCGACGGAGGCGCCGACCGAGGAACCTTCCGACGAGGAGACCTCATCAGTCTCGCCTGACGGCGCGATTGGGGCTTACCAGCCCGACCTCGCTGAAAACTCTCCACAGGAGAGTTTTCCGGGCGCTGCGGTCTCCCCAGAGGGGAAGCCTTTTGGAGAACCTGTTGAGGAGCCGACGGAGACTCCTACAACCGACCCCACCGAGGAGCCGACAGAGGGACCTGCGGAGGAGCCGACCGAGGAGCCGACTGAGGAACCCACGGAAGAGCCGACTGAGGAGCCCACCGAGGAGCCGACAGCCGAACCCACGGAGGAGCCGACTGAGGAACCCACCGAGGAGCCGACTGAGGAGCCTTCCGACGAGGAGACCTCATCAGTCTCGCCTGACGGCGAGCCAGCTTCCCCAGAGGGGAAGCCTTTTGGAGAACCCACCGAGGAGCCGACAGAGGAGCCTGTAGAGGAACCCACGGAGGAACCCACGGCTGAGCCGACTGAGGAGCCGACTGAGGAACCCACCGAGGAACCCACAGCTGAGCCGACAGAGGAACCCACGGAGGAACCCACGGCTGAGCCGACTGAGGAGCCTGTAGAGGAGCCGACTGAGGAACCCACGGAGGAACCCACAGCTGAGCCGACAGTCGAACCCACTGAGGAACCCACGGAGGAACCCACGGAGGAACCCACAGCTGAGCCGACTGAGGAGCCTGTAGAGGAGCCGACCGAGGAACCCACCGAGGAGCCCACGGAGGAACCCACGGAGGAACCCACAGCTGAGCCGACTGAGGAGCCTGTAGAGGAGCCGACTGAGGAGCCGACTAAGGAGCCGACTGAGGAGCCTGTAGAGGAACCCACAGCCGAACCCACGGCTGAGCCGACTGAGGAGCCGACGGCGGTCCCCGAGTCCCTGGAGGCCACGGTGGACCTTTCCGAGGGCGAGGTGGCGCGGCTGTCCTGGTCGCTGTTGGCGCTGATGGAGGGCGCGGAGCCGGCGAAGACCCCGGAGCCGTCCGAGGAGGAAAGCGCCGGGGAAGCCGCTCCCGTGGAGGAGCTGCCCCTGGAGGCCTGGGAAATCACATACGACGCCGGCCTGGTGGAGGTCAATCCGGTCGAGGGCGATTACAGGATCAAGCCCGTGGCTGACTTTGCGTCCACGGAAATCGGCGTGTTCAACGGCAGGAATTATACCCTGACGCTGACCGGCGGCGCGCAGCCGCTGGAGGATCTGACCGTGGGCGACGCGCTGACGGTGGTGATCGCGCCGGTGGGCGGCGAGGAAGGCAGCGAGGGCCAGCTGCCCGGCGCGGCGGACGGCCACGCGGACGAGATCAGCGGCAGCCAGGCGGCCGGCGACGCCCAACAGGCCGTGGAGGCCCTGCCCCAGGATCAGTCGCCCGTGCCGAACGTGGAGGCCGCCGTGGCGGACGTGGTGGCGGACGAGGCCGTGGCCGTGCGCGTGACGAAGACGGAGTACGTGGTGCTGGACATCGGCCTGGACAACGTGGACGAGACCGACTACGACGCCTTTGATGTGGGCGTCACCCTGCCCGAGGGCGTGGAGGGCAGTAACTTCCAGCTGTACCATATCCATGAGGGCGAGGAGCCCCGGCCCATCGACTTTGAAAAGGACAGCCAGGCCACCGCCGAGGGCACCGAGGTGGTGTCCGGCTTCAGCTTTACCACCGACGGCTTCAGCGTGTTCGTGCTCAGCTACACGGTGGATTTCGCCTACGAGGGCGAGGCCTACAGCCTGCGGGGCCAGGACAGCGTGCTGCTGTCCCGGCTGCTGGATGAGCTGAAGCTGTCTGATTACAACGCAGCCGACGCCGTGACGGTGGAGTTCACCGACCCGGCGCTGCTTTCCGTGGCCCGCGAGGGCGACGATTGGCGGCTGACCAGCCTAAAGTCCTTCGATACCCCCGAGGCCCTGACCGTGACGCTGAACGACGGCACGGTGATCGCCATCGCCGTGACGGACCCGGTGGTGGGTCAGGATACAACAACCGGCAACCAGGACATCGCGCCGCTGCTGGTCAACGCGGAAATCCATGCCACCAACGCCAATGGGGATGTCTTGGATCTGATGGGCAGCTCGGGCGGCGAGGCCGCCAATCTGCGCTACGGCGACACCTACAATATCAGCCTGACCTTCTCGGAGGATCCCAGGGACAAGGACAAGCAGTTTATCGACAAGCCTGCCCCCCACTACATGTACTTTGACCTGCCTGGGAACTGGTTCGATGGGCTCAGCTTATCGAGCAACACGCTAAGCATGGCGCTGGGCGGCGGCGACGTGTTCGAGGGCAGCACGGTTTCGCTGGAGGGGAACCGGATCAAGGTGATGTGGAAGGACGTCGAGGACTATACCGATCCGGACAAGAAGGCCGAGCAGAAGGAATGCTTCGAGCTGTTGAACGACTCCCCCCGGGCCAATTTCACGCTGGACTTTACCGCCAGGGTGACGGTGAAGAACGGCATCATGACCTTTACCGAGGATGTAGAGATCCCCGTCACCGAGGACGACAGCTATACCCTGGACGTGGACAAGTCCGGCACGTACAACCAGCATACGGGCAATATCGATTACACCGTGTACGTGACCACCGACGGCGACGCCATGCCGAAGGGCGAATCGAGCGAGCCGGCCATCAGCGTGATCGACGAGCTGGAGGGCGCCGCGCTGACCTATATCATGAATAATGATAACAGCCATGCCGCGGTGGCGGTCACCTACGGCAAGCTGGTGGAGGTCGGCGGCAGCAAGGTATTCAAGTCCCTGGCGGAGCTTCAGACCGAGGATCCAGAGATCACCATGAAGGATCGCCACGGCAATGTGATCGAGCCGAACGAAGCCTTTTCGATGACCGCTGGCGACAATTCCGACAAGAACTTCAAGCTGACCATCGACCAGCTGGCCGACGGCTGGACGGCCAGGCTGCAGTATTCCGCCGATGTCGATTTTGCCGTGCTCGGAAGGAACAAGGGCACCGCGGACACGACTACCAACACCGTCCGGGCCGAGGGCGACGACAACGTGGCCGAGAAGACCGTCGACATGGAGGATGAGGTGGCCTATGTCGGCGTGGAGAAAAAGGCGGATGAAACCATCACCTGCAAGGATGCGAACAACAAGACCTGGCAGCTGGTGAAGTGGGAGGTCATTTACAACGCGGATCGGCTCGTGGCCGTGGAGGGCTCCCAGATCGTCGACACCATCGTTTCAGAGGCCGCCGACGCGATGAAGTATTTCGATCCCAAATCGGACGCATTCCAGTCGCTCGAACTCAGGCGAAAGGACGATGAGCAGCCGGTCACCCTTGATGACAAGACCTTCGAGGTGTATGCCAGCAACGGTACGAAGGAAGACGGCAGCCCGACATACAGCAGCACGCCCATAAAGACGCTGTGGGAGGGCGTCACCGTCGTCACGTCGGACGCCACCAGCCAGAGTTGGTCGTGGAAGGTGCCCACGCTGCCCGCGGACAGCACGGCGGAGGATTACCAGGCGAAGTATGGCACGGAGGACAAGCACCACGCCTACAGGATCACCTATTGGACCATCGTGGATCCCTCCAAGGCGGTCGTGATGGATGAAGAAGGCAACATCGCTGTCGAAAACACGGTTCAGGAGGGCTATACGGGCAACACGGTCACGGGTGTCTACAACATCGTCAATGCGGAGAACGAAACCGCGGGCGACCTGAAAAAGGAGGCCCTGCAGGTGCTGGGCGACTACATCCAGTGGCAGGTCACCTTCAACCGCGCGGATGAGGTCATGTCCCCGGTGGTCCTGGAGGACGACTATCCCGTGTATGGAACCTACACGGAGCCGATCATTAACCTAAATATTTTCAAAAGGGGCACGGACGGGATCAACGAAGCGGACCACCCGATCGTGATCTATGGCCTGTACGACGACGAGCCCCTGCCCACGGTAGAAAAGATCGAGAACAGGGATCGCGTGCGCTTCACCTTCAAATACAATGAGGGCGTGGAAGAGCGCCTCGGCCTGAAGGCGAGCGACGCCGACCATACGCAGATCTGCGTCACCTATTGGACGCAGAACAATGAGGATTGGATGGACGCGGCCGTCAGCTCCGACGGCGTACCCGCGGAGCACCGGAACAAGGCGCGGCTTCTGACCAACGGCAAGTCGGTGCGCACCTATGTCGAGGCCATTCCGAAAAAGCCCAGCATCACCAAGTCCGGCGAACAGGTGGGCGTGGTGATGACCACCATCAACAAAGGCGAAGACGAGATCAAGCAGGTGCCGCTGCCCGTCATCCGCTATACCATCACAGTATCGGGCGTGGATGAATCCTGGTTTGACGAGAGCAACCTCTCGCTGGTCATCACGGACGAGTACGACAACCAGCTGACCTTCCTGGACAGTGCCGCCGGCATCTCCTACATCACGGGGAAGAGCGTGGACGCTTCGAAGCTGAACCAGCTGGTGCTGGTCAAGCCCGCGCCGAAGTCGGGCGACACCGTGTACCAGCCGGCTAATGTCAAGCAATACCGCAAAACCGTGGAGAGCTCCGGCGACAAGAACACCGCGACCTTCACCATCCCGAAGGACAAAGTACCGAAGTATACGGTCAGCGAGGACGTCACGGATTACGGCCTGGTGTACGAGCTGACCTACCTGATGACGCTGGACAAGGAAAAGGCCTATGCCCAGGGCGAGTACGCGGCAGGCCTGAATGCGCCGGAATACGATCCCAACGCGGGGCAGGACGCCGGCGGACGTGTCTATCACAACAGCGCCGGCCTGACGAACCAGCACTGCGGCCCCACCGAAGATTTGCCCGTCCCCGTTAACCTGAAGCCCCTGAAGAAGACGGTGAACTATCCGCTGAAGGACGGCAGGGCGGAGTATACCATCACGGTCAACCCCATGCAGCTGACGCTGAACAATGGCAACGTCTACCCGCTGACGGACACCTATGAAAACCTGGCTGTCGACTTCAAGACCGTGGAGATCACGACCATCCCCGCGGGCAGGAACGTGGAGTGGGCCTACCACAGCAACGTGGGCACCTTCTGGATCCCGGACGCCACGGCGGTGACCATCACCTACAAGGCGTGGCCCGTGGGTGAGCGGGACGTGGAATTTACCATGAGGAACACGGCTACAGCGCTGAACTTCTCCGCGACCCAGGAGGTGACTGTGAAGCTGGACGCCGAATTTACCGGCAGTGCCGGCAATTACAGCATCAACCTGTTCAAGTATGCCAACAACAACATGGATCATCCGCTGGAAAACGCGGTGTTCCAGCTGTTCGAGGAGGATGATGACACCGGCGCGATCAAGCCCGTGACCTACCAGGAGACCTATCCCGCGTCAGACGAAGCGGACGAGCACGCAAGCGACGACGCCGACCGGATCGCGTTCAGCGAGCTGGGCCTGACAAAATATACTACCCTGCTGCATCATAATGCTGGCGAGCCGGTCTACGTCCGCACCAATGAAAACGGCGTGGCGCGGATCATGCTGTCCATGAAGAAGCACGGCGTCGGCCTGGAGATGAACAAGCAGTATTATCTGCAGGAGGTCAAAACGCCCGCGGGCTACAAGGGCGAGCTGGACGCGAACGGCAAGCCGCTGATGTGGAAGTTCGTGCTCAGCGACATGGATGATTTCAGCAACTACATCTACCGCGTGGACGGCGTGATGTCCGTTTCCAATGCCTCGCCGGACGAGGGCCTGGTGCTGCACAAGGCCGTCAAGGGCGCCGCGCCGGACTGGAGCCTGCAAAAGGGCATCACCTTCCGGATCGAGGGCAAGAATGCAAATGGACAGGCCGTCTTTACCCAGGACGTGCCCTATTCCGAGTTCGTGAAGGACGAGAGCGGCCAGTACCGCTTCATGATGTCCGCGAGCAGGCTGAGCGAGCTGCTTGACCAGGGCGTTACCCAAATCACCGTGTCCGAGCTCAGGTCCACCGCCGAGTTTGAAGGCTATACCCTGACGGAGCAGACCGCGACCGGTACCAGGAAGGTCGGAACGACGGAGACTGAAGTGCCGGGCGCCCCCGGCGCGGCCGACCCCGCCACGGATGCCTCCGTGACTTTCGAACTGACGGAGCAGGATCAGGCCAACCTCGGCATTAAGGAAATGTTCCTCGCCGTGGACTTCGCCAACACCTATGTGCCCTCCGGCGATCCCGGACAGCTGACCGTCAGCAAGACGTCGCTGGGCCTGACGGCGGCGCAGATGGCGGACAAGGATTTCCAGTTCACCGTCAAGAGTGGCGAAAAGTACCTGAAGAAGACTGAAACGGGCAGCGAGCTGGTGGATGATGAAACCATCCACACCGTCAAGGCGGGACAATCCGTCACCTTCACCGGCGTTGCCCCCGGCCTGT
>JBGUQG010000215.1:0-3122 GCA_045130815.1 Christensenellales bacterium
GGCGGCCTCCCCGGCGGTCTCCTCTGCGGCCTCGGCAGTCTCCTCGGCGGCGTCGGCGGCCTCTCCGGCGGTCTCCTCAAGGGTCTCGGTCACGTCGGCGACGGTCGCGGCGGTGCTGCCGGTGTTGTGAGAGGTGACGATGGTGGCCACGATGGCCAGCACGATGAACACGGCGGCCGCGATCTTGGTGAACTTCTGCAGGCGGCCCTCCATGCTCTTGGCCTTGTTCTTGCCGAAGAACGTCTCAGCGCCGCCGCCGATCGCGCCAAGACCCTGGCGCTGACCTTCCTGCATCAGCACGGCGACGATGAGGACGATGGAAATAAGGATCAGCACGATATCGATGATGATGGAAACAGCGGACATGGAACATCCTCCTTAAGTATGAAACGCTCATCTTTGATTCCCGGCGCGTTCCCGCCGCAAAAGCGCGCAGGAAAGAACCGGTGTTCAAACACACTGGATTATTATAGCACGCTTCAAAGCAAAACGCAACCATGTTTTTACCGAAAAACCGGGTTTTCAACGGTTAATTCTTGCGTTACGGCTCCGATTCCGCGCCGTCAAGCAGCGCCCGGATGCGTATCTTCGCGCGATAGACCTCGTTGCGGGGGTGTCCGGCGTCCTGGGCCGCCCGGGCGGCATCCCGAAGATCGTCGCCCTCAAGAAGTCTGGACAGCATGAACGCGGCGGCGTCCGCCCGGCGCGGCGGCTCTGCCACAGGCGGCAGCATGGAGATGTCCACGGCCATGCAGTATTCGCCCTTTTCCACGCTGGGATTGGCCCTGAGCGCTTCCAGCACCCGCGGGGCCGCGCCGCGGTAGATGCGCTCGAATCGCTTGCTCAGGTCGCTGCACACGCACAGCATGCACTCCGGCCATTTGTTCGCAACGGCCTCCACCAGCTCCACGACCCGGTGGGGGGATTCGTACAGCACGAACACCGGCACGCCCGCCCCGCGGATCGCGTCCAGCTTGTCTGAAAGCGCCTTCTTCTCCCGGGGCAAAAAGCCGTAGAAGGCGAATTCCCGGGCGTCGAAGCCGCTGGCGGACAGGCAGGTCGCCACCGCGGAGGGCCCGCAGACCGGCTCCACGGGGATGCCCGCCTCGTGGCAGGCCCGCACCAGCAGGTGCCCGGGGTCGGAGATGCCCGGGGTGCCGGCGTCGCAGGTCAGCGCCACGGTCAGATCCTCCGCCAGCATCCTCTCCACGATCTGCGGGGCCTTGCCCTCCTCGTTGTGCCGGTGACAGGAGGTCATGGGCTTTTTGAGGTCGAACTGGTTCAGCAGCTTCATGGTCACCCGGGTGTCCTCGGCGGCGATCAGGTCGGCGCCTTCCAGCGCCCCGCGCATGCGGGGCGTCAGGTCGTTCAGGTTGCCGATGGGGGTGGCGACGACGTACAGCTTGGGCATGTCAGATCTCCTTCAGGATATAGAAAAGCTCGTTGTGGGTTTCGAAGCTTCCGGCGATATCGCGCCGCGGGGGAACGTGGGTCTCCATCCACCGGGAATACTGGTCCGCCATGCCCACGTTCCTGCCGCCCAGCGTGCGGGTGGGGAAGGAGACGACCAAAACGCCGGCGTTCACGGCGCGCAGCACCTCCGCCGAAGCGCCGGTCCGCTGCCGCTCCAGCAGCGGCAGCAGCTTGAACAGCAGCGCCATGTCGAACCGCCGCCCCGGTATCGCGCCGGGACACAGCAGGTCCGCGCACACGGCGCGGACGGGCTGGCGATAGGTCTCGCCGAAGCAGTTCACCGCGTCCACCGCCTGGCCGGAGATATCCACGCCCACGGTCTCTATGCCCCGCGCGCCCAGGTACAGCGGGTTGACGCCGCAGGCCAGGTCGAGAACCGACCGGGGTCGGCCTGCGATGTCAAATATGCGCCCGTACAGCGCGTCCATGTCGGCCAGCGGCAGCCGCTCCCGGGTGGAGGCGTGGCGGCTCAGCATCCTTTCAAGACCAGGGTCGGTTTTATCACAGTGCCAGGCGTGCATGTCGTAGGTGATCTGCCGGGCCTCCTCCGGGGTCATGAACGCCCCGGTGATGCCGTGCAGCGCCTCCCGAGCGGCCTTCTCCACGTCCCTGGCCTTCTTGTACCTGGCGCTGCACTCGCTCCACACCCGGCGCACGGTGTCCGGGCAGATGTCGCGGTACTTCTTGGAGGCCAGCAGCTTGTCGAGCAACTCGTCATTCATCGCGCAGCAGCTCCATCAATCTCCCGTAAAAGCGCAAATTGTGGGCGGTGGCCAGGCGCTGGGCGTAGGGATCGCCCACCTTGAACAGGTGGTGCAGGTAGGCCCGGGAGTGGTTTTTGCACAGCACGCAGTCGCAGGCCGGGTCCACGGGGCCGTCCTCGCGCCGGTGCTCCTCGTCCATTGCGTACAGGAACCTGTAGAACCTCCCGTCGGTTCTGCGCACGCCCTGGCGGGTGTCCATGCCGGGAAGCCAGGTGTACAGCCGCTGGTGCCGCGCCTCCCGGGTGGGGATCACGCAGTCGAACAGCGTGTAGCCCATGCCCACCAGCAGCGCGATCTCCTCCGGACGCCCCAGCCCCATGGCGTACTTGACCTTGGTATCGGGCATGGCGTCCGCGGCCATCTTCAGTATGTCGGGCCGGAACGCGCCGCTGGCGTCCATGGGCCAGCCGCCGAAGCCATAGCCGTCAAAGCCGATCTCCTCCAGCCGACGGCCGCATTCCATGCGCAGCTCCGGGTCGCTGCCGCCCTGCACGATGCCGAACAGCAGGGGCTTTTTGTCCAGCTTCTTCGCCAGCTTGTCGAACTCCGCGCGGCAGCGCTCGCCCCAGCGCACGGTCAGCTCCACGCTGCGCCTTTGCACGTCTATGGGGTCGTCCGGGTGGGTGCACATGTCCAGCGCCATCATCACGTCGCTGCCGTACTGGAACTGCACCTGGACGCACTTTTCCGGCGTGAAGGTCAGCTTCTCCCGACCGCGGTCGGGCCGGAAGATGATCTCCTTGTCCCGGATCTCGCCGTACTCCGGGTTTTCCCGGATCAGCGAGTACAGCTGGAAGCCGCCGGAGTCGGTGAGTATCGCGCCCCTGTATCCGGTGAAGCCGTGCAGCCCGCCGAAGGACTTGATCAGCTTTGCCCCGGGCTTGG
>JBGUQG010000216.1:0-11435 GCA_045130815.1 Christensenellales bacterium
TCAAATGCCCGTATTGCGGGAACACAAGCGCGGATGTCGTAAAGAGGATCGGGGCGAGTTCCTTCGAAGTAGCATTCATATGCGATGACTGCGTGAAGTCTTTCTTCCTCCGCTGGGACAGTCTCAACAAAAAGGTTTACCTCGTTAAGAAATGACCGATCTGCCTGGCCGCGGCTTCAGACGCCTGTGTCCCGCCGCTGTGGCATGCCTGCATTCTTATCAGCGTGGGGTATGAGGCGCCCTTTTGCCAGGAACAGCGGCCTGCGCATGCCGTCGGACAGACGTTGAGGGGGAACCTGCGATGATTACCAATGGATTTACCTATGTGGCCGTGCTGCTGTTCATGGCCGGCGTGCTGGTCACCCTGGAGAAGACGGCAAAGGGCGGGCTCGCGAAGTTCTTCAGGTACGTGCCCTCCGTGGTGCTGTGCTACCTGATCGCGATGCTGCTGTGCACGCTGAAGGTGTGGGACCTGGGGGAGACGAAGGCGGCCTACAGCGCGCTCAAGAACAACCTGACCTATGCGATGATCTTCGCGATGCTGCTGCGCTGCGACATTCGCAAGGTGCTGCGCCTGGGGCCGCGGATGCTGCTGGGCTTCTTCTCGGCGACGCTGACCATCATGATCGGCTTCATCGCCGCGTTTGTCATCATGAAGCCCGCCATCGGCGGCAATGCCTGGATGGGCCTGGGCGCGCTGTGCGGCTCGTGGATTGGCGGCAGCGGCAACATGGTGGCGGTGCAGGCGGCGCTGGACATCGCCGAAGCGGACATGGGCTACGCGCTGGTAATCGATTCCATCGACTACTCGCTGTGGGTGATGTTCCTGCTGTGGGCCATCCAGCTGGCGCCGCGATTCAACAAGTGGACGAAGGCCGATACCTCGCGGCTGGACGCGGTTTCCGTGCGCCTGGAGGACGAGGCGAAGCTGAACACGAAGCCGGTAACACTGCAAAGTCTGCTGCTCTTGATCGGCTGCGCGTTCCTGGTCAGCGCCATCGCCACGAACGTCGGCGCAAAGCTCTACGACTGGACGGTCTTTTCCGACAAGGCCACCTGGACGGTGCTGTTCGTGACCGCCGTGGCGCTGGTGTGCGCGCTGACGCCCCTGGGCAAGGTGGCCGGATCCAGCGAGATTTCCAACCTGCTGCTCTACGCCGTGATCGCGCTGCTGGCCTCCCGCGCTAGCCTTCTGGAACTGGGCGACGCGCCTGCGTGGATCCTCACCGGGTTTATCGTGCTGGCGATCCACGCGGCGCTGATGCTGGTGCTGTGCAGGCTGCTGAAGCTGGACCTGTTCACCGCGGGCGTGGCCTCGCTGGCCAACATCGGGGGCACGGCCTCCGCGCCGGTGCTGGCGGGCTCCTACGCCGGCTCGCTGGTGCCCGTGGGCATCCTGATGGCGCTGATGGGCTATGTGGTGGGCACGCCGCTGGCCACGCTCTGCGCCAACATCATGAAGCTGCTGGCGTGAATTGAATGCACGTCATTATACAACGGGGACGGTTCTTATACAACGGGTATACAACGGGGACGGTTCTTGTACAACGGGGACGGTTCTTGTGTATCCGTCCCCATTGTATACTATGTTGGTGCCGGCTTCAATGCGCCGGACAATCTCTGCGTTGCTCATTTTCATAAGTGATTTTCTTTCTCGGCCTTTGGAGTACCGTTGGTGCGAAAGGTCTCCTCCAGCGTGTTGATAAAGCCGACTATTCACCTTCTCGCAGCCTGCGCGCGGCAACCACTCGACGCTCTCCCGCCTCGTCGGTGCACGTCACCAACAGCAGCAGCTGATCGTCAGGCCGTACATCAACCTGAAATTGGAGTATGGAGCTGGCCTTCAGCGAATCGATGGCGTCCAGTCGCTCTTCCATTTTCATTGAGGTGCTCAGCCTGAACAGATCCACATAATTCTCGTCGATCACCCTGTCGCTGACTCTGCCTGCCGCAAATAAGACATACCGTCCCTCTTCATAAAATGTATTGAATGTGAGGATCGGGTGCTTCTCACAGAATTCCGCGTATTCATAGTTGCGCAGGCAGCCGAACATGGCGCCGCTCTTCATGTTGTGCCCATAGAGGATCAGGGTGTAGGGGCGTGTGGACAGATCGGCATTGACATCCAGGAAGATTGCGCCATTCTCATTGCGCCTGCCTCTGGCGTCTTGCGTCACATAAAACTCGTTGTCGCGCTGCACGACCGGCTCGCGCAGCAATCCTCCCACGGACAGCCATCCGACGATATCCGGGTTTTTCTGCCGAACGGCATCAAAACGCGCATTCATCGTCAGGACGGGATTGCCCGGGTATGGGATCGGCGGCAAATCCGACCCCTGATCCCAGCGTTGGACCTGCTCCGCGGCACTGAAATCGCCAGGCAGCGGCGGGGCGGCAACCTCGACCTGTTTGGTTCCCTCAGGCGAGCGTTCATACAGCGCATTCAGTTCGCGTTTCGCCTGTCTTGCCTCCATCAGATCGACGCCATAGCCGATCAACCGCGCGACGCCAAAGGCACAGAGCGCGGACGATATCGTCAGCAGCAACACCCTGTCCCAGCGAAGCCCGCGCAGTCTGCGTCTCCACGCCCTGCTCCTGAAACGTCGCCCATATCTCATTTATCGAACCTTCCTGAGCCAAAACACAGCCAGCCCGGCCAGCCCTGTCAGTGCACACGCAATCCACAGGGGGAAATTGGCCTGGTCGCCGGTTTCGGGCAACCTGTAATTGACGATGGTTCCGCCATTATAGCATCGATCCTTCTCGTCAGCGTGTTCGCCCACGTTGCGATAGTAGACCCTGTAGCCCTTCGGCACGGTTTCCATAACACAGCAGTCGCCGTCCAAATCCAGCTGCGCCTCATAGCGCCACTGGGTTTTACTGAGCTCCGTCCGGCTGAACCGGACCTCGACCGGTGCGTAATCCTGGCCATACATTTGGAATTCAGCGCTGTCTTCATGTCCTCCCTGCCATTGCAGGGTGAAGGAAAAGATGGTCGGCTGTGGCCTCGTGACGACAAACGGATTGGAATACAGGCAGTACGACCCGTAGCTTGCGCCGTCGACTTCAAATTGTGTGCGATAGCGCCAGATGGCCAGCGCCTGAGTCCCGGACAACTGCTCGATGAACACCGGTTCAGCATCCTGAAGCGTCCGGGACGCTCCGTTCTGCGTCCAGCCCATCGGTCTGGGAATCGTCTCGGCAGATGCGGCGGTCACGTCTTTGGCGTCGATCCTGATGATATAATCCGTAGCAAACCACGGGGAATCACTGGTCAACCCGGCGTAGCCTGTCATGTAGTCCCTGGCAAAGCCCTCGACGTTATAGCTGGTGATATACGTCCAAGGCCATACGGTAAGCCCCCGGTGCCGCGCCGCCCTCAGCGCCTCGCCAAATTCGTGCACGTAAATGGGGTTGAAGGTCGCGTTCCATCGGTCGATGGTATCGAACAGTGTGCGCAGCTGGGCCTGGAGTTCGCTCTCGCCGTCCAAATAGTCCTTCGGCCACAGCCACTCCGCCACGTTCAGCGCGCCGATGGAAATCTCGGGATAGTCTGCGTAAATCGCTTCCAGTATGTCCGGGTTAAAGGTAATCGTAAAGAACTGGTCCCAGGCGTCATACTCATCCACCAGCGCCTTGTAGGCGGGGATGATCTCAGGGTCGTAACTCTTGATCTCGGTATCGTGAACAAGACCCGTTCCCTTGAACGCCTCGATATACTCCCGCAGGGTGGGTACGGTGTACAGCTTTCGCTCGTCCTGCCCATAGAGCTTCCCGGCGCGGGATTGATCCGGAGTGACCTCGTTCTCCGCGACGATGCTGTCCCAATCAAAGGGATGCGCGCGAAGCTGCTCCAGCGTGTAGTGTCCGGCATGATAAGGCTCGTTATTCTCATCCAGCTCCTCCAGCATCAAAAACCGCCGCGGGGTATCGTCATGGAGGATGAATACCTCGCCGTCGGCACTGAGCTGGATGTCGTTTTCCACCGAATCCACGCCCTCCTCAAACGCGCCCCGGGCAGAATCCAGCGTGTTTTCCACATAGGTGGAAGGATCGCCCCGGTGCCCGATGACAAAGGGCACACGCAGCAGCGACGGCACGTCGTCATTAAAAAACTCCACGGCGCGAATGGCCGCGCGATAGTCGTCCACCACCACGCCGTTGGCTCCGTTGGTGTACACGGCCATGATCGTGCGCGTGTCGGTGGGCGTCTCCACCCAAACCGTAGAGGCCAGCTTTTGCAGGAAGCGGACATTCTCATAGGTTGCGGCGTCCGCGCTGATCAGGATCACCTTGCCGTGCACGCTATTGGTGCTGGCGATCATGTCCAGCATGTCATCCCGCGAAGGATTCTTGACTGCCGTGTAGTCCAGCATGCCGCGCACATGCACCAGATCGGCCACATCCTTCACAAGCTCCTTGTGATCAGGCGTAGAAACGACGAAGCAATCCAACAGGCCGCTGTCGGGAATAAACGCCTTGAGCGCCGCGGCGGTCCGTGCGTCGGCTATGTAGAACGCGGGGATCATGCTGCCGGCCGTCGCGTCGATATAGTTCCCCAGGTCGTCCGATATCAGCGCGCCGTTTCGGTCGTACACGTTCAGGCCGGTATCAAGCCACACAAACGCGGTGGCCGGCCGTTCCGAAGCCGAGGCTACTGACAGCGCGTCCGGCCCCGAGCGCCACGCCACGGTCGCCGACATGATCCAGGAGGTCTCCGGCTCGTAGACATCGGCATAGGGCAGCTTTGTCTTCCCTATCGCCTCTGTCTCCACCCTGCCGCACAGCGCACAGGCACGCCGACGCTCGCCCTCCTGTGAACGGGTTGCCTCAAGCACAATCTCCCATTCGCCCCATTCATGGTTGTTCGGCTCGATGGGATAGGTAGTGTTAACGACATGGGATGGGTTGATCGCGCAAATCCTGTGCTCGTAGCCTTCGCTGATGCAGGTCGCTCTCTTCTCCGTGCAGGCGTCATAGTCCCACTCGTGCTCTGCCTTCACGCCACAGGCGATTACAAGCCTGTCGTCTTCTGCCAGCAGAGGCTCGACCGCCTCGTGGCTCATGGTCTCAGCGTTGTACAGCACCACGCGGGAGTCGGCATTGAAGCAATAGCCCGGCTTTGGAATAAGGGACACATAGGCCGTGTATGCCTGTCCGCCTTCAATCACGCCTTGCAAGGGCGTATAGCCTTCGGCATCACAGTCAGCGACCCAGGCGCTGTCCCCCTGCTCCACCGATACGGACGGCATGATGCTGCAGGAGGGCTCTTCGTCCGGCTCCACTTCCTGGCCACAGGTTAAAGCAGAGACCTCTATCACTATTCTTCCGATTGGAGTGTCCGCCGCATCCGCCATCGCCTCAGCGGCAGCAAACACACCCAGGCAGAGTACAAGCAGAGCGCCAAGGCGTTGCCATGATCTCTTCACTGCGATACCTCCTGTTTTTCCGAAAGATGCCGGGCCACCGGCTCAGCGAAGCAGCCGTATCCATACCGCACTTCTCACAATCCTGATATGTCTCATCCATTTTAACACAAAATCAAATACCCGTATAGGCCCAAACTGAGCAGCCGGCGCCCGGCTTTTCACCCGCGTCACCTCCGCCTTTTGCCCCTTGCCAGAACCGCGTCGATGTTGTAAAATGAATCGAACGCGATACCCATTTACATTCAGGAGGTGTATTCATGAGAAAGCTCTTGATCATCCTGCTGGCGCTCATGCTGTGCGCCGGTGTCGCGACGGCGGAGGAGGCCGGCGTCCTGGGAATGCCTTTCCCGGACTTCACGGCGACGAACACCGAGGGGAACGTCTTTACGCTGTCGGAGGCGCTGAAGGACCACGAGGCGGCGCTGATCAACATATGGGCCACCTGGTGCCCGCCGTGCCGGGCGGAAATGCCGTACCTGAACGAGGCCTACGCCCAGTACGGCGATCGCGTCGCCTTCATCGCCCTGTCCTGCGAGGCGAACGACACCCTGGAGAAGATCGAAGCCTACCGCGGGGAGCTGGGTCTCAGCTTCCCCATGGGGCGCGACGAGGGCAGTCTGCTGTATCAGCACGTCAAGAGCAGCGGCATTCCCGTCACCGTGATCGTGGACCGCTTCGGCAACGCGGGCTTTATGAGGATCGGCAGCTTCCTGGGGACCGGGGAGATCGCCCGCGTGATCGAGGCATTCCTGGGGGACGGCTATACCGAAACCACGGTGCTGAACGAGATCCCCAAGGACGCCACCACCCGCGCGTTCCCGGTGGCCGCCGCCCGGGCGATCCACGTGGAGAACGAGGACGCCCGGCGCGTGCTGATCCGGGCCACGGTGGGCCAGGAGCCGTTGACGGTGTATGTGGTGGCGGACGACGTTGCCCACCTGCGGCTGGAGCCCTCCGCCAATGACAACCTGTCCGAGCTCTTGTATTACAATCTGAGCGACGCCCGCCTGCTCCAGGAGCTGTACGACGCGGACCGCAACGCCTTCGTGTTCGACCAGCCCATGCCAAACGGGGCGACGGAGGACTATTACGCCTATGCCTGCCTGTTCAACGGCGACGGCAACGATCCCGACATGATCGGCGTGTATTTGATTCCGGACGAGGAGCACATCGAAACCATCCTCAACGACCTGCGGAGCCAGGGCTTCGAGGTCAGCTGGGAATACAGCGACGAGGAAGCCCCCGGGCAGGCCGCCGAGGCCTACGTGCTGCACATCGTGGACCAGGACGGCGCGCCGGTGCCCGGCGTGACGGTCAATTTCTGCACCGACGCGACCTGCACCCCGGCGCAATCGGGCGACGACGGCCTGATCCGCTTCGACGGCGCGCCCGACAGCTATCACGTCCAGCTGCTCCAGGCGCCGGAGGGCTACAGCTTCGACCCCGACTTCGAACTGTATACCGCAGCCGAATACGGCGAATGGCTGCTGCGCGTGCGCAGGGACTGACGAAAGACGCAGCGAAAAGGGCTGGCCCCACTTCGGGGACCAGCCCTTTTCTTTACGCCCTTCTGACCTTCAGGGTCAGCGCGTTGGGCAGCTGCGCGCCCTCCTGCCAGGCGTAGCGGAGCTCCTCTGTCATGCCCTTCAGCACAGCCAGCGCCAGCGCGTCGCCGCCCTGGGTCACGTCCAGGCGCGGCCCGGCGTAGCGGAGGGTCCATTCCGCGCTCTCCGCCTGCTCGGAGTATTCGCAGACGGCCTCGATCCGCGCTTCGTCCATCGCGGGCACCAGCAGCTGCGCCGCCTCCTCGAACACCAGCCGGACGCGTCCGGCCAGCTTCGGGGCGATCTGGTTTTTGTGGCACCAGCCCTCGATCTCCCCCGCCATGCCCAGGAAGTCGTAGTCGCGGCTTTCGATGTTCAGCTCCAGCACCTTCAGCCTTCGCACGAAGCGGCGGGTGTTTTCCCGAAGGGGGTTGTCGAAGATCTGCTCCGGCGTGCCGTCCTCGTACACGCCGCCCTCGTCCATGTAGAAAACGCGATTGGAGATGGTCCTGGCAAAGTTCATCTCGTGGGTGACGATCAGCATCGTCTTGCCGGTCTTGGCCAGATCCCGAATGACCGCCTGCACCTCCCCCACCATGGTGGGGTCCAGGGCGCTGGTGGGTTCGTCCAGCAGGATCACGTCCGGGTCCATGGCCAGCGTCCGCGCGATGGCGATGCGCTGCTTCTGGCCGCCGGACAGCTCGTCCGGGTAGTTCAGCGCCTTCTCCGCCAGGCCCACCGTGCGCAAGAGGCGCATGCCGGTGTCGTAGGCCTCCTGCTTCGACTTGCCCAGCAGGTCCATCGGGGCCAGCATGATGTTCTCGATCACCGTCTTGTGGCCGAACAGATTGAAGCTCTGGAACACCATGCCCATCTTCCGCCGCACCCTGTTGATGTCGCACTTCGGATCGGTGATCTCCTGATCGTCCACCCAGATCTTCCCCGCCGTGGGCTTTTCCAGCTGGTTGATGCACCGCAGCAGCGTGCTCTTTCCCGTGCCGGAGGGGCCGATCACGGCGATCACGTCGCCGTCGTGGATCTCCACGTTGACATCCTTCAGGGGCGTGACGTTGGGGAATTCCTTTTTCAGGTGCTCAATTCTGATCATCGGTCTTCACTCCCTTCAGGATGTCGGCGCTCTTGCGGCGCTTCGGGTCAAAGCCGACGGTGATCCGGCTGATCACAAAGCCGACCAGCCCCTCCAGCGCGAAGTAGATCACCGTTACGGCGATCAGCGGGAAGAAGGCCTCGTAGGTGCGGCTTCGCACGATGTCGCCCATCTTGGTCAGGTCCTGCACGGCGATGTAACCCACGATGGCCGTGGCCTTGATCAGGCTGACGATCTCGCCCCTGTAGGCGGGCAGCACGTGGGGCAGCGCCTGGGGCAGTATGATCCTGTAGAAGGTCTTGCGGTTCGGATAGCCCAGGGCATAGGCCGCCTCGTACTGGCCGTTGTCCACCGCCCCGACGCCCATCTTCAAAAGCCCGAACACCGCCGCGCCGAAGGTGAGCGTGAAGCCGATCACCGCCACGGCCACGCCGCCGATGGCCACGGAGCCGAATATCACGTAGTACAGTATCATCAAAAGCACCACCATGGGCATGCCCTGCACCAGCCACAGGCAAAAGCGGGTGACCAGGTTCGCCGCGGGGTTGCCGCCACGGCACAGCATGAATATGCCGAAGCCCAGCGCCGTGCCCAGCAGTATGGTCAGCAGCGTGATCAGCAGCGTGGTCAGCACGCCCTGGACAAACAGCTTCCAGCGGTCCTCACGGATGAAGGTCTTGATGAAGCTGCTCTTCAGCGAGCGGTCGTTCGCCGCGGTCCCGGCGCTCTGCGCCGCGCCCTGGGCGGCGGCCAGGTCCGCGCTGCGCACGGCCAGCACGATGCCGCCGTAGCTGGTCGGGTCGGAGAACAGCACCTGCTCCTCGCGCTCCGGCGTCACGTTCATATCCGTGGTGAAGTCGTACTTGCCGGACTCGATGGCCGGGATCCGCCCGGCGAAGTCCACGTCCCCCAGCTCCAGGGCGTAGCCCCTGTCCCGACAGAAGCGGACCACCAGGTCGATGTCATAGCCCACGTTCTTTCCGTCCTTGATGTAGGAGAAGGGCATGTCCGTGGAGGTGGTGACGACCCTGATCGTCCCGTTTTCACCGGTGAGTCCGGACATGTCCACGACCTTGCGGTCCTCGTCCGTGCCAAACCATATGTCGTCGATCTCCTGCATCGTGCCGTCCGCCCAGCTGCGGGCCAGGAAGTCGTTCAGCTCCGCGCACAGCGCCGCGCTCTTCCCATCGTTCTTCCGGAAGGCGAAGCTGTAGTTGTTCTGGGCGATGCGTTCGCGGATGTAGTCGATCTCCGGCTGCTCGGCGTGCACGGATTTCACCCCCGGCTCGTCGCCCAGATAGCCGTCCACCTTCCCCGACAGCAGCGCCGCGATGCAGTCCTGATAGCCGTTGAACAGCAGCACCTCGCTGTCCGGGAAGTGCTCCCTGGCAGCGTCCTCCATCAGCGGCCCCACCAGCACGCCCAGGGGCTTGCCGTTGTAGTCGCGCAGGCTGACGGACTGGGCCGGCTGACCGGCGTCCTGCTTCAGCACCACCAGCACCGTGCCGCCGGTGTAGTTCGGGCGGGAGAACAGCACGCTCTCCTGCCGCTCCGGCGTGATGCTGATGCCCGCGGCGGCGAGCTCCGCCTTGCCCGCCTGCACGGCGGGCAGTATGCCGTCGAAGTTCATGTCCACGATCTCCAGGCCGTAGCCGGCGTATTCGCAGAACAGGGCGGCCAGCTCCATGTCGTAGCCCACGACCTGTCCGTCGCGCACATATTCAAAGGGGGCGTAGCCCGATTCCGTCGCCAGGCGCAGCGTGCCGTTCTCCCCCTTCAGGGCAGTCAGGTCCGGCATGGTCTTGGCGCCCTCGTCCTCGCCGAACCACTTGGCGGCCAGCTGATCCAGCGCGTCCCCGGGCAGCTGCTCCAGGAAGGCGTCGAAGCTGTCCCGCAGCGCCTGGCCCGCCTCGCTTTTGGGAAACACGAAGGCGAACTCATAGCTGTCCAGGTATTCCGGCAGCCAGGTCAGCCGTCCGTCCTCCCGCGCCAAAAGCTGGGCCACCGGCTCGTCCACCGCGAAGGCGTCCACCTTGTCCCCGGTGAGCGCCGCCACCAGGTCGGCCTTGGTGTTGTAGTATTCAAGCTTTGCCTCCGGCAGGTTCTCCGACACCATCGCATCGAAGCTGCTGCCGGTCTGCACGCCGATGCGCGCCCCGTTCATATCCTTCAGGGCCATGCCCGCGCCCTGGGCGGTCTGCGGCGCTTCGGCCCGGCTGCCGCGCACCATCACACCCAGCGACTCCTCGTACAGCACGTCGGAGAAGGTCAGCGCCTCGGCGCGCTCCGGAGTGATGTTCAGGTTCGCCATCACGCAGTCCACGTCGCCGGTGACGCAGGCCGGGATGATGGCGCCGTAATCATACACCTTGAACGTCACCGTCGCGCCCAGCCACGCCGCGAAGCGGTGGGCCAGCTCGACGTCGTAGCCCGTCAGCCGGGAGCCGACATAATAGCTGAACGGCGGCACGATGCCGGAGGTGCCCACCGTCAAACGGATGTCGGCGTTTTCGGGTGCGGGGATGTCCGGCAGGGTCTCGTTCCCGTCGATCACCCAGCGCTTGTACATGTCGTCCAGCGTGCCGTCGGCCCGGGCCTGCGCGATAAACGCGTTCAGCTTACCCTCAAGGCCTGCCACCTTCGACACCGGCGAAATGCCCACGGCGATGCGCACCGGCTCGCCCAGCTTCTCGTCCAGCAGGCGCACGCCCCCGACCCCGCCCTCGACGGCGATGCGCATCTGGTTGTAATCGAACACAAAGGCGTCGATCTTGCCCTGGGCCACGGCCAGGTAGGCCGAGGGCTTGTCGCTGAAGTACTCGATCTTCGCTTCGGGCAGCTGATCGCGCACGACCAGCTCCGCCGCGCTGCCCTGGTCGATGCCAACGGTCATGCCCGGCGCATTCAGCTGCGCCGCCGAGCTGATCTCTCCCCGCGCGCAGAGCAGGCCGCCTGCCAGCAGCAGGATCAGCAGCAGCCCCATCATCCTTTTCAATTCGCGTCACCCCTTTGTCCGGTTCCCGTTGGTTCGCCTGAACGCCCGCCGCGTCAGGCCGCGGCGACGGTCTCCGTCCCGCCATAGGTCCGGATCAGGTCGTCGTAGGCGTCGATCGCGCCCTGCAGCGCCGCGCAAGCATCATCCAGGCGGTAAAAGCCGTTCCCACTCGTCTCCAGGCCCGGAAGCCCGATGTCGAAGGATGCGGGCGGCGTGTCCAGCGACAGGGGCGTGATATTCCGAAGCTGGTCGGTGGTCTGGTACACCAGGCGCAGGCGGGCATATTCCTCGCCGTCCCCGGAAAGCCATTTCTCGTACACCAGCTTGCAGCCGATGGGCGTCTTCTGCTCCACGGTATC
>JBGUQG010000217.1:0-5077 GCA_045130815.1 Christensenellales bacterium
ACGGAAACCCCCGCCGGGCAGGCCGCGCCGGTCACTGCCGCGCCGACGGCGGAACCCGTCGCCTCCGGGAAGAGCATCGAGAAGGCGAAGATCACCGTCAAGGATCAGATCTACACCGGCAAGGCGCAGGAGCCCGCCGTGAAGGTGGTGCTGGGCGGCGCGAAGCTGAAGAAGGGCAAGGACTACAAGGTCTCCTACAAGAACAACGTGAAGGTCGGCAGGGCTGTCGTCATCGTCAAGGGCAAGGGCAGCTATACCGGCACGGTCAAGGCCGTCTTCAGTATCAACCCGAAGCCGGTGTCCGGCCTGAAGCTGAAGGCTGGGAAGAAGCAGCTGACCGCCAGCTGGAAGAAGGTCGGCGGCGTCAGCGGCTATCAGGTGCAGTATGGCCTGAAGAAGGACTTCGGCGGGGCGAAGACCGTCACCGTCAAGAAGGCCGGAACGCTGAAAAAGACCGTCAAGGGCCTGAAGGCGAACAAGACCTATTACGTGCGCATCCGCGCCTATAAAACCGTGAAGTGCACGAAGTACTATTCAAAGTGGTCTTCCGCGAAGAAGATCAGGACGAAGCGGGGATAGCTTTGAATTCAGGGAACGGGAAAATCATGATTTGGAAGACGGTTCCTCCAACCGCATTTGCGGCCGGAGGAACCGTCTCTTGAACCGTATTCTGGGTGGATCACTTCAGGAAGCCGCTGATGATCTGCTCCTCGGCCTCCTGCTCGGTCAGGCCCAGGGTCATCAGCTTGGTCAGCTGCTCGCCGGCGATCTTGCCGATGGCGGCCTCGTGCACCAGCGCGGCGTCCACGTCGTTGGCCTCCAGGCCCGGCACGGCCAGTATGCGGCCATGGTCCATGATGATGGAATCGCACTCGGTGTGGCCGCTGCACGGGGCGTTGCCCACGATCCTGGCGTCGAAGCGCTGGAAGGAATCGTCCCGGGCCACGGAGCGGGACACGATGTCCGCGCTGGCCCCCGCGCCGTTCAGGTTCACCACGTAGGTGCTCAGCGCTCGCTGACGGCCGTGGGTCATCAGCCGCTCGCGCACGATCAGCTTCGCGCCGGCGTCCAGCTCGGCGGTGGTGGTGCGCTCGGTGTCGTCCACGCCCTTGATCTGGGCCATCTCCATCTCCATGTAAGCGCCTTCCTGCATGTACACCTCGGTGCCGGGGTTCAGTATGCGCTTGCCCTCGCCGTCGCCGGAGCCGTAGTGCTTTTCCACGTACTTCACCCTGGCGTTTTTGCCCACGTAGAAGCGGTGGATGCCGTCGTGCTCGGAATCGGCCATGCCGCAGTTGTCGATGCCGCAGCCGGCGATGATCACCACGTCGGCGCCCTCGTCGATGGTGAAATCGTTGTACACGACCTCCTTCAGCCCGCTCTGGGTCATCACCACGGGGATGTGCATGCTCTCGCGGCGCGCGCCCGCCTTGATGTGGATGTCCAGGCCGCTGACGTCGGTCTTCGGGGTGATCTCGATGTTCGCGGTGGAGCGCCTGCCCGCCGAGGCGCTGTTGGAGCGGATGTTGTACGCGCCGTCGGGAATGGCGTGCAGGTCCGCGATCTCCTCCAAAAGATGCATCTGTATGCTGTCCAGTTCCACGCTATGACGCCTCCTTACGATGATTTGCGGCAGCCCGCCACCGCCGAGGCGGTGCCGATCAGCTCCGGCAGCACGGCGTCCCGCGGGCCCTGGCGGTCCACACGGCCGTCCTTGAGCACCACGATCTCGTCGGCGATGCTCAGTATGCGCTCCTGGTGGCTGATGATCATGATGGCGCTGTCGCGGATGTTTCTGCGCATTCGCTCAAATACCTCGATCAGGTTCTGGAAGCTCCACAGGTCGATGCCGGCCTCCGGCTCGTCAAACACGGACAGCGCCGTGCCCCGGGCCAGCACCGTGGCGATCTCGATGCGCTTCAGCTCGCCGCCGGACAGGCTGGCGTTCACCTCGCGGTCGATGTAGTCCCGGGCGCACAGGCCCACGGCGGCCAGGTATTCGCATGCGTCCGCGGGGGTGAGCGCCTTGCCCGCCGCCAGGCGCAGCAGGTCCAGCACCCGCAGGCCCTTGAAGCGCACGGGCTGCTGGAACGCGAACCCGATGCCCAGCCTTGCCCGCTCGGTGATGCCCAGGCCGGTGATGTCCTGTCCGTTCAGCAGGATATGGCCCTCGGTGGGCCTCTCGATGCCCATGATCAGCCGGGCCAGCGTGGACTTGCCGCCGCCGTTGGGGCCGGTCACCACGATCAGCCTGCCGTCCGGCAGGGTCAGGCTGATGTCGCGCAGTATCTCGCGCTCCGCGCCGGAATCCGACACGTCAAAGGACAAATGCCTCAATTCAAGCATATATCAAGCACCTCAACCATAGCTTTTCTCTATTATAGCCTGTCATTGCAAAGAATACGTTGATTTGCGCCGAAATTTGGCGAAGGGTCGGGATTTCTTTGACAGGACCCCGGGTATATGGTAAAATGCTTCCAAAGGGAGGCTGACCCATCATGCCGGATATCACCACCAGCGTACAGATCGTGCTGCCCCAGCACTGCAACGGCTACAAGCTGCCCCGCCTGTTCGGCGGCCAGATGATGGCCTGGATCGACATCGTGGGCGGCGTGGCGGCGCGGCGCTACACCCACACCGCGGTGACCACCGTGTGCGTGGACAACCTGAACTTCCTGAACCCCGCCTACCTGAACGACACCCTGGTGCAGGAGGCGCGGGTGACCTGGACGGGCCGCACGTCGCTGGAGGTGCGGGTGGACAGCTATGTGGAGCGGCTGGACGGCAGCCGCGAGCCGGTGAACCGGGCGTACATGGTGTTCGTGGCCCTGGACGAAAAGGACCGGCCCATCCCCGTGCCGCCCTTCACCCCGCAGACCGACGCGGAGGTCCGGGAGTACGAGGCCGCGCTGGAGCGCCGAAGGATACGGCTGGGGCGCTGAAGACCGAACGGAACGATAAAGGAGGAGATCCATATGAGCATCGAATTCGCGGGCAACAAGTCCACCATTGCGCCGGAGGGCGTATTCATCATCGGCACCTACGATGAAAACGGCGTGCCCAACGCCATGAACGCCGCCTGGGGCATGCAGAGCGACATGAACGAGATCACGCTGATGCTGTCCAAGCACAAGACCACCGAGAACTTCGAAAAGACCGGCGCGTTCACCGTGGCCTTCGGCACCGCGGACACGGTGCTGATCAGCGATTACTTCGGCGTGGAGACCGGCAAGAAGGTCAACAAGCTTGAAAAGGCGGGCTGTCACACCCACAGGAGCGCCCACGTGAACGCCCCGATCATCGAGGAGTTCCCGCTGACGCTGGAATGCCGGGTGAAGAGCTGGGACACCGGGACCGGCTATGTGATCGGCGAGATCGTGGCCTCCCAGGCGGACGAATCCATCCTCACCGACGGCAGGGTGGACCTGGGCAAGCTGCGGCCCATCATATTCGACCCGTCCTTCAACGCCTATCGCGTGGTGGGCGAGGTGGTCGGCAAGGCCTTCAGCGACGGGCTGAAGCTGAAATAGGGGCGGCTTTGGAGCGAGGGGGGATTTGAATGAAGCGCAATCTTGCAAGGCTGTTGGGACTGCTGCTGGCCGTCGCGATGCTTACCGGCCCGCTGGCGGCACTGGCGGACGAAGAGGTGTTCACCGAGTCCGTCGATTCCGAGGTGCTTGAGGTCGAGGATCTGCTGCCCGTTCCGGAGGACGTGGAGCTTGCCCAGTTTGCAGAGGATGAGGAATGGACCGCGCCAGAGGTGCGCCTTGCCGGAACGGAGCAGGGGGAGACCTTCGACGAGGGAGATATTCCCATCGACGAGGCCCACTTCCCGGACGCCAAGTTCCAGGAGTACATCGCCGGCAAGTACGGCACCGACGGCGTGCTGACCGAGTCCGTGCGAACGCAGGCGTACCTGATCGATGTGGATACCAACGGAGATATCACCAGCGTGCAGGGCATCGAATGGTTCCCCAACCTGACCTATCTCTCCTGTGCGCACAATAAGATTGCGCAGATCGACGTCAGTCACAATCCCAGACTTGATCACTTGGATTGCGGCAACAATCCGATCACCGAGCTGGATGTCACCCAAAATCCGCGCCTGCAGCAGCTTGGCGTGACCAACTGCGCGCTGAAGCAGCTGGATGTCAGCCAGAATCCGGAGCTGACCAGGCTGGCCTGCAACTACAACCAGCTGACCAGCCTGGATATCAGCAAGAATACCAAGCTGGAGACCCTGATCTGCGGCAACAACCAGCTGACCAGCATCGACGTGACCGGCCATCCGGCGCTGGAGCAGCTGTTTTGCAGAGATAATCCCATGACCTCGCTGAATGTGAAAAACAATGCGGCGCTGGTTCAGATCGACTGCGGCTACTGCCAATTGACCAGCCTGGATGTCAGCGGGAACACGAAGGTCTGGGAGCTGGACTGCATCGGCAACCAGCTGACCAGCCTGGACGTGAGCCAAAACGCCGCGCTGCAGCGGCTGATCTGCGACAAGAACCGGCTGACCGGGCTGGACCTGAGCGGCACGCCGGCGTTGACCTTTCTGGAGTGCGAAGATAATCAGATCAAGACCCTGGACCTAAGCGCGAACACCGCCCTGGAGTCCGTCATGTGCCGCAATAACCAGCTGACGAGCCTGGATGTGGGCATGCTGTCGTCGCTGCGCGAGCTGCACTGCGATGGCAACCGGCTGACCGACATCGATATCAGCAGGCTCTTCGGGCTGGAAGCCTTCTCCTGTGGCGACAACTGCCTGAAGACACTGGACGTGCGCGCGAACGAGGCGCTGACAAACCTGTTCTGCAATGGCAATCAGCTGACGCAGCTCGATGTCAGCAGGAACACCAAGCTGCTTCAGCTGACCTGCTATGACAATCGGTTGACCAGCCTGGATATCAGCAAGAACACCGAGCTGGGCGGCCTGTTCTGTTACTTCAACGCCATTAAGACCATCGACATTTCAAACAGCTCCAGCCTGCAATACCGGTTCGGACAATCCCCAAAGACCCGCGGCGATGGTACGGTGTCGTTCGGCTCGGATTTTGAGATCATCGACGAGGACACC
>JBGUQG010000218.1:0-3989 GCA_045130815.1 Christensenellales bacterium
GCGGGCGAGACGGTGGACTACGGCGCGGGACAGGTCACGCCTGCTGAGGACATCACCATGGGCCACAAGGTGGCCCTGCGGGACATCGCCGCCGGTGAAAAGGTCATCAAGTACGGCTTCCCCATCGGCGTGGCCACCCAGGATATCCCTCTGGGCAGCCATGTGCACACCCACAATCTGCGCACAGGCCTGTCCGGCGCGCTGGAATACGAATACCATCCCACCCACCCGGCCCTGCCCCGGCGCGAAGCAGCCGCCTTCATGGGGTATCCCCGCAAACTGGGCCGCCCGGGCATCCGCAACGAGCTGTGGATCATCCCCACCGTGGGCTGCGTGAACGACAACGCCAAGGCGCTGGAAAAGCTGGCCCAGAAGTATGTGGGCGGCGCGGTGGAGGGCGTGCACGCCTTCAGCCACCCCTACGGCTGCTCCCAGATGGGCGGCGACCAGGAGAACACCCGCCAGGCGCTGGCGAACCTGTGCACCCATCCCAATGCCGGCGGCGTGCTGCTGCTGGGCCTGGGCTGCGAGAACAGCGGCGTGGCCGAGATCATGAAGCGGGTGGGGAACTACGACCCCGAACGTCTGCGCACGCTGGTGTGCCAGGACGTGGAGGACGAGCTTGAGGCCGGCATGGCGCTGATCGAAGAACTGGTCGGGCGCATGCAAAAGGACGAACGCGCGGCGTGCCCCGCCAGCGAGCTGGTGGTGGGCCTGAAGTGCGGCGGCTCCGACGGCCTGTCCGGCATCACCGCGAACCCGACCATCGGCGTGTTCTCCGATCTGCTGGGCGCCATGGGCGGCACAACGATCCTGACCGAGGTGCCGGAGATGTTCGGCGCGGAGACGATACTGATGGACCGCTGCGCCGACGAAGCGCTGTTTGAAAAGACCGTGCACCTGATCAACGACTTCAAGGGCTACTTTGAAAGCTATCACATGCCGGTGTACGAGAATCCCTCGCCGGGCAACAAGGCCGGCGGCATCACCACGCTGGAGGACAAGGCCCTGGGCTGCACCCAGAAGAGCGGCTCCGGTCCGGTGAAGGGCGTGTTGAAGTACGCCGAGAAGGTGGAAACCCGCGGCCTCAACCTGCTGTCCGCCCCCGGCAACGACCTGGTGGCCTCCACGGGGCTGGCCCTGTCCGGGGCGCAGCTGGTGCTGTTCTCCACGGGCCGCGGCACGCCCTTCGGCTGCCCGGTGCCCACGGTGAAAATCGCCAGCAACAGCCCGCTGGCGCAAAAGAAGCGCAACTGGATCGACTTCGACGCGGGCCGGCTGCTGTCCGGCATGACGCTGGACGCGCTGGGCGCGGAGCTGATGGAGCTGGTGCTGTCCGTGGCCGGCGGAAAACAGACCCGCAACGAGATCAACGGCTTTCATGACCTGGCCATATTCAAGCAGGGCGTCACACTATAAGCATCGGGAGAAGAGCAAATGATAACCAACGACAAGGGCATCGTCGAACTGAAGCACTTTATCCTGCGGGAGGTGTGCCGCCTGGCCTGGGCCGGGAAGCTGGACGCGGAGGGCACCGAGGAGATCGTGTACCGCGTCAGCCCCGGCCCCAAGCCCCAGTACCGCTGCTGCGTGTACAAGGAGCGGGAGATCCTGCGCGGGCGCATCCGCCTGGCCATGGGCCAGAGCCCGGAGCCCCAGCACCCCACGAGCAACGTGGTGGCGGTGATCCCCGCAGCCTGCGACGACTGCCCCATACAGGAATACTCCGTGTCCGACATCTGCCGGTTCTGCCTGGGCAAGGCGTGCCTGAACGCATGTCGCTTCGACGCCATCGCCCCCGGCGACACCAAGATGCGCATCGATTCCAAGAAGTGCAAGGCCTGCGGCATGTGCGCAAAGGCCTGTCCCTTCGGGGCGATCATCCATCTGGCCCGGCCCTGCCGCAAGGCCTGCCCGGCGGACGCCATCTACTATGACGAGGCCGGCATCTGCAAGATCGATGACGAGAAGTGCGTGCACTGCGGCCACTGCATCCACAACTGCCCCTTCGGGGCCATCGGCTCGAAGATCTACTGCGTGGATGTGATCGAGGCCATCCGCGCGGGCAAGCGGGTGGTGGCCATGTGCGCCCCCGCCACCGAGGGACAGTTCGGCAAGGACATCGGCATGGCCGCCATGCGCGCGGCGCTGAAGAAGCTGGGCTTTGCCGACATGGTGGAGGTGGGCCTGGGCGGCGACATGACCGCCGCCTACGAGGCCGTGGAGTGGATCGAGGCCAAGAAGGCGGGCAGGAAGATGACCACATCCTGCTGTCCGGCGTTCATATCGATGCTGCACCACCACTTCCCGGAGCAGTATGAAAAGAACAAATCCACCACCGTGTCGCCCATGGTGGCGGTGTCCCGCTACCTGAAGAGCCGGGACCCCGACTGCGTGACCGTGTTCATCGGCCCCTGCATCGCCAAGAAGGGGGAGACCCTGAACCCCACCATCGCCGACAGCGCCGACTACGCGCTGACCTACGGCGAGATCGTGGCCATGCTGGATTCCGCGGATGTGGCGCTGGAGCCGGTGGCGGAGGACTATCAGGAGGCCTCCGTCTACGGCAAGAAGTTCGCCGGCAGCGGCGGCGTGGGCAGCGCCGTGCTGGAGGTGATGAAGGAACTGGGCGAGGATGTCTCGGGCATCAGTCTGCTGACCTGCGCGGGCGGCGACGAGTGCAGGAAGGCGCTGACGCTTCTGAAGGCGGGCCGGCTTCAGGAGGACTTCATCGAGGGCATGATGTGCCCCGGCGGCTGCGTGGGCGGCCCCTCCAAGCATCAGGCCGAAAATGTGGTGATCCGGGACCGGACCGCGCTGCTTTCAAAGGCGGACGGGCGCAACATCCTGGAAAACCTGAAAAAGTATCCGATGAACGCATTCTCGATGGTCCGCGACGGCCATCTGGACCCGCAGGCCGGTCCCTTCAATCGGGAGGATTGATACAATGAGCTATGAGAACAGGCAGAGGGCCCGCGAGCTGAACGTGGCCTACATCGGCGGCGGCTCCCGGGGATGGGCCTGGGGCCTGATGATGGACCTGGCCATGGACGGCGACATGTGCGGCACCGTGCGCCTGTACGACATCGACAACAGCGCGGCGAGGCGCAACGAGATCATCGGCAATCGCATCAGCGCCCACCCGGACGCCGTTTCCCGCTGGCGCTATGAGGTCTCGGACACCCTGGCCGGGGCGCTGAAGGGCGCGGACTTCGTGGTGATCTCCATACTGCCCGGCACCTTTGAGGAGATGCGCTCGGACGTACACCTGCCGGAGCGGGTGGGCGTGTGGCAACCGGTGGGCGACACCGTGGGCGCGGGCGGCTTCATGCGGGCCATGCGCGCCATCCCCATGTTCGTGGAGATCGGCGAGGCCATCCGCGACTGCGCGCCGGGCGCCTGGGTGATCAATTACACCAACCCCATGAGCCTGTGCGTGCGCACGCTGTACCACGTGTTCCCCGGTATCAAGGCCTTCGGCTGCTGCCACGAGGTGTTTGGCACCCAGGGCCTGCTGTGCCGGATGCTGGAGAAGGAGTACGACATCCCCGGCGTGACACGGCGGCAGCTGTACACTACCGTCACCGGCATCAACCACTTTACCTGGCTGACCCGCGCGTCCTATCGGGACATCAACCTGATGCCGCTGTACGCCCGCTTCGCGGACAAATACCATGAGTCCGGCTTCGACGAGGGCGGGGACGACAACTGGATGAACAACCACTTCAAGTGCGCCCACAGGGTAAAGTTCGACCTGTTCCGCCGCTACGGCGCCATCGCCGCCGCGGGGGATCGGCACCTGGCGGAGTTCACCGCGCCCTGGTACACCCGCACGCCGGACGCGGTGCGCGATTGGAAGTTCCGGTTGACGGGCGTGGACTGGCGCGTCAAGGACCTGGGAGACCGCATGAAGCGCTCCGACGCGCTGATCTCCGGCGAAGAGAAGCTGGTGCTGAAGGCCTCCGGAGAGGAGGGGCACCTGCTGCTCA
>JBGUQG010000219.1:0-2261 GCA_045130815.1 Christensenellales bacterium
GCGCCCTCGGGGATCCACCGGCCATCCCTTGCCGCGGCCACGATGCGCTCGAACAGCTCCGGATAGTGCTCGCGGCACATCTCGTAGGCGGCGGGCTGGCTCTGCAGATACTTGTATTCCGGATATTCCTCCAGCAGGCGCAGCTGCTGGGCGAAGGTGCGGCTGGTCTTGCGGTGGGTCTCCGCCATGGGCCACAACCAGGCCAGGTCCAGATGGGCGTTGCCGATGGCATAGAACACCGGCGCGGTGCTGCCGTTCACGGCCTCCAGCGCGGGTCGCAGCGCTTCCCGCGCCGCGCGGTAGCTTTCAACGCGGGCCTCCGGATCCTGCTCGAAGTCTGCGATCAGTGTGGCTTGCTCCAGCGCCCCGGCCACCCGGTCCGCCCGCAGGCTCTCGGGGTCCAGCATTTCGCCCAGCAGGGAGAGGGTGCTCAGGTCCATGTACAGCTGATAGGCGTCCTCGTTCCAGACGCCGTAGGTCATGTTTCCCAGAACGGCCCGCTCGCCCTCGATCCTGGGGTCGGTATAGCTGCCGGGCAGCACGGGGCCGGTGGCGCAGCCCTGCAGGTCGCTCTCCGGGAAGAAGTGCCCGGCATAGGCCTCGATCAGCAGCTCGTAAGTCCGGCCCGGCTCGCCGCAGTCCGTCAGGAAGTTGTCCACGATGTAGTGATGGGGCACGTGCACCCACTCCGCACGGCGGGTGCCGAAGGACAGCCCGTCCACGAATACGGTGGATTCGCCGCCGGTCTGCAGGTCCATGGCGATCCGCCTGCCCGCCGTGGCCCGGGGCAGCACGATCCGCCCCTTCATCCAGCAGTATTCCCAGGTGTGTCCCCACTTCGTGCCGGGGGCCATCGGCGCGAAATCATGCCGCCCGGCCTCCTCCGGCGTCAGGTGGTCCATCGTCATGAACGCCTCCACGTCGATGAGCCCCAGCGGGATATACAGGTCCTTTTTCAGCGTTTCCATCCAGTGGGCCAGCCGTTGCCGCCATTCCGAGTGCATATACTTCAACGCGATCCCTCCTGCTTTCCGTCGTATTGTGATGAACGCGGCATGCCGGCGGCAGGGCTTGCGTCCCGCGCCGATTTGGCTTTCGCATGGCAGAACGCCGCGCCCATGTCAGGCGATTTCTATTGATGGGGAGCGGCTCCGCACAGTCGAGACACTCGCCTTACAGGGCTTCCGCCGCCTTGTTCACACAGCCGAGCGCGTTCAGGCTTCGGGGATAACCGACGTAGGGCAGGCAGTTGGAGATCACGCGGATCAGGAACGCCTTGTCGTTGCCGATCTTCATATTCGCGGCGGCGTGGCTGGTCAGCTGGGGCTCGCAACCGCCCTGCGCCGCCAGAAAGCAGAAGGTGATCATCTCGCGCTGACGGTGATCCAGCCCGGTGCGGGTGTAGTAATCGCCGAAGCAGTTGGCGGCGAGCCACAGGTTGATGTGGCGGCTCTCCTCGGGGCCGGACCGCCAGAAATCGCGCATGCCCTCGCCGAAGATGTCCACCTGCGCCTGGGTGCCCGCCTCCCGGCGATTCTCCGGCGTCGTGGTGGCCTGGCCCTCCAGCGGCAGCTTCACGCCGCGGGCCTCAAGCACCTCGTTGGTCGCCTTCAGAAACGGGAATACCCGCCCGATGCCGAGGTAGGCCACCGCCTGGTAGACGATCTCCTTGACCTCCACCGGTGTGAGGCCGAAGTTCAGCGCCGCGGGAACCATCGCGCGGAATTCGTCGATGCCCTGGCAGCCCAACAGCGTGGCCAGGATCGCCATGAAGCGGGTCTTGTCGTCCAGCTGCTGTCCCGGCTGGTTCAGCACTTCGTCGAAGGCGAAGCTGTCGAAGCGCTCGATAAACTCCGGGTCGGTCTCAAAGAATCCGGATGCGCAGCCGGGGAACATCCTCTCGTGATAAGCTTTGGAATACTCTGAAACAGCCATGTCCGTACCTCCGTCGCATTGTGTTGTATACATTATACCCGTCCCTGACGCCCCGGTCAATTCCAAATGCGGCGATCATCCATGAGCATATCTGTTGGCGCGGGAGAAGCCGGTCACCAGAACACCCTCTGCCATATCATACGTTCCTTTTCGCCCGGGCGGCGACCTTTGCCTCGCTCCCGGACGCCTCCGCCGCCTCGGAAAAACTGCCCGCTTCCACGACGGCGATATAATACCTCATACTGAATTCCATCTAATCCATACACAACTGCGGGCGCCTTTTCCGCCCTGGCTTTGCTTCGCTTCGGTCAACGATGCGCTGCATC
>JBGUQG010000220.1:0-2681 GCA_045130815.1 Christensenellales bacterium
CCAGCAGCGTGACCCGCGCGCCGCCCCTTGAAGCGGACAGCGCGGCCATCATCCCAGCCGCGCCGCCGCCGATCACGATACAATCCATGCCTGTGCAGCCTTTCTCTATTCCGTCGTTTTGGCCAGATACACGTCGTACTTGCCCCAGATCTGCTCCATTTCGTCGAAGTACTGGGACACCTCGTGCCGGCGGCGCTGACCCAGTGCCACGATCAGCGCGTTGATCAGCGACAGCGGCGCGGCGAAGGAATCCACGAAGGAGGACATGTCGCTCTTGGCCATCAGGCAGGTGTCCGCCGTGGCGTGCAGCGGCGACAGCGGCCCGTCTGTAATGGCGATCAGCGAAGCGCCCCGGGAGCGGGCGAACTCCATCGCCTCGATGGAGCGGGCCGTGTAGCGCGGGAAGGACAGGCCGATCAGCAGGTCGCCCTCGCCGATGCGGGCCAGCTGCTCGAACACATCGCTGATGCCGCTGGTGACCACCCGCACGTTGGGAAAGATGAAGCGCAGATAGTGGCCGAAGAACTCCGCGATGGGCGCGGAGGCCCGCAGGCCCAGCACATAGATGTTCCGCGCGGCAATGATCTTTTCAATGGCGTCCTCAAAGGCGTTGATGTCCATTTCATCCAGCGTGGAGCGTATGTTCTGTATGTCCGCCTTCAGCACCTTGTTCAGCACCTGGGCGTGATCCATGTCCGAGGTCATCTCAAAGCGCTGGGACGCGGTCAGACGGTGGCGGATCAGCTCCTGCAGCGCCTTCTGCAAATGGGGATAGCCGCTGTAGCCCAGGGCCGCGGCAAAGCGCACCACCGTGGACTCGGACACGCCCACATACTCCCCCAGTTTGGAGGCGGTCATGAACACGACCTTGTCATAATGGGTGACGATGCATTCCGCGATGCGCCGATGACTTTTTGAAAGTTTTTTTCCGCTGTGATTCAAACGCTGAATCAATTCCTGTGCGTTGTCCATCCGTCAGTATCCTCCGAAAATCGTTAGGGCCGAAATTTATGATGCAATTATACACGAAATGAGCTGTTTTCGCAAGGGCAGTTGGCGTTATTTTGCATAATTAAACGATTGTTCAACCAAATTTGACCTGTTGGGTTTCATTTTTATTGATTCATCGTGAAATATATTATTGCATTTTCGCTTTTCAATCCATGCAGTTCCTACGGTATTACCGGGTTATCTTGAAAGCGCGGCAAACATAGATTAGTGCGTGAAGTGCTGCGGGAGGTGAACACATGATTCATTTCAGGGTGATCCGGGCGTCGCGGCTGCTGCTGGGGATCGCGATCGCGCTGCTGGCGGTGGTGCTGGGTTTGATCGGCGCGAAGCTGCTGACCGAAAGTCAGCCCGCCCCGGTCAGCGGTTCAGCCAGTTTGGTACGGGCTGATACCGAAAACGACGGGGCAAAGACCGCGCAGGTCTTTGCTTCGTCTGACAGCGGTCTCGCCCTCGATCCTGGCGGGGCCGGCATTGAAATCGAGATCGTCGCAAAGCCGACCGAAGAACCCGCGGCAGCGCCGCGGGTTCTGATCTATCATACCCATACCCACGAGGCCTACGAGCAGGTGGCTGACGATCCCTACGACGCCCTGGAGGCATGGCGCACCGCGGACATGGACCACAGCGTGGTACGCGTGGGCGAAGCGCTGGCCGAGGCGCTGCGCGGCTACGGCTTCGAGGTCGTCCACGATGTGACCGACCACGAGGGCGACCAGCTGTCCACCGCCTATACCCGGTCCCTTGCGACGCTGGAGGGCTACGAAACGCCCTTTGATCTGTACATCGACCTGCACCGGGATGCCTACGCGGAAGGCGAGATCGAGGTCGTCAAGTCCCAATCAGGCGAGGCACTCGCGCCGCTGATGCTGTTGGTGGGAAATGGAAAGGGTTTTGAGGTGAAGCCCTGGTACGAACAGAACTACGCTTTTGCCTGCGCGCTGGAGAAGCGCATCAACAGCATTGAGCCCGGCCTGTGCAAGCCGGTGCTGGTGAAGGACGGGCGCTACAACCAGAATATCGGCGTGTTTGCGACGCTGATCGAGGTGGGCCACAACCGCAACACGCTCTCCCAGGCGCTGGCCGCTGTGCCGCCACTGGCCCGCGCCATCGATTCGCTGCTGGTCGGGCATGCCGACGCGCGGCTCTTGCGTATGAAGGCGGAGTACGACGCTCTCCGGGGCCTATAGCTTCATCTGAAGCTGCTCCGGACCGCTGGCGGCGATCCGCAGACGATCCTCGTCGCCGAAGCGGATTTCCATGCCGCCAAGCCAGGTGCGCAGGGCCGCCGGCGAATCCAGCAGCAGCGGCATGCGATCGTGTATGGGCGTGATCGGTTTCAGCGGCGGCTGGGTCAGCACCACGAACTCGGTGCCCTCCCGCCCGATCCTGTACAGACCGGCCAGGAAGAACATGGACCGCGTCGAAAGGCCGATCTCGAACTTCTGCCGGTCTCCCCCGCGCCATTCATAGTAGTGGAAGGCGGGCAGCGCGCAGCGCTGGCGCTGCTGTATGCCCCGGTACATGGGCTTTGTGTCGATAGTCTCCACACGGGCGTTGATCACAAGACCGCCCTCTGCTCGCCCAAAGCCCCACTTCATATCCTTCACAGACAACCCCGCGCCGTCCTGAAGCAGCGCCGGGGCCGTCATTCCTGGACAGATATCGCCCTG